>NZ_LIUF01000002.1:300000-600000 GCF_001280425.1 Haloarcula rubripromontorii | reverse complement strand
GCGTTCTCGCCGACGACCGCCTTGTTCGGAGCCAGCGGGATGCCGGTCCGGTTGGCGATGAGCTGGGCGAGGTCGTACACTTCGGTGAGGTCCATCGATTCGACGCCGTAGCCGTGGTCGAGCGCGATGGCGACCTCTTCGAGGGCGACGTTGCCGGCCCGCTCGCCAATGCCGTTTATCGTCCCATGGACGAGGTCCGCACCCGCCGCAATGGAGACCAGGGCGTTCGTCACCGCCAGCCCCAGATCATCGTGGGTGTGAGTGCTGACCGGACCCAGATCCGAGAGCCGAGAGACGCATTCAAGCGCGCGGTCCGGCGTCGCGTGGCCGACGGTGTCGGCCCAGCAAATGCGGTTCGCGCCGGCGTCGATTCCGGCCCCGAGCAGTTCTTCGAGGTAGTCCAGGTCGGCCCGCGAGCCGTCCTCGCCGATGACCTCGACCCAGAGCCCGTGGTCGGTGGCGTACTCCACCAGTTCGACGGTGTTGTCGACGTTCTCGGTCTTCGAGGTGCCGACCTTCTGCTCCACGTGCTTGTCGCTGGCCGGAACGACGAGGTTGATGCCGTCGACACCGCAGTCAAGCGCGAGGTCGATATCGTTCTGGATCCCACGACAGAAGCTGGTGACAGTACTGTCGAGGTCGAGTCCCGCGACGCGGGAAATCGTCTCGCGCTCGCCGGGGCCAGTACAGGCGCTCCCGGCCTCGATGACATCAATACGCGCCGCATCGAGCGAGCGAGCGATATCGGCCTTGTCGTCCGGCGTCAGCGAGACGCCAGGGGCCTGCTCACCGTCGCGCAGTGTCGTGTCGAGAAACTGTACCTCACCGACATCTGAGAGCGCACGCATCGCTGGGTGCCCCTCGAACAGTGTGTTCTGACTCACAGAAGATGCTCCATCACGCGCCACGAATTTCGCGGCCAGCCGCCTTGCGGCGACTTCCTCTATCCTCCGTCGGGTGTTCCGACATAGTGGTGTCTACTCTAATCCTCACGGTCTAAAAGGTGACGGAACTGACTACCACACTTCACACCGGTCGTGTTCAGGATTCCAGGCGGACCGTGTCACCCTCAGAAACGTCCGATGCCGCGCCACTGGGCAGTTCGATGACAGTGTCCGCAGTTGCGTAGCCGACCGAGCGCCAGGGTTGCATGGTTTCGACGGCTTGGACCTCCTCGTCGACGAGCCAGAGTACGTCCAGCGGGAACCGGACGAACAGCATGTGGATAAACTGTCGGCTGGCGCGGTTGAAAGGGAAGACGAGCGCGTAGTCGTCGGGAATCGATGACCGGAACATCAGCCCCCGGCCCTGTTCGAGTATCGACTCGGCGTATTCCACCTCCGTCGCGAGAGGGCGAGCCGCGCCGTCGGGGTCGTGGACGAGTCGCATACCACCGCGGAAGTCGTAAGCAGTCAAAAAGTCTTCTGTCGGAGCGGAGGGTTTGAGGGGGCCGACCACGGACTACATGACATGGAGAAGGCTCTCGGGGGGACATCCGTCGGCGTCGACGACCCGTACGACCACGTGACGCGATGTGACTTCGTTACCAGCGAAGGGAAGTGCCGCTGGGCGCGCGAACACGGCCGCCACGACCCCGAATTCGCCAACGCACGGAGCGCTGACGACTTTCGCTGTCCGGCAGCAATTGCGCCCGACGACGCGGACGCAGACACGGAGCCAGAGTGGGACTGGGCCGACTGCCCGCATTTCCGCTCCCGGAACCACGACCGGGAGTGTGTTCGCTGCGGACTCGAAGAGCGGCGGATGGCCCACTCCGACGAGCGGCCGCTACTGGAGGAACACCACCTCTCATACCGTGACGGCGGCGACGAGCTATCGCATGAGATAACGGTATTTCTCTGCCGGTGGTGTCACGCCAAGATACACCAGTCGTGGGCACGGCTCGACGACGACGTGAATCCAGACCCCGAAGCTATCGCACAGCGGGAACAGCGCCGCTCTAGGGAGGAATCCGAACTGGGATTTGAATCGGCAGCCGACCGGTACGACGACTCGTAACCCCGCCCCAATACCAAAAGTGATAATTGGTGGCAGACGGATAAGTAGGATCACAGTAACTGAGTAGTATAGTGACCTCTCCGGCGCTCACGAAGCAGTCGCTGGGGACGGGATATGTCGTCGCCACCGGTGTTGTGATCACCGGCGCACTGCTCGCCCACGGCATCTCTACCGCCCGTCCGTCCCTGATCGATATGGTCATCCTCAGCGTAGGGCTGACACCAGCGCTAGCCCTAGTAGCGGCGAACTACTGGCTTCCAGTGAGCGGACTATCCGGCGACCAGATATGGACTGCTGCGGAGTGGTGCGGGCTGGGTATCGCGCTGTTTACGCTCATCAAAGTCGTCGTACTGCTCGCTCCGATACCGCAGTCCTCGATGATCCCGTCGATACTCGCAAGTGGGGTCGCAGTCGGCGGGTTCGGCGGGATTTTGTTCGGATGGCTGCTGGAACTCCGGCGGTCTCGACGCCGACTCGCACAGAGCAACGAAGTGTTATTCCGGGTACTCAGGCACGATCTCCGAAACGATCTCAACGTCGCACTCGGACACCTCGGTGAACTGCAGCGGGATGCCACAGAGCGCGGGGACCCCAAATGCCGTGCCCACGCCGACAAATTGAGCGGCACAATCGATGCTATCATCGATACGACGGAGAAAGCGCGACAGATAGAGTTTGCGTTCGATGCAGACCGTCGCGCACAGGAGCCGATTGACCTTGTCCCATGCATCAGAGAACAAATAAAAAACACCACGCAGTCGCACCCAGAGGCAACCGTCGAACTCGACCTCCCCGAGCAGTCGCGGGTGTACGCCGACTGGATGCTCGACATCGTGTTCCGGAATGTTATCGAGAACGCAGTCGTCCACTGCGAGGAGACCCCGACACTGTATATCTCGGTCGAAGAACACGGTCGAACCGTGTTCGTCCACATCGGCGATAACTGTCCGTCGATTCCACAACACGAGCGAGAGGTCCTCGACAGCAGACAGGAGACGCAACTCCACCACTCGAAAGGAATCGGGCTGTGGCTGACGACGTGGATCGTCGAGAGTTACGGCGGGGCCGTACACCTCACGACTTCGGACGACGGCAATGTCGTGACGCTGGAATTCTGCGGCCCGACAGTTCTCGACGAGATTCGCCAAACCCTTCGAGAGTGGCCCTGAAGCCGGACACGAGCGGAACCGTTCGGCTGCATCAGGAGATATATACGCCTTCGTAGCCTTCGCGTCAGTAATGACTCGAATCGACGTTATCGACAATCACGGACAGTTCACACATCTGGAGCAGCGCGCGCTCCGTGACATGGGCGTCGACGTCTCGCTCAGGGACAACACAACCCCACCCGAGGAGATTGACGCCGACGGCATCGTCCTCTCGGGCGGCCCGGACATGGACGATATCGGGAACTGTCCCGAGTACCTTGACCTCGACATTCCCGTACTCGGCATCTGTCTGGGCATGCAACTCATCGCCGACGAACTCGGCGGCCGGGTCGGCGGCGGCGAGTACGGCGGCTACGCGGACGTGACGGTCGAGATTCTCGACGAGGACGACCCGCTCCTCGGTTCGCTGTACCCCGACACGCGTGTGTGGGCCAGCCACGCTGACGAAGTGAAGGAAGTCCCACCCGGGTTCGAGCGAACCGCGACTTCCGACGTCTGTGGCGTCGAGGCGATGAGCAACACGGACGAGGCGATATACGGCGTCCAGTGGCATCCGGAGGTCGCCCACACCGAAGAGGGCGAAGAAGTGTTCGAGAACTTCCTGTCGCTGTGTGATCAGCAGTCCGTCGCCCGCCAGTAACCGTCGGGAAAGAATGTAACTGGTTTTATATTCGCTCGTAGGGTGTGATACAAAAATGACGGCGACACAGGGAAATCTTGCTAGCCTTTCGCGGTTTATTTTCAGGGCTCCGACCTGGTATACGAGCCTAGCCTTCGCGCTAGTCATCGCCGCGATGACTGGCATCGTTGCGTTTGACTCACGGTTCATCCTTGACGACGCCTGGCAGGGCGTGTTTCTCATCGGCCTGCCGACCTCAATCGCCAGTGCGGTGACGCCGTGGGTCGACCGGCAGCTTGGCGGGCAACTCACCCCGAACCGGGCCACCCTGCTTGCAGTCATCTGTGAGCTCATCACCATCGCGATGCTGACCGTTGCCGGCCTCATCGCCATCTTTACTGTCCGCCTCGGGCAGAACTTCGTCTTCGACGTATTGCTAGTCGCGCTAGCGTCGATATTCGCCTTCCGGCTGCTGATACTGATGGCCGTCTCGCGACACTCACTGCTGAAAGCAACGGTGCCGGCGAGCGTCCAGACAGTCACTGCCGCCGTGTTGCTGGCGATATACAGCGGGGCAACCGCGTTCATCCTCGAAGATCCGATGCTCCGGGAGTACCTTTCTCGCCCTGAAGAGGTCCCGCCACAGGTACAGGGGTTCATCCCGGAGGATTTCATCATCCTCGCAGTTATCTGTGTCATCTACGCGCTGGCGGTCTGGCTGTTCCTCGTCGTTATCGACCAACCGTGGCGCTCCTCGCTGGGCGTTTCCGCACTAGATTTCCTCCGGGGCTTCATCGGCCACATCGCCGAGGGCACGCGCGAACTGGAGGAGTTCTTCGAAGATATCGGCGAAGAGGCCGTCGTTCCGGTCACCTTGCTGTCGGTCCGTCGGCCGGACGGTGAGGAGAAAGCCCGGTTCGTTCTGCCGATGATTCACCCCGGTCCGATGGGTGAGATCGGCGGGGGGAACCTCCCCAGACGCGTCGCCGAGTCGGCTGACGGCCTCGCATTCCCGCCCCACGCGACTGCCGGCCATGACTTCAATCTCGTTACAGAGCGGGAAGTCGACAAGATCCTGTCGACGGCTGAGACGGCGTACCAGCACATCGAATACGACAGCCATGCGACGGCAGGCCACCAGGTCACCGAGGGCGAGGCCACACTGACGGGACAGGCATTTGGCTCCGACGCGCTCGTCGTGAACACGTACGCGCCGGGCTGTGCCGACGACGTGGAGTACGCCGTTGGACTCTCAGCGATGTCGGAAGCGCGGGCCGACGGGCTGGAAGACGTGCTGCTGGTCGACGCGCACAACTGCAACGACGGACTCGAAGGCGACGACCTTGGCCACGTCGTGCCCGGCAGTCAGCGGTCCTTCGATATGCTCCACGGAGCCGGACAGCTCGGGAGCCTGCTCACAGACGCCGAAACTGGCCGGCTCCGCTGTGGGGTCGCCTGGGACGCAACGCCCTGGGAGCCTGAGGAGGGCATCGGCCCGCTCGGCATCCGGGTCTGCGTCTTCGAGGTCAACGACCAGCGGACGGCGTACGTACTCATCGACGGCAACAACATGGAGCCGGGCCTCCGTCAGCGCATCATCGACGCCGCCGAAGGCGTGGATATGATGGAGGTGATGACCAGCGACACCCACATCGTCAATACCGTCGAGGCCGAGAATCAGGTCGGACAGGCCATCCCCGAGAAGGAGATCGTTGCGCTCATCGGGGACCTCGTCGACAGAGCCGTCGCCGATCTTGAACCCGTCGAGGCCGGGATGGCGAGCGAACAGGTGACCGTGACGGTGTTTGGCAACGACCGCACCGAGACGCTGGCTTCGACCGCCAACGCGATGGTGTCGATGGGCGGCGCGCTTGCCGCGGCGTTTATTCTCATCGTCATGACGATCAGCGTGCTGATCTTCTTGCTGACCTGACGAGCAGTCGACCGGAAACGGTCCGCTTAGACCCAGCACTATCGCTCGCTGTTCAGTCAGAGAGTACCGGAGAGCGGCGGTGAACCACGGGCGGCAGTCACAGCATCGCGCCATGGCCCCTCATCCGAACCGTCTGCTCCAGCATTCAGACTCGCGACGCTCGTCGGTTCTGATACAGAGAACGCCGAGGAGGAGATTTGAACTCCTGAGTCCGTGAGGACAGTTGCTCTCGAAGCAACCGCCTTGGCCAGGCTAGGCTACCTCGGCTCATCCATCAGTACCGCCGTTTGCTCTTTAGGGGTTTCGATTTCGGACTCGACACCCCTTTATCGGACCCGTAACATGACAGGCTATGGACGCTACCGAGGCAAGCGAGGCGTCGAGTCAGATCCTCGATGAGATCGGAAGTGCCGTCATCGCTGACCGCGGCTTCTTCGAGACGGTGCTGCTGGGTGTTGTCGCGAAGGGCCACGTCCTGCTCGAGGACGTGCCCGGCACAGGGAAGACGCTGACCGCCCGCAGCGTCGCGACCGCGCTAGGACTGTCTTTCTCTCGCATCCAGTTCACGCCGGACCTCCTGCCGGCCGATATCACGGGAACACACATCTTCAACGAGGAGTCCCGGAGCTTCGAATTCACCGAGGGGCCAGTGTTCGCCAACGTCGTACTGGCCGACGAGATCAACCGCGCACCGCCCAAGACACAGTCCGCGCTGCTCGAAGCGATGGAAGAAGGACAGGTCACCGTCGACGGAGACACGTACGACCTGCCCGAACCCTTCTTCGTCATCGCCACCCAGAACCCGGTCGACATGGAGGGGACCTTCGAGTTGCCAGAGGCGCAGGTCGACCGGTTCCTGGCAAAGACGTCACTCGGCTACCCGGACGACGAAGGCGAGGTCGAACTCCTCCGGCGGCGTGCCGGCCGGACGACACAGAGCCCGACCGTGGAGCCGATACTCGACGCGGCATCGGTCACGGAACTCCGGAACGTTCCGGAGACGGTCACCGTCGACGACGACCTGCTGCAGTACATGGCTGACCTCGTCCGGGCGACCAGGGACGACTACCGCGTAGATGTGGGAGTCTCACCCCGTGGGACCCAGCGGCTGTTCGAGGCGACGCGAGCGATGGCGACAATCGCGGGTCGGGAGTACGTTGCTCCGGACGACATCAAGCGGGTCGCACAGCCGGTGCTGGCACACAGGCTGGTGTTAACCCCCGATGCCCGCGTCGAGCAGGTCGACAAGGGAACGGTTATCCAGAGCGTGCTCGACGAGGTCCCCGTTCCGACGGTCTAACCCCACGTCCAGTGGGCGTCCAGCGCGTACCGGTACACGCCAGTAATGACGATTGCGCCGCCGTTCGCGATGAGGTACGTGACGCCGCCCCAAGTGACGAACGCATAGAGGAGACCCAGCTGGAGCGGAATCGCCGTTCCCCGGACGAGATTCGTCTTCCCCATCCCCAGCATGTACTCTTTGAGCGTCGAGTGTTGCGACCGGTGAAACGTCCAGGCGTTGTTGAGGACGTACTGGAACAGTATCGTGAGTTCGATAGCGAGCGCCGCCCCGAGGATGTAGTTTAGGCCGCCGACATCGACGAACGACCACAGCAACACCGTCTGGACGGCTGCCGCGACCACGCCGACGAGGAAAAACCGGACGAGCTGCTGTCGCCGGGCCGGTGTGACGACAGCGGACGCCATACAGCCTTACTGATAACCGAGCGCCTTTAACCGTGCTGTTATTTCGTCGGATGCTTCAGTGGTTCCAGCTCCGTTCCCGTCGCTGTCGAGGGTGGCGAGGTGTTCAGCGACAGCATCCGAAAGCCGGTCGAGAACGGTCGCCGGCGGGTCGGCGTCCGTCGAGTCCGAACACAGATCGACCTGCTCCTCGGGGTCGTTCGTCCGGTCGTACAGTTCCTGGCGGCCCGAGTCTGTGAACTCGATGTACGTGTAGCGCTCGTCGCGTGCGCTGAGGAGGAGTTCCCCGTCCGCGCGGCTCCGTGGAATCGGCTGGCTGGTCACGCTCTCGCCCCGGACCGCTGCGGAGACGATGGGGCCGCGGTCCTCGATAGCCGCGCCGTGGACCGCCGGAGCGACAGACTCCCCGTCCCACTCCGTCGCGGGCGTGAGCGACAGCAGGTCACACACTGTCGGCGCGATTGTATCGAGGCCGACCGGCGTCTCAACTGACTGCCCCTCGCCGTCCGGCGTCGAGATGATGTAGGGAACGTCGATGAGTTCCCGATAGAGCTTGGGGTAGTGAGCGAGATGGCCGTGTTCGAGGAACTCCTCGCCGTGGTCGCCGGCGACGATGACGGCCGTATCGTCGCGGTAGCCTTCGGTTTCGAGGGTGTCGAGTAGCCGACCGACGCTGGCGTCGACCTGCCGGACTGTCGCCTCGTACAGGGTTCGAAGTGTCTCCAGTGTCCGGTCGTCGACTTCCCAGCCCAGCCCGGTTCGGAGGTGGGACGTGAGCATCCGGAGAACGCCGAAGTGGTTGTCGGACACTTCGCGGATATGCCGCGGAGCCGGTACGTACGGCGTGTGTGTGTCCATGTAGTGGACCCACAGGAAGAATGGCCCGTCGGTCGTTTTCAGGAACTCAGTGGCGCGATCTTCGAGGTCCCCCATCCGGGACACGTCAGCGAAGGGGCGTTCGTCGGACCCGCCACTGAGAACGGTCGCAGCGCGCCGGAACGGCGAGGTTCCCAGCTGGACCCAGGCCTGAATCGTCGGGTGGGCCGCCAGGTACTTGCTGTAGCCGCCGCTGTCGACGAACGGCTCGAACTCGTCGAACCCGCGGTCGTACCCCCAGTGATCGGTGAGAAAGCCGTTTGCGGCGTTGAATCCTGCGGTCTCGATGCCGGCATCAGAGACTTGCTCAGCCAGCGTCGGCGTCGATGCCAGACCGATGTCCTCGCTCTCCGCGAACACTGGGCGTGACCCGTGGATGCTGGGAAACGAGAACGGCGTCCAGTTCCCCTGTGCAGCGGCGTTTTCGAAGACGACGCCCGATTCGGCGAGCGAGTCCATGACAGGGGAGACGCTGTCAGCGCCACCCAGTGCGTCCGCCCGCAGCGAGTCAACCGTGACCAACACCACGTTGTTGGTTGCTGGGGCCGTCATTGTCGACTCACGTGCCCCCTTGATCGTAATGGTATCGACGTATCGCGTCCGCAAACGGGGGTTTGCACCCAGCATGTGCCACCGAATTCTCTCATACCCCCTGTACCAGAGCCGGAATACTGAACGTTCCGGATAAATTCAGGCGGCTATAATAGAACCATACGCTGATAAGGTAGAATTAAAGCCTCACTTCGACAATGAGTCGTCCAGAACGTATTCGATGATCGACCCGATTCAGTTTCGGTCCTACGACGACCGAGACGCCGACGCCGTCTGGCGTCTCCACGAGCGGGCGATACGTGCGACCGGCAACGACCCCAGCGACATCCCCGGAACGTCGGACCTGAAAAACATCGAGACGCGGTATTTCGACACCGGCGGCGCGTTTCTCGTCGGCGTCGTTCCCGCCGACGACGAACTGCCGGAGACGTTCGACGGCGGCCTCGCCGCGATGGGCGGGTTCCTCCCGAACGAGGTCGGCCACGCCGACGAGCGAACTGTACCCGGCGCGGCCGAACTCCACCGGATGCGGGTCGCTCCGTCTCGGCAGCGGCGTGGCTACGGTCGTCGACTCCTGCACAGACTCGAACAGCAAGTGGCCGAGCGGGGGTACGAGCGCTTGCTGGCGACGACATCACAGAGCCAGGCCGCCGCGGTCGCGTTCTACCGCGACGAGGGGTATCAGGAGGTCGACCGGTCGACACAGGGCGAGTACGAACTCGTTCACTTCGAAAAGCGGCTCTGACCCCCAACCTCGCTCGGCGTTCAGTCGCCGCTGTAGGCGTCGTCGGTGTCCTCGCCGAAAGAGGTGTTGAGGCCGCCCGGGCTCTCCCGGTCTTGCTCGCGCATACTCTGTCGCGTGAACTGCGGCTTGGCGCGGACAGCCTTCTTCGAGCGGAACGACCACCACAGCGCCAGAGAGAGGCCGACGGTTCCAGCGATGCCGACTCCGGTGGCCGGCAGCGACGCCTGCGTGTAGAGAAACGCCGTCGAGAACAGTGTGCTCGCGAGCAACATCCCGAGGATGAGCCGCTTGGTCATCGTCGCGAGCAGGCCATCGGAATCCTCGATGTCGGCCTGCACACGGAAGTCCTCGCGCTCGACCCTGTCGAGGGCGGACTCCAGTTTCGGCGGGATCCGGACGGCTGACCGGGCGGCATCTGACACTTCGGTTGCGCGGTCCTCAACGAAGTTCCGGACGCCCTCGGCGATGTACCCCTCCTCGCGGAGGTAGTCGGTCGCGACACCGATGAAATCGAAGTCCTCGTCGAGGGTGACACAGACGCCTTCGACGACCGTGGCGACGCGCAGTACGAGCGCCAGGTTCGCCGGCAGTCGGAGCGGGAACTCGTAGATGGTGTCCTCGACCTGCTGGATAATCTGCTGGACGCGGTACTGCTCGATGTCCTCGCCGCGGGCGTCGGCGATGGCCAGTTCCATCACGTCGCCCATCACCTGCCGGTCGGCCTCCGGCGAGAGCGTCCCCATTTCGATGAGCGCGTCGAGGATAGCGTCGATGTCCTGGTCGGCGACGGCGGCGTAGAAGTCGATGATCTTGTCCTGGACGAACGGGTCGACCCGCCCAGACATCCCGAAGTCATAGAAGACGAGCGTCCCGTCGTCCTGTACGGCGAGGTTCCCCGGGTGCGGATCAGCGTGGAAGACGCCGTCGTCGATAATCATCTGGAGGTACGCCCGCTGGAGTGTCTCGGCCAGCTCCGTGCGGTCGATACCGCCCGCATCGAGGCTGTCGATGTCGTTTATCTTCGTCCCGGGGACGTACTCCATCGTCAGGACGCGCCGCGTCGAGTGGGACTCCTTCACGTTGGGGATACAGATGCGGTCGTTGTCACGGAAGTTCTCCCGGATCTCGGTGAGCATCCGGCCCTCTCGCTGGTAGTCCATCTCCTCGCGGATGGTCTTCGAGAACTCGTCGGCGAGCGTCTCCAGCGAGAACGACCGGGAATCGTCGATGAAATACATCAGCAGGGGGAGCGACCAGCGGACGACCCGCAGGTCGGCCTCGACAAGCGCCTCGATGCCGGGGCGGCGAATCTTGACCGCGACCTTCTCGCCGTCGACCTCCGCCAGATACACCTGCCCGAGCGACGCCCCGCTTATCGCCTCTGTCTCGAACTCGTCGAAGCGGTCGTCGACAGCCCCAAGTTCGTCCTCGATGACGACCCGCGCCTCGTCCCAGTCCGCCGGCGGCACGCGGTCCTGCAGTTTCGAGAACTCCTCGATGTACTCCGGCGGCAGGACGTCCGGCCGCGTCGAGAGGATCTGGCCGAGTTTGATAAAGGTCGGGCCGAGCGTCAGCAGCGAGTCCAGTAGCTGTTGTGCCCGTTTGCGACGCTGTTCGGGCGTGACGCGGCGCGATGAGCCGATCACGAAGAACCGCTTTCGGTCTCGTGCGTACGCGACCAACAAGGGCAGGAAGTGGCGAGCGACGACGAGGAACCGCCAGTACGCGCGAAGGTTCACCGGCTTGCCACCTCTGAGTCAGTCCCCGTCAATCGGGATCGTCGTACTCGGTGCGGCTGTTGCCTTCGGCAGGCGGAGTTCGAGGACGCCGTTTTCGACGGTGCCCTCCCCGCCCTGCCCGGTCGTGTCCGGCGGGAGCGGGAGTTCGGCATCAAGGAAGACAGAGCGGTCCTCGCGGACGAAGGTGAACTCTCCGGGCACGTCTTTGGTCCGTTGCCCGTCGATGCGAAGGCGGCCCCCTTCAACGGTCACGTCGATTGTCTCCGCGGTCACACCCGGCAGGTCGAGCACGAGCAGGTATTCGTCCTCGGATTCGAGCACGTCCGCGAACACGGCATCGGGAAGGTCCCGAAGCGCTTCACGCAGGGCAGACATACGCTCGTCTAGGTGGTAGGCTGTGGTAAACCCGACGGTCTTCGCTACTACAGGAGGACAGAGAGGAGGACAGCGGCGCCGATGAGGACCGCGACAAGTCCGAACGTGACTTCGGCGATAGCACCCCGGACAATCCGTCGGGCAGTACCACGCTCGCTGGTGTCGGAAATGACGAACACCGGCGTCCCGTCGCCGTCCCCGACGATAGCGTCGACCAGATTGCTCCCCCATTCTGTTGCGGGGCCACGCATCGCCTGACCGTAGACGTACACATCTTCCCCAACGTCCAGTCGGCGCTCGGTAAAGCGCTGTTTGTTCCCCAGGCTGATCTCCGTCACGAGCAGGTTCACGGACCCGTCCTGTGCCTCGACGCCCTCCGTTCGCTCGACGTAGTCGGCCAGGCGCTCGGGGAGTTCGGTTCCGGGGGAGACCGTCACCGACTGTGACTCGAACCGCACGTCCGCTCCGTCGGGGTTCACGCGAACGCGGTCGGTCCCGTCGTCGACGACGAAGTCGACGCCGTCCTGCCCCTCGTCCAGCGTCTCCCAGTGTGAGTGTTTCCCCGACGACCGGTACTCCTCGACCTCGTAGGTGTAGGCCAGACACTCGCTGCCGGTGAAGGGGGCCGTAACGGTCTCGCCCTCCTCGTGGGCGACAGCCGTACCGGTGATTTCGACGGGGCCGGTGTGGCCATCGAGTGAGCGCACTGGGACCGGGTCGTTCCGGAGGATGTGAAACACCGTTCGGAGTTCCTGGCCACCGCGGAAGAGGACGAAGCTACCGATGATCAGGAACACGGTGGCGACCAGTTGCGGGAGGACCATACGTCGATGCCGGACCCGGCTGAAAAAAATGTTCCCAGTTATGCCGACCGACGCCCAGGGCGCAGTAGATTGCTGAGAGCAACGTCGCTGCCCGCGGCAGGCAACACAAAGCAGCGTCGCCGCGGTGGCTGAAGCCGGCACCGCATCGAGACAGTGCCACTACGCAGGGCACTTTTGATACAGCGGCCGCTAGTACGGGTATGGCTGGCCCCTCGCCGTCGGATGCTGCGTCGCTCTCGCTGGAGACCGCCCGCCGCCGAATCGGCAGTGTCGCCGGACCTATCGACCGGACGGACAGAATTCCGCTCTCCGTCGCCGTCGGACGCATTCTGGCGACAGAGACGACGGCGAACGAGTCTGTCGAGGAGGCAGATATCTCGGTCGACGATACTGTCTTCGAACAGGGCCATCAGGTACGGCCCGGTGACGTGGGGCTGCTGCGGGCAACCGGCGTCTCCGAACTGCTCGTCCGCCAGCGACCACAGGTCGGAATCGTCCCGACCGGTGATGAACTCCGAGCGGATGCCAGCGCGGCCAGCAAGGTCGAGACAGCGGGATTCACCCTTGCTCAGTACGTCGACCGCTGGGGCGGGAAGGTGACCTACCGGGACCCAGTCGCCGACGACGCGCCGGCGCTCCGGATGGCCGTCCAGCGCGACCTCACCCGTGATATGATCGTCGTTACCGGAACGGAGCCGGGTGATACGCTCCGAGAAATCGTCGCCGAACTCGGCGAGGTGCTTGCAGACCGCCTCGCGATTGACCCCGGCCGTCGGGCCGGACTAGCCGTCGTCGAGAACCGACCGGTGGTACTGCTGCCGGAGTCGGCAAGCGCGGCCCGCGTCGGCGCTGTTCAACTCGTGCGTCCACTTTTGAAGACGTTTGCCCACGCCCCGCTATCTGCTCATCCCGAGACACGAGCGACGCTAGCAGCGAACGTCGACAGTCAGAACGGTATCGAGACGTTTACGCCGGTCGCTGTGAGCGACGGGACGGCAACGCCGCTGCCCGGCGTTGACCTCGTGACGGCGACCAGGGCTGACGGCTGGGTGTCCGTGCCCGCTGACGAGGCTGGTATCGATGCTGGAACGACCGTCACCGTCGAGGACTGGGACTACCTGCCCTGAGACGACACCAGATCGAGCAACGTGGCGACGCGTCTGTCGCCGCGCACGCACCGCCCCGTCTCCGCCGGGGACCGCCGACCAACGTGGACGCCATCAAGGCCCGCGTTCCACGCTGCACCGATATCTGACGGATTGTCCCCAGCCAGCACGCCGCTGTAGCCGTTGTACCGGACACCCAAATCCCGCATCGCCAGCTCGACCGGTTTCGGGTCGGGCTTCCAGCCGATATCGTCGTCACAGCAGACGACCGTTTCGAACCAGTCGGCGATGTCGAGATGGTCAAGTACCGGTTCGGTGAGGTACTGCTGGCAGTGTGTGACCAGTCCGACCGGTGAATCGAGGGTGGCGAGGAACGCCTCGGCGTCGTCGTAGAGGTACGTCGCCTCGGCCCGAGCAACGGGGTCTTCCTCCTCGTGGAACAGCCGCCAGAACTCCTGCTGGTCGACGCCGCGCTCCGCGAGCGTCCGCGACCGTGTCCCACCGAATCCGTACCAGAGTGTATCCCGTTCCCGGTCGGTGAACTCGACGCCGAGGCGGTCGCCGACGGCACCCATCACCTTCCGGGGGTAGGCTGGCTCGATGTCGACGAGCGTCCCGTCGAGATCGAACAGCCAGAAGTCGTAGTCGGTGGTCATGAGGATACATCACTTGGAGAGTCTCTAATAAAGTCTTTCGGGCCCTACGATCGGTTTTACTGCGTATAACCACTCTGTAGCCACTGACTACGCAGCAGCGTCTCGTTTCACGCCACCCGGATCGAGCTACCGAGGTACTTGTTGAGTACGTCGCTGACCGAATCGGCATTGAACAGGGACAGGTCGTCCGCTATTTTGGTTTTCAGCGCGTCGAAATACGCCTCGTCAGTCCTGAGCTCACTGAACGACGCCGAAACGACCTGACAGCCGAGTTCGTCTTCGACGAGCCGACGGAAGTGCGGTTCGTCAGCGAGTTCACCCCGCCAGAGCGCATCACGGAAGAACAGCCAGCCGTCGGTCCCCGGCTCGTCGGACGCCCGGTACAGTGTCGTCTCGAACCGGTCAGGGTCGGTCCACAACCCATCTGCGGCCGGCTCCAGCCGTATCTCCACCCGGAAAACGTACCGTGCGGTCGCGCCGTCGGGCGCAGTCGGCTGGAGCGATGCGAGTCCGTCAGTCGTGTCCACGGTCACGCCGTCAGTCGTGGATGCCGTTCAGCCGCTCGGCGAGGTCGATGTCGTTCTCGGTGATGCCGCCGGCGTCGTGGGTCGTGAGTCGGACTTCGACTTCGCCCCAACGGATGGTCATCTCCGGGTGATGCCACGCGTCCTCGGCGATGCCAGCCGCAGCGCTCAGAAAGCCCGACGCGTCAAGGTACCCGTCGAACTCGAAGGCGCGCACGATTTCGTCGCCGTCGCGGCTCCACCCGTCGGGTAGCCGGTCACTAATCTCCTCGTCAGAGAGCAGGTCTGCCATATCGACCACGTCGGGCGGCGTGGGCAAAAAGGTGGGCGTGGTCAGTCATCCGAAAGGCGGTCGAGCACCGCGTTCGGGATGTCGTCGCGCATACCGTCGGGAATGTCTTCAACTGACATACCCTGGGTGAAATCGGGTTGGGTGGCCTGGTCGGGGCCGCCAAAGTCTGGGTCGAATAGCTCCAGCGCCGTGTGAATCGTCGACCAGTCGTCCTCCTCCGCGGCGTCGCGCAGGCTCTTGGTCGGTGCGGCGAGGATCTGCGAGACGATAGCGTCGGCCATCGCTTCGATGACTTCCGCCTGGTCCTCGTCGAAGTCAGCCGCCGAAAGTGCGCTGTTAATCTCTGCGGCTTTGACCTGTTCGGCGCTCTCGTACATCGTCGAGATGACCCTGTCTGCGCGCTTGCGCTTGTACTGCGTGAGCAATCGGTCGAACTCCTCGTCGACGATACGCTCGACCGCTTCGGCGGCTCGCTGTCGCTTGTTCCGCGTTTCGGCGGTCACCGACTCAAGCGCGTCGAGGTCGTACACGGTCACCGACGGGAGGCGGTCCGCGCCGGCCGGAACGTCGCGCGGCTGTGCGATGTCGACAATCGATACCTCGCCGACATCGCTGAACGTTCCGATATCGAACACCTGATCGCCGCTTCCCGTCGCCGAAATGACCGCACTGGCTTCGGAGACGGCCGCCTCGATGCCGTCCAAGGCAACCGCGCTGGCGTCGATGTCGACCGATTCGGCGACGTGTTCGGCGTGTGGCACGGTCCGGTTGGCTACGAGCAGTCGGTCTACCTCCTCGCTGAGCGCCTCTGCAGCGAGTTGTCCCATCTCACCAGCCCCGACGACGAGCGCTGTCTCGTTTGCCAGCGAACTCTCCTGTTTGAGAAGACGAACCGCAGCGGAGGCAATCGAGACGACGCCCTCGTTGATTTTCGTCTCTGTACGGGCGCGCTCGCCGACGTGAATCGCTTTTGTGACGCCGTCTTCCAGCATCGGCCCGATGCCGCCGACGCCGCGGGCGGTCTCGTAGGCGGTCCGGAGCTGGCCGAGGATCTGGTCCTCGCCCAGTACGATCGATTCGAGCCCGGCGGCCACCCGGAGCAAGTGACGGAGACTCTCCTCGTGGCCCATCTCGACAACGACATCGTCGGGCACGGCGCGGGTAAACAGTTCGAGCGCGTCGAGCCCGTCCTCGTGATCAGAGACGACGACGTACCCCTCGGTACGGTTACACGTCTGCAGCGCAATCGCTTCTTCGACCGCCGGATTCGCGAGCAGGGATTCGACGGCATGGCGCTCGCTGTCCGCCGCAGCGGTCTCTAATTGGTCGACGCTTGCGCGCTCATGGGAGATACAGACCCCAACGATTGCACCAGTGTCCCCTCTCACGTTTGATCACCAGGTAACTCTCCGATCACGTCTCTAGCTACTTGCTCACCCTTGGACCTGCCACTATCTAAAGCCTTCCAAACTTCCCGTGATCTGACAACGAACCTAACGGCGTCACGCCGTTCGGCCGGCGGGACCCCCCGCTCGCGCAGGTCCTCACGGAGGTCGCCGACGACCGCAGCCATCAGACCAGCGTTTCCGAACTCGTCTTCGAACTGCTCGCGAAGGTGTTTCGACAGCGCCGGCGCGCGCCCGCCGGTCGCAATCGCGAGCGTCACGGGGTCGTCCCGCACTGTGGCCGGCACGACGACATTGCCGAAGGACTGGTCGCCGTGGTCGTCGGCGCGGTTGACGAGCGCGCCGTGATCCTTGGCGGCAGTGCTGAAGGCGTCGTTCAGGTCCGGATCGTCCGTCGCGGCGACGACCAGCGCCGGGTCGATCCGCTCGACCCAGTCCCGTGCCTCCTCGGGGGTCGGTGCGGCCCGGACCCGCTCTGCGCCCCCGAACGCCCGGTCGGCGAACTCGGGGCTGAGGACGACGACGCTCGCCTCCGTGGCGAACGTCCGGGCCTTGCGGGCACCGACTGGACCGCCGCCGACGACGAGTACCGTCTCGCCTTCGAAATCGTGCATGAGCGGAATCATCGGCCGCCGCCCCCTGTCCCCCGAGTCCGGATGCGCACGGTCACGCTGTCTCTGTGTTCTGCCGCGCTCGTTCGTCCAGCCTGATACCTGTCTTTTTCAGGATGCGCGTCGAGAACAGCGTGTCCCAGTCGTCCTCGGACACGTCCCAGTGCTCGGCCATCCGGTCGCGGACCTGCTGGATTCGCTCCTGGCTCTCCGCTTCGCTTCGGCCGTGGGTCATCGCGAAGAAGTTGTACGGCCAGACGCCGTCGTGGCGCGGCCGTTCGTAGCAGTGGGTCACGAAGTCGAACTCGGCGATGGCCGGGCCGACTTCGTCGATGACCTCGTCGGGCACGTCCCAGACGGTCATCCCGTTCTCGCTGTAGCCGAGCGCGTAGTGGTTCGGGATGACGCCGACGCGGCGGACCTTCCCCTCTATGTTGAACCGCTTAATCGTCTCCAGCACCCAGTCGACGTCGGCGTCGATTGCGTCGGCCACGTCGGCGTAGGGCGTCGCCGTCACCGGCAGGCCGTCCTGAATTTCAAGCACGAGGTCCAGTTCGTCGGCGGTGAGCGACCGCTCCTCGGTCGGCGTCACGTCCGGCCCAAGGTCCGAGCAGTCGACGGCCTGGGTCTGTGGCCCCTCGACGGGGAATTTCGCGCCGACGTGGAACTCCTGCTGTTTCGGGAGGTTGTACGTCTCCTCGCCGGTTTCAGCCTCGATTTCGGCCAGCACCTCCTCGACCCGCCCTTCCTCGGCCACCGAGACCACGAACCACATGTTCAGGTGGGGGTGCTCGCGCTCGTAGTTGTGCGCGACCTCGGGGTGGGCGTTTATCAGTTCGGCGTGGTCGTCGTAGCTGTCCTCGGGGGCGTGAGTTGCGACGAGTGTGGCAGTGCCGCCAATCGCTTCGGCGTTGATGAGTGCCCCGAACCGCGTGAGTACGCCCGCGTCATCGAGGTCCTGTACGCGAGCTAACAGCTCGTCCGCGTCGATGTCGATACCGTGGTCGGCAAGCGCCGCCGCGGCCGGTTCGAACGGCTGTTCGACGACCGGGAAGCCGCCCTGGAAGGCGTTCAACACCGCCCGATCTACCGTCCCGAGGTCTTCGCTCATACCGAAAACTGTGGGTTCTGCGAATAAAAACAGCCCGGGACAGGCGGGCGAGTGCAGCCCGCACACCCGGGTCGCCGGAGCGTTTTACCCCCTAGCGTCCCTACCACGGATGTGGTAATCTCGACAGCCGAACTGACGGTCCGGCTGCTGGTCTACCTGTTCGTCTTGATAGGGGTGCCGCTGTGGTTCGTTCTCATGTTCCGGCTCATGGACTACGCCGCACACGACACGCTCGTCGAGCAGTTCAGCGGCCAACGCAACGGTCGCGACACCGGCCAGCTCAACGCCTACTTCGAACAGGCCGCCGTCGAAGCAACAAACTGCCGTATCTGTGGCGCAGCGAACGGCCCTGACTACACCTACTGTCACAACTGTCAGGAACGGCTGGTAAGCAGCGACTGACGTGGCTACTCGCCTTCAACGCCGGTGACCGCGTAGCCGGCGTCCTCGATAGCTTCGAGAATCCCGTCGTGGTCGGCGCTCGCTTCGTAGTAGAAGACTAAATCGAAGGAGCCGTTGCGGAGGAGCTGCTGGCACTCCCAGACAAACTCTTCGTCGTCCAGCGTGAGGCCCTGATGCTGGTTCGACGCGAACTCTGGGTCGTCGCTGCCGGAGTAGACAAACGTGTCCGTCGGGTCTAGTCCAGCGCCCTCGGCGATGTACTCACCGACCTCGATGGTGGCCTGCATCATCTCTATCTCGTCGCTGCCGTCGTACTCCGTGTGGACGACAGCACCGTTGAGCTGAATCTCGCCCGGCTCGAGTAGTTGTTTGGTCCGCCGATAGAGGTCGTCGTCGAGTGCGTCGGCTTCGCTCATACCATGCGGTCGGTGTTGCTATCCCTAAGACACTTCGGATTCAGAGCGCTGATGCGTCTACCCGAAGATATTCGGTTTGAGGGACGAGGCGGCGACAGCGGTGGGAACCCACACGCTGCCGAGTCGCACCGCTCAGTCAGTAGCGAACCCGTTGCAAAGCGAGCCGTCCTCGCTTACAGTCGCTTGAGGTTCTTCGCCCGCGGGCCTTTGTCTGCCTGTTCGATATCGAATTCGACTTCTTGCCCTTCTTCGAGGTCCGGGCCGCCGACATCTTCCATGTGGAAGAACACGTCTTCGTCGGCATCGTCGGTTTCGATGAAACCGTAGCCGCCCGTGTCGTTGAAGAAGTCTACAGTGCCTGTCGCCATGGTTACAGCCGCGTGAGGTTTTTCGCGCGCGGGCCTTTGTCGGCCTGCTCGATCTCGAATTCCACTTCTTGCCCCTCCTCGAGGTCAGGACCGTCGATGTCCTCCATGTGGAAGAAGACGTCCTCGTCGGAGTCTTCGGTATCGATGAAACCGTAACCGCCTGTGTCGTTGAAGAAGTCTACCGTACCGGTCGCCATTGCAATTTTAACGTTAACCCGGGGTATATTAAAACTATGCGCATATATTTCGTTACATTAGGCGGGAAATAACTGTACCCGGCCCCTTCCACAAAGCCCTTATTGAGTGGTTGAAATGATTACAACGATGCTATCGAGGGGGAAGCGACTGGGATATGCGGCCTACGAGCGATTGCTCCAGTGGGAACTGTCAGGGACGCCCGACCACGTCGCAGTCATAATGGACGGAAACCGGCGCTACGCGGAGAAACAGGGGGCTGAAAAGCAGGAGGGTCACAAAGAGGGGGCTCAAACGACGGAGGCACTGCTGAACTGGTGCGACGAACTCGGCGTCCGCGAGGTGACGCTGTACACGTTCTCGACTGAGAACTTCGACCGCGACCCCGAGGAGCGCGAACACATCTTCGACCTCGTCGAACAGAAGCTCCGAACGTTTGCCGACGCCGAACGGGTCCACGAGGCCGGCGTGTGTATCCGCGCCATCGGCGAGACGGAGATGCTTCCCGAGCGGGTCCGAGACGCTGTCGACTACGCTGAAGGGCGAACCGCCCGGTACGACCAGCTCAACCTCAACATCGCGCTGGCCTACGGCGGCCGGGCCGAACTGCTCGGCGCGGCTCGCGACATCGCCACTGCCGTCGAGGACGGGACTCTTGACCCGACGGATGTCTCCGCGGAAACCATCGAAGAACGGCTCTACGAGGGACCGACCCGCGATGTCGACCTCATCGTCCGGACCGGCGGCGACGAACGCACCTCGAACTTCCTGCCGTGGCACGCCAACGGCAACGAGGCCGCCACGTTCTTCTGTACCCCCTACTGGCCAGAGTTCCGGAAGGTCGACTTCCTGCGGGCGATTCGGACGTACCAGAACCGTGAACAGTCCTGGCGGACGACCCGTGCCGAGCGGTCGCTGGCACTGGTTCGCGCTATCGAGCAGTCGGAACTGCCGACCGCAAAGCGGATGCTCGGACGGTTCCGCGACGCGCTCCCGAGTACCGAACGCGAGCGACTCGACGAAGAGTACGACCTCGCAGACTGATCCTCTAGCGGCCGAACCGCCGCTGACGCTCCTGATAATCCCGCAACGCCCGCAAATAATCCCGCAGCCGGAAGTTCTGCCAGTTCACGTCGGTGAAATACAGCTCCGAATACACGGACTGCCATATCATGAAATCGGAGAGCCGCTCGGCCCCGGTCTTGATGACCAGATCTGGGTCGGTCGGGAAAACGAGGTGCTCCTCGACCGCGGCCTCGTCAATGTCGTCCGGGTCGAGTGAGCCAGCATCGACGTCATCTGCGAGTTTCTGGACGGCTGTCGCAAACTCCGACTGCCCGCCGAGGCCGATCGAAATCTGAATCGGTGCGTCGGCTGTCGTCTCGTCGTCCGGTACTCTGACCGCTATCTCCCGTGGTGCGGTGACGCTTTCGAGTTCACGCTGTAGCGTCGGGATCGCCTCTTCGTCGAGAACGCTCACGTAGACGACGACGGTGTCAGTGCCGTACTGAACAGCCCAGTCGAAGAAGCGTTCGAGGGTCCGATACGCACCGTCGCACAGCAGGTCCCGCTCTGTAATCACCAGCGCGACCGTCTCGGGCAGGTCGGCATCGCTGCGCCGGACGCGCGTTGCGAGATACCGGTCGTATAGTCCCACGCCCGCCGGTATGCTGACAGCCACAGTAAATCCCACGGTACGGTCGCCTCCACAGTTCGGAAAGGGTAAGTGCCTCTCGGGGATACCGGTGGGACGTGACTGGCACAGTCCGTCGGGCAGGTGCGTTCGCCGCGGTGGGGACCCTCGCGGTCGCCGTCCCGGCCGCAACGGGCTTTCGCTCGCTCGAACTCGCGACTGTCGCCGCTATCGCGCCCTTCGTCATCGTCGCCGCGCTCGGCGTAACGGTCATCGGACAGGACTCGCGGTTGTTCGACCTGTTCGCGCGCCCCGGCGACTACGAGGACGGGAAACTGTACGGGCTGGCGGCCTTTTCGCTGGCCGCCGCCGGGCTCGCGTTACTTGCCGTCCGGTTCAGTTTACCGGTGCCGGTGTTCGTCGGCGTCGTCGTTATCGTCGCCTACGGCAACCTCGGCCAGCGACTCGCATACACCGTCCGCGCAGACGAGGTGGTCGCAACCGCGGGCTTCGTCCTCGTCGGCTTCGTCGCCGGCGTCGCAGGGCAGGTGCTTGGAACGCGGATTCAGGCGGCCGTCGGCGAGGGAGCAGCCGCCGTCGACCTGCCGCTCGTGCTGTTTCTCGCCGCCAGCGGCGCGTTCGTCGCCGCCCTGCTTCGCTCGGTCCTGTTCGAACGGGACGACCCGCTGGTGATGCTCACCGTGGGACTGCTGCTGTGGCTGTTCTTTGAACTCGACCCGTCAGTGACGGCACGGCGCGTCGTCATCGCGCTCGCCGTGACAGTCCTGCTCGGATACCTCTCCTACGCGCTCGACACCGCATCCCTCCCGGGGATGCTCACCGGCGTTCTCCTCTCGCTTTTGACCATCGTGCTCGGCGGCTTCGGCTGGTTCGCCATGCTGATAACCTTCTTCGGGCTCGGTGGCCTCTCGACGAAGTACCGCTACGACGAGAAACTGGACCGCGGCATCGCAGAGGAGAACGACGGCGCACGCGGGAGCGGGAACGTGCTGGCGAACTCCATCGTCGCGCTGTTCGCCGTCGTCGCGGCGGCGGCGAGTCCGAGCCACATCGCCGTCGACCCGCTCCTGTTCTTCTATGCCTTCGCCGGGGCCGTCGCCGCGGCGATGACCGATACGTTCTCCAGTGAGTTCGGCGGACTCTACGACAATCCGCGGCTCATCACGACGCTCAGGCCTGTCGAGCCGGGCACTGACGGCGGCGTGACCTGGCAGGGCGTAGCTGCTGGGGCTGTCGGCGCGGGCATCATCGCCGGCATCGCCGCGCTCACGCAGGACATCAGCACGGTCGGCAGCGGTGTCATCCTCCTCTGTGGGCTGGTCGGCATGACCGTCGACAGCCTGCTGGGTGCGACCGTCGAGGGCTCGGTCGTCGGCAATCAGGGCGTCAACATGCTCGCGACCTTGGCGGCCGCATTAGCCGGGGTCGGCGTCGTGTTGGTCGTCGGCCTCTTATGATCCGTGAGGCCCGCCCCGAGGACGAAGCCCGGCTCCGAGCGATCCAGACAAACACGCTTGACGAGCCGTGGCCGGAACTACTCGGTGTCGGAATCGACGGTCCGCCGCTCGTGCTGGTACTCGACATCGGCGAGCCGCTCGGCTACGCACTGGTCGTGCCGGACCCGCCAGTCGCGTATCTGGCGGAGTTCGCTATCGCGCCCGGAAAACAGGGACAGGGCCTCGGGACGGCGCTGATGGACGGCCTGCTCGACCACCTCCGGACGCGTGAGTTCGAGTCAATCAGACTCACCGCGCGCGCGGACGACGAGCGGGCGCGTTCCTTCTACGACGGGTTCGGGTTCTCCTTCGCCGACGAACTGCCCGACCACTACGACGACGGCGACGGCGTGTTGCTCGTTCGGGACCTCTAACCCTCGATACGGACCTGCACGGCCGTCGGCTGTTTGACGTACTCGCCGTGGCCGGCAGCGATGACAACATCGACGCCGCGCTGTGCGGCGACGTCGAGGAGCTTCTGCGTACAGTCCGCATCGATAACGACGGTCTTGGGAACGTTTTCAGCGGATTCAAGCAACGAGACGACATTGTCGGCCTCGCCCTCCGAAAGCAGCGTCGCGTCCTCATCGACCAGTCTGGCCGTCCCGCTGTGGTTCTGAATGACGGCTTCGATGTGGTCCGAAAGCGAGGGGATGGTCGGTCCGTCGCCGCTTTCGATCGTCTCCTCGTCGGTCGTGGCATCCGTTACAGCAGTTGCATTTGAGCTGTCCACGACGTTCGTCGCTCCATCGGCCGTCTCGGCCTGTGCCGACCCGGTCTGTGCGCTGGGCGCAGGCTGGCTGTCAGTGGTGTCCTCCGATGGCGTGGCCGCCACGGCACCACCGTCGGCGGTCGTCGACTCGCCAGCATGTGACATCTCCTCGCGGATACTGTCGAGGCTCTGTGCGCTTGCGACCGTCTCGTAGGGCACCTTGTCCCGGAGCGCCGACATCACCTCGCTCCGGGAGAGGTCCTCGACGGACTTGCCGCTGGGCGTGACCGCGACGTAGTCCACGTCGCCGACCTGCGCGAGTTCCTTCAGGATGAGGTCCCCGCCGCGGTCGCCGTCGAGGAACGAGGTCACCGTTCGACCGGCCGTCAGGTCCGCAATAGCGTCGGGGACGTCAGTTCCCTCGACCGCCACGGCGTTTTTGATACCGTATTTGAGCAGTTGCATCACGTCCGAGCGCCCCTCGACGACAACAATCGCGTCGGAGTCGGCCACCCGCGGTCCTGCTGGGAGTCCCTCGTAGTCGGTCACGTCGGCGACCCGGACCTGCTGTCTGACCGTCTCGACGATGTCCGCGGTCTGGATCGACTTCTCCTCGAAGTCGTTCAGCAGCTCCGTCGCGCGCTCGACGACCTCGCGCCGCTTGGCGCTACGCACGTCCTCGATCTCGGAGACCTCGATCTCGGCCCGACACGGCCCCACCTGTTCGATGGTCTCCAGTGCCGCGGCGAGAATCGCTGTCTCGACCCTATCGAGGCCGCTCGCGACGGTGATCTCGCCGAATGACTGTCCACCTTCGGAGCGTATCTCCACGTCGATGCGGCCGACCTTCTTCGAGTCCTGCAGGTCCCGCAGGTCCAGTTCGTCGCCGAGTAGTCCCTCCGTCTGGCCGAACACCGCGCCGACGACGTCGCTCCGTTCGACGACTCCCGCCGCCGTGATGTCGGCATGTATCAGATATTTCGCCGTATCTTGCATGATTGTCCTGTTTTCCAGCCCGTCAACCGGTGTTCCGACGGACTGCTGTCACTATATTGATGTTGGGATGTACAGCGGAATAACCTTGCGCACCCGACTTGAGTATCAAATTGTCCCACAGTTGCGTGGTGAGCCAACACTGCCGCTGTGAAACACTCTCTCCCCGACAGGGCAGCCACTCACTCTAGCAGCGGTCGCATACCGTCGATACCGGCCCGGATGGCGTCGACTGGGTCCGTTGGATTGTCGTGTTCGAAAACGAGCCATTCAGTCCCGGCCTCGCGGGCCGCATCGACCACCGCCTGGAGCGGCACCACGCCGTCTCCGAGGGCAGTCGGTTCCCCATCCGCAGTCATGTCCTTGAGGTGGACGACAGGGACGCACCCGTCGAGCCGCCGAAGCAGTGCGACAGGGTCCTGCCCCGCCGCGTGCGCCCATCCGGCGTCAAACTCGAAATCAATCGTCGTCTGGTCGACGAGCGCGTCGAAGGTGGTGCCATCGCCAAGCGGGACGAACTCGTGGTCGTGGTTGTGGTACAACAGGGGCCGGTCAAAGTCCGCCGCAAGCATCCCGAGCAGCGTCGCCGTCGACTCGACCGCGCTTTCGCTTGCGAAGTGGTCGTCGTCGAGATACGGGAGCACGATGTACGGCGCATCGAGCGTCCGAGCCTGATTGCCAACAGTGCGCGGGTCGGACTGCAGGTCGTCCAGCTGGACGTGGACGCCGGCGATGTCGAGTCCCGTTTCGTCGAGCGCGCGCCGGGAGGCACCCGGGTCCCCGATACCGGCGAACTCCACGCCGTCGTAGCCCGCGACGCTGATGCGGTCGAGCACGTCCGATAGTGGTTCCCGGAGTTCACGGAGCGTCCAGAGCTGGATCGCTGTCTGCATACCGTTGCTGTGAACGCTGTCATAAAATAACTGGACGGGCTATCGGGGGGCATGGGATTCACTGAAACCGAGATCGACCCCGCACGGTTCCTCGAAGACGTGGAGATGCGTATCGGTGAAATCGTCGATGTCGAGCCGTTCCCCGAGGCACGCAAAGATGTGTACAAGCTCGACGTGGATTTCGGCAACGAGACCCGCCAGTCCGCCGCGGGGCTGACCGACGTGTACGACCCCGAGGATCTGCTCGGTTCACAGGTCGTCGCCGTCGTCAACCTCGGGACAGTCTCTATCGCCGGGTTCGAGAGTGAGTGTCTTGTGACCGGCGTCGACAGCGAGGACGGCGTCGTTCACCTGACACCAGAACGGGAAGTCGACCCCGGCACCCGCGTGTATTGAAGAATATAGTTCTTCAACAACTGTCGGTGAAGGTTCGTTACCCATTAGTACGGCCAGCGGCTAGACTGTCGTAATATGAGTACGGTCAGGGCCGCTGGGTGGACAGTCGTCGCGCTCGTATTGATGGCGCTGGCAGTGCCGTGGTTCCTCTGGGACAGCAGCACAGTCACGGCTGGGCTACCCGTGTGGCTGTGGTGGCACGTTGGGTGGATGGCGCTCGCGAGCATCGTCTTCGCCGTCTTCGCGCGCACGGACTGGGGTCTCGGGGTCGAGGAGGTGCGGTGAGATGGCTGATACCGCGCTCCAGATGGGTATCGTCGGTGCGTACATGGTCATCGCCCTCGCAGTCGGCGCTGTCGCCTACCGTCTGACCGACCGGACCGCCGAGGACTACTATCTCGCGAGTCGGACGCTCGGAACGGTCGTCCTGCTGTTTACCACCTTCGCGACGCTGCTGTCGGCGTTTACCTTCTTCGGCGGCCCGAACCTGGCGTTCAGCGCCGGCCCCGAGTGGATACTCGTCATGGGGCTGATGGACGGCATCATCTTCGCCGTCCTCTGGTACGTGCTGGGGTACAAGCAGTGGCTGGTCGGCAAGCGCCACGGCTACGTCACGCTCGGGGAGATGCTGGGCGACCGCTTCGGCTCGACGGCGCTGCGGGTCGTCGTCGCCGGCGTGAGCCTTGTCTGGCTGTTCCCGTACGTGATGCTTCAGCAGAAAGGGGCCGGTCAGGCCATCGTCGGCCTCACGAACGGCGCGGTCCCGTTCTGGGTCGGGGCCGGCGGCATCACGCTGTTTATGATTCTCTACGTCGCGCTCTCGGGGATGCGCGGCGTCGCCTGGACCGACACTCTTCAGGGGCTGTTCATGCTCTCACTGATCTGGGTCGCCGTCGCCTGGGTGCTGTCGGCTGTCGGGGGCGCGGGCGAGGCGACGGCCCTGCTGGCGGCAGAGGAGCCCGCCTTCGTCGGCCTCGGCGGCGGCCTCTATACGCCACAGTACATCATCTCGACCGCGGTCAGTATCGCCTTTGGCGTGACGATGTTCCCGCAGATAAATCAGCGCTTTTTCGCCGCCGGGTCGAAGAAAGTGCTCAAGCGCACGTTTGCGCTGTGGCCGGTACTCGTACTTCTCCTGTTCGTCCCGGCGTTCATGCTGGGCGCGTGGGCGGCTGGCCTCGGTATCACGGTGCCGGAGGGCGGCAACGTCATCCCCGCGCTGTTGGGCGAGTACACGCCGACGTGGTTCACCGCGCTGGTCATCGCCGGCGCGATGGCCGCGATGATGTCCTCCAGCGACTCGATGCTGCTGTCGGGTTCGTCGTATCTGACTCGGGACCTCTACCGCCCGCTGACCGGTCGCAGCGACGCTAGCGACGAATCGACTGACCGCCGCGAGGCGCTCGTCGCTCGCGTCGGCGTGATCGTCTTTGCCACCCTCTCGTTCATTGCGAGTCTCTATTCGCCGGGAACGCTGGTCCAAATCGGCGAGACGGCCTTCAGCGGCTTCGCACAGCTTACCCTTCCTGTCGCACTTGCGCTGTACTGGCAAGGGACGACGCGCTCGGGAATGTACGCCGGCGTGATCGGCAGCCAGGTGTTCTATGGCCTGCACGTCTTCCCGGTACTCTCGACACTTGGCGGACTTGTCGGTCTCAACATCGGCCTACCGGCGGCATACCTGGGCTGGACGCCGGGCATCGTCGGCATCCTGGTCGGCCTCATGCTGACGGTCGCCGTCTCGCTGGTGACCGCCCCCGCTGCGACCGAGAACCACACTGTCTACGCCGTCTCCGGCGTCGAAAGCGACTGAACAGGGCGGTCCGTTCAGCACGGGAACCGCCGGACGGCGACCACCGTTGGACATGTAAACCTACAAAAGCATCCAGACCAATATACAGATATGGACTCCGATAAGAACGTCGGCGGTCGCGACCGCCTGATTCGAGCGGTGCTGGCAGTTGTCCTGACAATCGTCTCTCTGCGCTGGCTTCGCAGCGGGAAGCGCAAGCGCGGCCTGCTCGCCGGGGTCGGCGCGCTCGGTCTGGGATTCAACGCCTCGACGGGTTACTGTGGATTCAACGACACCCTCGACATCGACACAACGGCCAGTAAAAACGACGACGTGTTCGCGCCGGATACGGACGACGAGTCGACGGACGTGAGCGTGGACTTTACCTCCGCTGACGACACCGAAGCCTCGAACGGTCACGCCAGCGGCCAGCTGACCTGCGCCGTCTGCGAGGACCCCATCGTTCCCGGGGAGCGCCGTGGGCCGAACGACGAAGGAGCTATCGTCCACGAGACCTGCGAATAACGGTCGCCCTTAGACGCGCTCGGCAGCCTGAGTCTGGTTCTTTTTATAATCACCGCCCCAGTCATGCACGTATGCAGACCCACATCGTCCCGGTCGGCTTCGACTACGACCGGCTCATCGCGCCGCTGGTGCGCGAGCAACTCGACGTTGACCGCGTCATCCTGCTTGAGGGGGCGGTCGGCAGCGAGGCCAACGTCGAGTACTCGCGTAACCTTGCCGAGAAGCTCGAAAAGGACTATCAGAACCTGCTCGGGGCCGAAACCGAGCGGTTCGTCGTCGCCGACGTGTACGATTACGACGAGGCCTTCGAGCAGGCCTTCGAACTCATCAACGCCGAACTCGACGCGGGCAGCGAGGTGTGGGTCAACGTCTCCGCGATGCCCCGGACTGTCTCCTTTGCCTTTGCGACCGCGGCCCACTCGATCATGGTCGAGCGCGAGGGCGACCGGGACCGCATCCACACCTACTACACGGTCCCCGAGAAGTATCTGGAGACGGAACTCGCCGAGGAACTGCGCAAGCAGATCGATATGCTGGAGGACATGCGCACGGGCGAGGATGTCGACGAACGCGTCGACGACCGGCTCGAAACCGCACGGGACCTGCTGGCGGAGTTCGACGAACGCGGGACGACCATCGGCGCGAAGGAGATCGACGGGTCACACATCGTCGAACTACCGGTCGCCTCCTTCTCGAACGTCAAGCCCTTCGAAGAGGTCATTCTCTTCACCCTTGGCGAACACGGCGAGTTCGAGTCAGTCTCCGAACTGGCCCAGCAGTTGGCCCGGGACTTGGGTGAGGAATACACCGACTCCTTCCGCTCGAAAGTCATCTACAACGTCGACCGGCTCGGCCCCGGCGGGAAGGGGTACATCGAGCAGGAGGAACACGGGAAATCCTACCGGACGACGCTCTCCCGCATCGGACAGCTGTGGGTCCGCGCTCACTCCGCCGAGGACCGCGAGCACCGCGAGCCAGACCTGCCGTAGTCAGCGCTGTAAATCTGCTGGAACGCCAGCGAAAACCGAAGTCATTAATCCTGCCGTTGGTGGAATACTACATACATGGTGCGTCGACTCGCTTCCGATCTGGTTCTCGCGCCCGTCGGTGTAGGGGTCTCCACGCCCCACACCACCTCCCCAAATCGACGCACGCACCGCTGACAACTACGCCACAATCCGATGCGACCCGGGTGTTACACCCACAGTCTGAATATGAGTGATACACAGGACCCACCGCAGGACGAATCGACCGCAGACGAATCAGAAAATGCCCTTGAGGGGGAGTACGACCCCCGCGAGGTAGAGCCGGAGTGGCAGGACCAGTGGGTCGCGGACAAGACCTACGCCTACGACGAGGACGCCGACACGCGCTTCACTATCGACACGCCGCCGCCGACGGTGTCGGGGAACCTCCACATGGGCCACCTCTATCAGTTCACCCTGCAGGACTTCGTCGCCCGCTACCACCGAATGGCTGACGACACGGTGTATTTCCCCTTCGGCTACGACGACAACGGCATCGCCTCCGAACGGCTCACCGAGCGCGAACTCGGTATCCGCCACCAGGATTACCCGCGCCGAGAGTTCCAGGAAAAGTGTCGCGACGTGTGTACACAGTTCGAGGACGAGTTCACCGAGGACGTGCAGTCGCTTGCGATCTCCATCGACTGGGACAACACCTACAAGACCATCGCGCCGGACGTCCAGCGGGTCTCCCAGCTATCGTTCCTCGACCTCTACGAGCAGGGCCGGGAGTACCGCCAGCGCGCGCCGACCATCTGGTGTCCGGACTGCGAAACCGCGATTTCGCAGGTCGAGCAGGAGGACAAGGACAAGTCGACGCTGTTCAACGACATCGCCTTCGACCTCGTCGAAACGGGCGAGGGACCGGCCGACGAGGACGCGACGTTCACCATCTCGACGACGCGGCCCGAGCTACTGCCGGCGTGTGTCGCCGTTTTCGTCCACCCCGACGACGACGAGAACCAGCACCTCGTCGGCGGCAGTGCGCGAGTGCCCCTTTTCGAGCAGGAAGTTCCCGTTATCGCCGACGAGCGCGTCGACATGGAGACCGGCAGCGGCATCGTGATGTGCTGTACGTTCGGCGACCAGAACGACATCGAGTGGTACCAGGCCCACGACCTGCCGCTGCGGCTCGCCATCGACGAGTCCGCGACGATGACCGACCTCGCCGGCGACTACGCGGGGATGCACACCACCGAGGCCCGCGAGGCCATCATCGAGGACCTGCGCGAGGAGGGGTCGCTGCTGGAGAGCCGCGACCACGACCATACGGTGCAGGTCCACGAGCGCTGTGAGGAGGAAGTCGAGTACCTCGTCACCGAGCAGTGGTACATCGAGCTGCTGGACAAGAAAGAGGAGTACATCGAGGCGGGCCGGCAGATGGAGTGGTTCCCCGAGAAGATGGCCACCCGCTACGAGCACTGGATAGAGGGGCTCGAATGGGACTGGTGTATCTCCCGCCAGCGCGATTCGGGCATCCCGATTCCGGTGTGGTACTGCGACGACTGCGGCGAGCCGGTGATGGCCGAGCGCGACCAGCTCCCGGTCGACCCGCTGTCCGACGACCCGCCGGTCGATAGCTGTCCGGAGTGTGGCCACGGCTCGCTGACCCCCGAGGAGGACGTCTTCGACACGTGGGCCACGTCGTCGCTGACGCCGCTGGTCAACGCCGGCTGGGACTGGGACGACGACGCGGAGGAGTTCACCTGGGAGAACCCCGAGCTGTACCCCTTCGACCTGCGCCCGCAGGGCCACGACATCATCTCCTTCTGGCTGTTCCACACCGTCGTCAAGTGCTACGAGCACACCGGTGAGGTGCCCTTCGAGAACGTGATGATAAACGGAATGGTGCTAGACGAGAACCGCGAGGCGATGTCCAAGTCCAAGGGCAACGTCATTCCGCCCAGCGAGGTCCTAGAGAAGTTCCCGGTCGACGCCACCCGCTACTGGGCCGCCGGGACCTCCATCGGCGACGACTTCCCGTACAAGGAGGGTGACCTCGAAGCCGGCGAACGCCTGCTCCAGAAGCTCTGGAACGCCTCGCGGCTGGTCGACCAGCTCACGCCCGCACGTCAGCCCGACGAGCCAGCGGATCTGGCCGCGGTCGACGAGTGGCTGCTGGCCGAACTGGATGCGACCGTCGAGTCGGTCACGACAAAGTTCGAGGAGTACGAGTTCTCGAAGGCCCGGAACGAACTCCGCTCGTTCTTCTGGAACACGTTCTGTGACGACTACCTCGAAATCGCCAAACAGCGGCTTTCAGATGGAGGAGACGCCTCGACCGAGTTCACGCTCCTGCAAGCCCACCGGACCTTCTTGCAGCTGTTCGCGCCGTTCCTGCCCCACATCACCGAGGAACTGTGGGGGCGCGTCTACAACGAGGATAGCTCCATCCACACGACCGACTGGCCAACCGCAGGCGGCTACGACGCCGACCTCGAAGCAGGCGAGACAGCGATGGAGGTCGTTTCCGCGCTCCGGCGGTACAAAACCGAGAACGGCCTGCCGCTGAACGCCGACCTCGACCACGTCGAGGTGTTCGGTCACATCGCCGGGTTCGAGAACGCCGTCGCCGAGGCGATGCACGTCGCACAGCTGGACACCTACGACGAGGCCCCGGACATCACGACGGAAGTCAGCGGCATCGACCTCGACTACTCGCTCGTCGGCCCCGAGTTCGGCAGCGAAGTCGGCGCGATTGACGCTGCTATCGAAGACGGCGACTACGATATCGACGGCGACGAACTGCACGCTGCCGGTGTCACGCTCACCGACGAGATGTTCACCGTCGAGGAGTCCCGGACCTACTCCGGCGAGGGCGAGATGACAGAAACCGAAAGCGCCGTCGTCGTCGTTCGGTAAGATCGGTCGGCGTTCGAAGCCGACCCGGCCGGCAGTCACGAGAGCGGCGGTTTCTCGCTCACAGGTTCCTCACTGCGGAGACGCCGCTGAAGATGACGAAGAACAGGCCGATACCGACGGCGAGCAGTGGCGCGTTCGATTCTTGATGCTTCAGATAGGCGTCGTCGGGGTCGCCGGGTGGCACGTACACCGTCACGGTGGCTCCGGTCTCGTACCCGTCCAGGACCGACCGGGCCGCGTCCTCCGTATCATACGTCGGGGCGATGTTCGCCGGGAAGACGTTCGTACTCGTGTAGGCGGTCCCGTCGTACTCGTACGTGTATCGGACCGTCGGCCGGTGGCTGACACCGGACCGTCGGCCGCCGGAACTGGTTTCGACGCCCTTCTCGACGAGTTCGGCGTCGACTTCGACGGCGTTCGTGAGGGCACTGGATTGCTGGGCGTAGTCGTAGGCCCCGTATCCGGTCATCAGCAGGCCGACGAGCACCAGGAGTACCGCCCCGCGAAGCGTCTCCGGACCGTTGATCGAGAAGCCGGTGCCTTCAGACATTCGAGTCAGTCCAGATTGGTCCGCGGAGACTGCTTGGATCGCGGTGCGACTGGAACCGTACAGTTCGATGGGTGGAGGGCACAAGCTGGCGTCCGAAACGTCGCCGCAATAATCTTCTGGTCTCCCGTCTCGCTGCCTGCGGACACGGCGACCCCGAAGCGGGCGCTCGTCGGAGTGACCCGACGACCGGAACGCGCGGTCTCACGCGCCCCGCCTCGGTCCCTCGTTGACCGCCACCAGTACCATCAAGGCACGCCGCGTGGTCGATTTCAGTATGCGAACGGAAGAAGCTATTCGTGACCGCATCGAGGCGCTGCAGGACGAGTACGACAAGCACGACCCGCCGTCGACCGAACTCGAAGACGAGGCCGAGGTCGCCATCCTGCGCGCTATCGAGGAACTGGAGTGGGTCCTCGACGAGCGCGAGACCGAAGACGGATTCACGACCTGAGACGGCGATAGAGGTGGTACAGGATAGCGCCAGTCACGCCTGGCGCTTCACTTTCTCTACGCGGGTTGCCAGTGCGAGAAACGTCGCCATGAGCGTTAACACGACCGCCCAGCCCGCCGCGAGGTCGTGGGCCAGCACCGTGTGGTCGAACCCGCCGGTGACCAGCGGCTCTGCACGCAGCCAGGTGTGGTGTGGCCCGTCCAGAATCGGGACAAAGTAGTCCACGATATCGTTGAAGCCGTACCAGAACACTGCAACGGCGACGGATATGACGGAGAAGCTCGCGTAGCGGTGGATGAGAAACGCTTCCAGCGCCATCGCCAGGTGGCTCAGAATCAGGAACCAGTAGAGCCATAGCGGAATCCCGCCCGGCCCGTTGAGGACCAACTGGACGTACGGCGTCCACAGGCCGAGCTTGATACAGCCGAAGAAGCCGAGCATGTGGAGCCACGGGACGTCCCAGTCGAGCCGCCAGGCCACCAGCGAGAGCCCGATGAACATCGTCGCGGCGGGCGAGTCCGGAATCAGGGGGTAGGCAGCCAGCGGAGCCGCACCGAGCTGGCCCTCCACGAGCGGGGGCGCTGTGTTCAGCGGCCGACCGGCGTAGTACCAGAAGCCAAACAGCGTCCCGACAAGATTGACGAGTGCGATTGGCCAGGCCAGTCTGAGGCCGACGTTCTCCAGCCACGTGGGCAGCGGCGCGACGTACCGCGGAAGCCCTTCAGCATCGGGGAGCCGCCGGCTGAACAGCCGTGCGACAGCCGCGTCGATTCGCCCGCCGACACCCTCGTCCGGAGCCATGTCGATGCAGTGGGGAGACGCGATGAAAACGGTAGTGGTCTCAGCCCTATCCTCTGGCGGAAATCGCTGCCGCTCGCCCGATAGCGGTCCCCCCGTGGGTGGGTCAAACGGCGTTCTGTCCCTCGAAAGGACACGCGTTAAGTAAATCCAGTACTAAGTTCGGATAATGACTGAAGAGACCGACCTCGAGGACCTCCGTCGCGGGACTGACCTCGTCAAGCGCGGCTTCGCGAAGATGCAGAAAGGCGGCGTCATCATGGACGTCGTCAACCGCGAGCAAGCCCGAATCGCCGAGGACGCCGGCGCGGTCGCCGTGATGCACCTGGAGTCGGTGCCGGCCGACATCCGCAAACGGGGCGGTGTCGCCCGGATGGCTGACCCCGGCAAACTCGAAGAAATCATCGAGGAAGTGTCGATTCCGGTGATGGGCAAGGCCCGCATCGGCCACACCGCCGAGGCCCAGATTCTGGAGGCCGCGGGCGCGGACATGGTCGACGAGTCGGAAGTGCTGACTCAGGCCGACGACCGCTACCACATCGACAAGCGCGAGTTCACTGCACCGTTCGTCTGTGGGGCGCGGAACCTCGCCGAGGCGCTGCGCCGAATCGACGAGGGCGCGGCGATGATTCGAACGAAGGGCGAGGCGGGCACCGGCGACGTGAACCAGGCCGTCACGCACCAGCGCAACATCCAGCGCTCCATCGGCATGCTCGAAGGGATGGCCTACGAGGAGCGCGACGAGTGGGCCCGCGAACACGGCGCGCCCCGGCGACTCGTCCACGAGACGGCGGACCGCGGCCGGCTCCCGGTCGTCAACTTCGCGGCCGGCGGCATCGCGACGCCCGCCGACGCCGCGCTCATGATGCAACACGGCTGTGACGGCATCTTCGTCGGCTCGGGCATCTTCGGCGCGGAGAACCCCCAGGCGATGGGCGAATCCGTCGTCGCGGCGGTCAACAACTACGACGACCCCGAACAGCTCAAGGAAATCGCGAAGAACCCCGGTAAGGGGATGAAAGGCCAGGCGAACGCGGACCTAGACGAGGAAGAGCAGCTGCAGGGTCGCGGCGTCTGACTGGAGCCACAACGAGTCGTTTTTGACCGCTTTCAGATACTTACAGACCGTCTCAAAGACGAAGACACAAGTTCCTACGGCGGCGATACGTGGCTGTGCAGGGGACGGCCACGCCTACGCCGACGGCCAACGACACCGGAGAAAGCCTTCTGGACCTCTTTACCGTGTTACAGCGGTCGCTGGACCAGTTGGTCGCAACGCAGGGGCGACTCGTCGCGACGCTCATTCTCCTGACCGTGCTCCTTCTCGGTGTCGTCGTCGTTCCAGCAGCCCTCTCCCGGCTTCGATCTGTCGCATCGGCCCGAACCGGGGACTGGCTGCAGATCATGGCCGACTACACGCCGACGACCATCCGGGGCGTGTTTCTCCGCATCGCCCAGTTTTCGATGGTCGTTCTCGTCGTCGTCTCGTTTCTCATCGTCTGGGGCGTTGTCGATATCGTCCAGACAGTCGGGCCGTACCTCAACGGGAGCGATCGGTCAGTACTGGCGACGATACAGACGGTCGTTCTCGTCATGCTGGCGTTCGTCCTGTCCGACCAGATGCAGCGGTGGATCGGGCGGTTCAGCCAGGCCGTCACCGGCTTCACCGAACATCAGGAGGAGATCCTCCTCCGGCTGGGGCAGGTCACCGTGTTCGTTACCATCGGTGCGACGGTGTTCGCCGTCTGGGGTATCGATCTCAGTGGCCTGCTCGTCGGGGCCGGGTTTCTCGGTATCGTTGTCGGTCTGGCCGCCAGACAGACACTTGGCTCGCTTATCGCCGGCTTCGTCCTGATGTTCTCCCGTCCGTTCACTATCGGCGACTGGGTGCTCGTCGGCGATCAGGAAGGGATCGTGACCGACATCACGATCTTCAACACACGGCTGGAGAACTTCGACGGCGAGTTCGTCATCATTCCGAACGACCGCGTGAGCGACCGCGCAGTGACGAACCGCAGCCGGAAGGGGCTGTTGCGGCTCACAGTCGACATCGGTGTGGACTACGACACCGACGTGGACCGGGCGATGGAACTCGCCCGCGAGGCGATGGCCGACATCGAGCACGTCGTCGACTCCCCCACGCCGGATGTGGTTCCGAAGGACTTCGGCGATTCCGCCGTGGTGATGGAACTCCGGTTCTGGATCGATCACCCGACGCCACCGCGGAAGTGGCGCGCCATCTCGGCGGTCGTCCGCGGCGTGAAAGCCACGTTCGACGAGGAAGACATCTCGATCCCGTTCCCGCAGCGGACCCTCTCGAACCGCGTGGACGCGGCGGACGAGGAGTCACTGGAAGGCAGCGTGGAGATGCGTCCGGACGGCGACGGGTAACCTACAGGTCGAGGCCGTCGAGAAGGAGTCCCAGCCCGAGAACCCAGCATCCCAGCGCGGTCCCGAGCGCACTGATGTAGAACAGCCAAGACAGTCCCTGCGCTGCTGTCAGCGGGCCGCTCATCGCGCCGGCCGTGGCATCGGTCGCGGCCGAGAGCGACCCGGCGGTGAGGGCCGTGCCTGCGAATGCACCGACTGCAACCGGCAGCGCCACGGCGACCAGCGCCAGACCGACGCGTTTGGCCAGCGCGGCGACTGCAGCCGGCTCGAGCGGGCCGCCAAAGATAGCGACCGGCTGTCGCTGTGCCATGCTATCTTATAACATGTTCGTCTGACATAAAAGTGCGTTCCTCGACGGAGACTGTGATACGTGTTTGGAGTACGCAGACGGTCCGCGAAACCGACGAAACGGTCGTTTCGGGCGCTGAGGGCGTACTTCTCCGATTACTCTGAACGACAGTGGCTCCGCGCCAGAGCGACCGCCGGTCGAAACTACTATCCCCAACGGCACGAACGGAGTGATATGAGCACTCCGCCGGGGGAGTATTACACCGAAGAACGCTGGCAGAACTGGCTAGACCGTATCGAGGAAGAAGACGTCGACCCTGAAGACGAGGATTCGGCGCGTCTCCTGTTGAACCTCCAAGACGACGCCGCGATCGCGGTCGCGAAGATTATCACCGACTACGAGGACGGACCGCTTGACGAGGAAGCGACGCTCGACGAGCTTACCGGCGTCCGGGAGATTGTTCTCGACGACATCGACATCGACGACGAGGAGACCGTGATGCTGATCGACGGCGTCCAGACCTCGCTGCTGTGCGTGTTCTACGCGGCCGAGGAGTTCGTTGCTGAGGGGGCCGCGGACGACGCGACCACTACGGACTACATCGAGGCCGCCGCGGACGCAGAAGCCGAAGAGGATCTCGATGCGGCGCTCGGGTACTGTGTGCAGGCCGGCACGCAGATCATCGGCGGGTCGGAGCTCCCGATGGAGGTCGCTGAGGACCTCGAATACGGGCTCGTCTCCGAGTGGGTCAACGGACTCGACAGCCTCCAGACCGCGATGAGCGACCCGGAAGTCGTCGAAGAAGACGAGAGTTGATAATTCGGCAGTCAGGTTTTTACCGCCGTCTCCGCAACTCATCGGCATGACTTTCATGGGCGATGAGCGTGCGCAGTCAGTACAGGTTGGGGCTGTGCTGCTGTTTGGCGTGCTTATCATCGCCTTCTCATCGTACCAGGCGTTTGCCGTGCCGGAGCAAAACCGGGAGGTGGAGTTCAACCACAATCAGCAGGTGCAAACGCAACTACAGGACCTGCGAAACGCCATCGTCTCTGTTCCGGGACAGCCGAGCCAGCAAGCCGTCTCAGTCCAGTTGGGGACCCGATACCCGAGTCGGCTGGTGGCGACGAATCCCGGGCCGCCGTCGGGGTTACTGTACACGGACGGGACCAGCAATGAGTCGCAAAATCTCACGGTTCGCAACGCAGAGGCGATTACCCCTGAGACAGCAGATTACTGGGACGGAGCCACGCCGCGGCACTACAACACGGGCGCTGTCGCTTACAAGCCGGAGTACAACGTCTACGGGGAGGCCCCGGAGACCGTCTACGAGCACTCGGTCGTCTACAACCAGTTCCGCGAGGGGAACATCACGCTCTCGGAGCAGGCGATGGTCGATGGCCGTGACATCACACTGGTCACAGTCAATGGGTCGATGAGCCGCTCGGCAAGCGATTCGGTCACGGTCGACATAGAGCCGAAATCCCAGTCGTCCCGGACGGTTCGCGTAACAAATACGACGGCGACATCGAACGTCTCAGTGTCGTTTCTCTCTCGGCTCCCAGCGTCGGAGTGGAGTGTCCTTCTTGAAGACCAGATCGACCCGAATCCGGGCGACATGAGCAACGAACGGTACGTCGCGAGCGTCACCGGTGCCGAGGGACCCGGCTCGCTCTACAACATCACCGTCGTGTTTGAACGAGGGGTGAACTACCGCCTGAAGATGGCGAAAGCGGGTGTCGGCACTCGTGTGACTTCTGAGAGTGAGGCGTACCTCACCACTGTCGGTAGTGAGAATATTACGGTCGCGAAAGGCGAAAGCGAAGAGATTGTGCTGGAGGTTCGGGATGCGTACAACAACCCCGTAAGCGATATCGAAGTTAACGGCTCAGTGGACGGGAATAACGCGGGGTCGCTTACCACAGATACAGAGTCGTCCGACAGCGACGGTCGTGTCAAGTTTATCTACGAGGCAAGTCAGTCGACGGCAACTGGAACAGCCACTGTCCAGTTCAGCCTCGATGAAATCGACGGGTCGTTCGATGGGGAGACCCCAGAAAATGTCTCGATTCCGGTGACGGTGACGGAGGCAAACCAAGGATCCGGTGGTGGATCCGGCACCAGTGGCCTCATCTACAACGAGGACGCTGTTGCCCTCGATAGCAACGGGGGCACTGACGGTGGCGTCCAGTTTACCGTCACCAATGAATTGGCTGAGGAGATCACAATAACAACGGTAGCAATCGACCCCGTTAATGACGATATAATCCGACTCAGCGACAGCTTTAGCAACGACCGTCCCCCGGCACCACAGGAGAATGAGATATATATCCAGGCAGACACGGATGGACATACCGACTTCGGTGGCGGAACAGATGTCCCACGAACTGTCGATGTCGACAGTGATGGCGGCCTGAACGGTCCAAATCCGGTACTGTCCGACACATCAACTGCGACGTTCCACCTGTTCGAGTTCGTCCAAGACACTTTGTTTGGCTCCTCCGAAATCGATATGACCGGCGAGAGCGTCACGATAACAGTCACTTACGAGCTGGCAAGTGGCGGTACTGGTTCGAAGATGTTCACGGTCACCCCGGGCGGCGCAAACACGAACGAGCAACCGAACGCCGACTTCACAATAGCGTCCAACGGACCGGAGTCGAACGACAAGTGGGATTTCGATGCCGGTCCGTCTAACGACCCGCAGGGAGACACCGTGACCTACGAGTGGGATCTCGATGGCGACGGTATCTTTGACGATGCGAGCGGCCAGACGGTGCAGAACAGAAAGGTAGACTCCGGCACAACCGTAGCACTTCGAGTCATTGACTCGGGAGGTAATGCCGATACTATCCGCAAAGAGGTGCCGTAACGGCCGCCTCTGTCACCGGTCTCAGCAGAGATTCACGGTAATGTAGACGACGCCGTCGGCGGTCGCCGCGCCGACGCCGATGTGGTTCGCGTTCGCCACGTACAGCGTGTCACGGGGACCGGAGAGGTCGAACCAGTGGTCGGCGACGGCGTTCGCCGTCCGGGTCGCGTTCGCCCCGTTCGGGTCGATGCTCGTGACCAGTTCGAGGTCGGTCACCGGGCGGAGATACGCATTGCCTTCGTGACGGAGGCGACACTGCTCGGACAGTCCGGCGGCTGCATACCGGTCTGCCGTGTCTGACCCGTTCGCAATCGGGGAGGCAAACCCCTGTGCAGCCATTCGCTCGCTGTGGTTGCCGGCCATCGCTGAGAGCGTCTGTCCGGTTTTGGTCTCGTCCGAGAGCGAGCCGTCGAAAGCGTCGTTGGCAACCGGGTTGCCGCGTCGGTCATTGATTGCCGCTACGAGCCGCTCTTCGAGGCGGGCCGTATCGATATCTGTCTCCGGGTCTGTTGGTGTGGACTGTCCCGCTTCCGGCGTCGAGGGAGCCTCCGTGGACTGTGTGACCACGGCCGCAGTTTTCTCACTGCGTGACGTGTCGGATGCGACACTGTCCGTATGGGAAGTCGTCGCCGACGACGCTTCCACGGACTCTGTCGGGGCTGGCTGGGTCGCGTCTGCGCCAAGCGATCCCTCGACTGCTACCCCTGCAAGTCCCGAGACACTGAGTACCGCCAGAACCACTACTCCGAGTGTGATGACCGATCTGTTCATATGAAACGTTCCTGTTCGGTTCCGAGAAATGATATCTGGAATACAGTTATCTCGGGACCGTCTCGAACGGCGTAGAATCGGCTCTCTCTCCACAAATATGTTTGGGAGGGAGCGGCGATCCAATTACCAGCGACGAGAACCTGCCCGTAAACATCTTTACTGTGGATGAGTGTCCTGAGGTATGGGTGACCTGTCGCGGCGCGGCTTCGGAGCCTCGGTGCTCGCCGCGCTCTCTGCCGGCTGTCTCGGGAATCGACCTGAAGAGGAGTCCGAGACGACGCCAGTCCCGGAACCGACAGCGTCACAACGAACTTCGACAGCTGATCGTGTCGGCACTGCCTCGACAGCGAATAGTGCTGCTCCGGCAAACGCTTCAACAGCACAGCGCGCCGAGGCGTCGCAAACGAACAGCACGACGGAAACGTCGGCACGGCTGCAGGTCGAAACCGAGACACAGACGCCGACACCCGAACCGAACCACCGGTCGGTTGATACGACGTTCCGATTGGAAGAAAACGAGTATGAAGATTTCACAGTCGACGCGACTGGCCAGACGACGCTCAGCTACGACCTCATCGTTCGGCGCGGCCCGGCCGTGGATGTCATTCTGTTCACCGAAGAAGAGTACCGGGCGTTCCAGAGCCGCTACCGGGCCCGGTACGCTGGTGAGGTGTCACGGTTCCACAAGACGAACATCCGCGACAACCGGATTACCATCGAGCCGGGAACGTATCGGCTCGTAGTCAACAACACCGACTGGTCGCGTGCCGTTCCGTCACCAAGTGAGCCGTACGACGTTCTCGAAGACGAGTGTCTGGTCGATTTCTCTTTTAATACGAAGCCGGCAGCCACCGAGTAACCACCTTGCAGATCGGTCGCGCCTTATCGACGCAATACTAGGCAATCGTCGAAAGACCAGTCGACAAGCCCATATACATCCACGCTGACGTTAGACTCATGACTGCAGTCGGTATCGACGCCATGGAGATCTGGACCGGGAAACTCAAACTCGACCTCGCTGAGACATTCGCGCCGGCTCAGGGAGACGATCCGGGGAAGTACACGAAGGGACTGGGCCTGCGCGCGTCGTCGTTCCCCGACGTGTACGAGGACATCGTCACGATGGGGGCGAACGCGGCCCATCGCCTGATGGAGCGCAAGGGGCTGACGCCGGAAGATATCGGCCGTATCGACGTAGCGACCGAGAGCGCTTTCGACAACTCAAAACCCGTCTCGACGTACATCGCGGGCTGTCTCGAACAGGTGTACGACGAGAACTTCCACCACGCCAACAAGGGCGAGCGGAAGTTCGCCTGTATCTCCGGGACACAGAGCCTCGACGACGCCTACAACTGGATTCGCGCCGGACGAAACCGCGGTCGAGCCGCGCTCGTCATCGCTACTGACACCGCTCTGTACGCCCGCGACGACCCTGGCGAGGCCACGCAGGGGGCCGGCGCGGTGGCGATGCTCGTCGACGAAGACCCGAGTCTGGTCGAACTCTCTGCCGAACAGGGGTACGGCAGCGCCGACGAAACTGACTTTCTCAAGCCAAATCAGCAGTTCCCGTCCGTCGACGGCAAGCGCTCGGTAAACGTCTACCTCGCCCGTATGCGCGAGGCACTGGAAGACTTCGCCGAGGTAGCCGGCGACATCCACCCGGGCGACTACGAGATGATTCCCTTCCACACGCCGTTCCCGGGGATGGTCCGGAAGGCCGCAGCGCTTGGCTACCGACACATCGTTCGCGGCACGGACGTGGGTGACCTGCTGGCCGAGGAAATCGGTCACCAGCCCATGCGTTCGGACTTCGAGACAGACGACGAGTTCCATGCGGCGATCAAAGAGTACACCGACGCACTCACCGAAACTGAGCGCTATCAGGACTGGTACGCAAATACCATCGAGCCGACGCTCGAGATCTCCCGCGAGGTCGGCAACTGGTACACCGGCTCTGTCCACATCGCCCGTGTCTCCGGGCTGAAACACGCCCGTGAGAACGGACTGGATCTGGACGAGGCCCGATTGTTAGTTGCCTCCTACGGGTCCGGCGCGCAGGCGGAAGTTCACGCCGAGACCGTCGTCCCCGGGTGGGAGGCAGAAATCGGCGCGCTCGACATCGAAGAACAGATCCGGAACCGTTACGAGCTCTCCTTCGCCGAGTACGAACAGGTCCACGACGTCCATAATCACGAGACTGAGACCGATGTCGAGGAGTTCACCGCCCCCGAAAACGAGTTCGCCTTCGACGGCTGGGGCCGGATGGGTGAGCGGAAATATCGGTACGTGGAGTAGCGAGGTTCGGAGCGAGCAACGCGAGTGAGAACCTCGAACCGAAACGGCGACCGCCGGGAGCCGTGGAGGAATAGCGAGGGGCGCGAACGCAGCGAGCGGCCCCCGAATCGGAACGGCGACCGAAGGGAGGCGTGGAAACGTAGCGAGAGGCGTTCCGTCTGTTGTCGTCGATACGCGGACTTCTATTTGTACCGCACTGGACAGTATACAGTACCCAACTACGGCTTATCGTTGTTGAGGCGGCTAACAATGTCATCGAGAGAGACAGAGAGCGTCCGCCCACTGTTGTAGTATTGAAGCGCAAGCATCGTCCCGGCGAACGAGGCAGCAACAAGCAGTCCAAAACCGGCGAACGAGGCAGCAACAAGCAGTCCAAAACCGGCGAACGCCCAGAGGATAAGATAGCTAAATTGTACCATGCGTGGACATGACACCTCGATATCAAAGTAATTACTCTTGGAAACATTGCAGTCCGACGGAACCGCCGTGTCACCCCGTTTAGTGACCAAAGGGAGCGTACACGACGATAGTCGTTTTCCGGAGAATCTCTCGATAGGCGCGAGATAGTACGGCCAGACCCGGACCCGCTCAGGGAAGGTTTCGAAGACCGCCCAGCAGTTCCTCCAGATCGGTATCGGTAATCGCCAGCGAAAAGTCGTCGATGCGGGCGAGGTCCTGTGCGTGTTCCCAGACGGCCTCGTCGTCGAGCCCGTGAAGGATCACCGCGTTGGGCGTCGGTGAGACGACCCGGAGCGCGACCAGTGGGGATTCGCCGCGGGTCACGTTCGTGAACACGAGCGCGCGGTTCGTCGACTGACCGTATAGCTGGTAGAACTCGTCGGAGGAGAGCCGCGTAATGGCGGCGATAGAGTTGATGACGGTGTGGCCCGCCACGGTGTCCTGACTACCCCGGAACAGTTCCTCGGCGTCGATGGCGTCGTAGACGCGCTCGACGCCCACATTCGCGGAGTATTCGCGGAGGTCGTGGACCACGTCGCTGTCGAATCCAGCCGAGAGCACGCGGGCGTGCTGGCGGATGTGGTCGCCGCCGCGGTTCTCGTCGATGTCGAGTAATGCGACGACGAGTCGCCTGACAACGCCGATACCGGGGTTGTCACGCCGGCCGCTCTCGTAGTCCGAGACCACGGACGGGGAGACATCGAGTTCGTCGGCGAGTTCGGTCTGTGCAACGTCGAAGTCGGTACGCCACTTCCGCAGAGTCGCCCCTGGGTCGTCGCTCAGTGCCACCTCGCCCGCCATTTTTTCCGCGAGGTCATCGCGTGCGCCCCCTGCCATTAGTTCACACGCTGGGGGGTCGCGAATAAAAGGGTATCGGAACCACGGGCGCTTACCGGCGAGCGGTCAGTTCGACCGCGGCAAGGACGCCGTTCGAAGGGGTGTGAACGACGCGTACTTCGATGCTGTCGCCCGGTTCGACGGTCCCACCGCCGGCGTTCAGCTGGAACCTGATTACCCGGCCCGCAGACCACCGCTGGCCGCCATTAGCGATGACACCGCCGACACAGTAGTCGTAGACGGCGTTGTCCGGGTCGTCGGTGTTGCTCGCAGACAGTGCCGTCCCGGGGACCGGCAGGTCGACGAGACGGGCGTCGGCGTCGGCGATTGCGACGGCGATTTCCAGTTCGTCGGCCGGAACCGGGTCGCCGCCAGCGTGTCGAATCGTCACCGTGTTCTCGCCACACCCACCTGACGGCCCAGTCACGAACTCTCCTGTCGAGCGGGCAACGGTAGGCGTCCGCTGGGTCAGGTCGCTGCTTGCAGTGAACACAACACTGCCGACTGTCGCTGCCAGAAAGACGCTAATCGCGAGCATGAGGCCTACGCCGACGACAGGACTGACGCCGCGATGGTCAGAATGGAGATTTCGTCTGGCCACTGGACCACACTGTCCGTTGCTTTCAATAAAAATCTCAGTAGTGGACCGGCACCGCTCCGCAATCCCTAAACGCCGGTCGCACCAACAACGAGCCAATGGATTGGACGGAGAAGTACCGCCCGACGACGCTGTCGGAGGTGCGGGGCAACGACAAGGCCCGCGACGCACTGAAAGAGTGGGCGGAGACGTGGGACGACCACCGTGAGGCGGTCATTCTCTATGGCTCCCCGGGCATCGGGAAGACTTCGGCTGCCCACGCGCTGGCAAACGATATGGGGTGGCCGACCATCGAACTCAACGCCAGCGACTCCCGGACCAAGGACGTTATCAATCGGGTTGCCGGCGAGGCGGCCAAGTCAGGGACGCTGACCGCTGGCGGTGGCGGCCGTCGGCTCGTCATCATGGACGAGGCGGACAACATCCACGGCAACGCCGACCGCGGGGGCGCACGAGCGATCACGGCCCTTGTGAAGGAGGCCAGCCAGCCGATGATCCTCATCGCCAACGAGTACTACGAGATGTCAAACGGCTTGCGAAACAACTGCCAGGACATCGAGTTCCGGGATGTCTCACCTCGCTCTATCGTCCCCGTCCTCCGTGACCTCTGTCGTCAAGAAGGCGTCGAGTACGAGTCCGACGCGCTGCAAGACCTCGCCGAGCAGAACAGCGGCGACCTGCGAGGCGCGGTCAAAGATCTGCAGGCCATCGCCGAAACGACAGAGCGGCTAACCGCCGACGACGTGGTGACCGGCGAGCGCGATACGACCGAGGGAATCTTCGAGTACCTCGACGTGGTACTCAAGGAGGCCGGCGCGCAGGAGGCTCTAGAGGCCAGTTACGACGTGGACGAGACGCCGGACGACCTCATCAACTGGATCGAGGACAACATGCCCAAGGACTACGAGGGGGCCGAACTGGTCCGGGCCTACGAGTTCCTCTCGAACGCCGACCAGTGGCTCGGCCGCGTGCGCGAGACGCAGAACTACTCCTTCTGGCGGTACGCCGGTGACAACATGACCGCTGGCGTCGCCGCGGCGCGGGACGGGACAAAGGGCGGCTGGACCCGCTACGGCCCGCCGAGCTACTGGTCGAAGCTCGGCCGGTCGAAGGGGACACGGAACACCCGGGACTACGTCGCCCAGCAGATCGCCGCTATCGACGGCGTGTCGATGCGGACCGCCCGCCGGGAGATCATGCCGTTCCTCTCGACGATGACTCACCACTGCCGGAACCGGGACCTGACGGTGGCAATGGCGGCGACCTACGACATGGAGGCCGAGCACGTCTCTTTCGTCACCGGGTCTGGCAAAGACACGAACAAGGTGCAGGATATCGTCGCTGACGCCGAGACGCTCAAGGAGGAAGCTGCCGTCGAACACTCCGGCGGAGCGTTCGAGGGTGCGAGTGCCGACGGCGAACCCGGTACAGATACCCAGAGTCCGGATACCAGCGCTGACGATGACACCGGCGAACAGCAGGTGACGCTTGCGGCGGACGATGACGCTGGCTCCGACGCCGCCGGGGACGACACCACGACCGACGACGAGACGGAAGCAGCGAGCGAAGCAGCCGAAGACGACGATCAGCAGTCCGGCCTTTCTGACTTTATGTAGTCATCGGCTGGTCGTGCCGAGGCCGGGAATCGCGACCCGATTCTCGACGTAGTCCATCAGGAGCGACGCCGAGAGCACCAGCGCCAGATACAGCAGGCCGGCGAGGACGAACAGTTCCGTGTACCGGTAGGTCTCGCTGGCGATGGCGTCGGTCCGTTCGAACAGTTCACGGACAGTGATGAAACTCGCAAGCGACGAGTACTTGATGAGGTACACCAGTTCGTTCGACCAGCCCGGAATCGCGTAGCGCAGGCCCTGTGGCAGGACGACGTGCCGTATTCCATCGACCTTCGAGAGGCCGATGGCGCGCGCGGCGGTGAGTTGCCCCTCCGGGACGGAGTTCAGCGCCGAGCGGATGTACTCCGACTGGTAGGCGGCGCTGTTGAGCATGAACGCGATAACGGCCACCCAGAACGCCTGTGCGGGGATGAATCCGGTCCCGACCGTGGGCAGCTCGCGGATGATTGCAGTCAGCGGCGTCGCGAAGTAGAGGACGAACAACTGAGCGAGCAGCGGCGTCCCACGGAACAGTTCAGTGTACGCCAGCGCGACCAGACGGGTGACGGACCCGCCGTACACCCGCGCGACGCTAAGCGGGACAGCGATGAGGAACCCAAGCGCGATGCCGAGCACCGTCAGCAGTATCGTGGCCCACACGCCGGTCGCCAGTTGCGGCAGGTATGGAATCGACGCGGCCAGAAACTCGAAGAAGCCGGCGACCCACCCGATGGGGATCCCGACCGGACCGAGACTCGTCGCGAGACCGCCGAGCGTCGACGCAATCGACTCGAACGGGGCAGTCGGGAAGAACGACGTATTGCGCTCGATGAGCGCCCCATCCAGCAGGAAGTCGTTCGTCCAGCGCACGACGAGCCACGTCCAGAAGACGGCGACAGTAAGCAGCGTCAGGGGCTGCTCGGTCAGCCCGGCGGCGCGGGCGCGGAGGGTTCGCCCGGCGGTCGTTGACTCCGGCGTCCCCATGGGTCACTCCCCCTCGTGGGTCGTCTCCAAGCGACTGAGGAACTCGCCGGTCCGTGCCGCCTCTGGGTTCTCGAACAGCTGTTCCGGCGGGCCGTGTTCGACGATGCGCCCGTCATCGAGGAAGATGATGTCCGACGCCGCCGACCGCGCGAATCCCATCTCGTGGCTGACGACGAGCATCGTGATGCCTTCGGCGGCGAGGTCGCGCATTACCTCGACGACTTCGCCAACGAGTTCGGGGTCGAGCGCGCTGGTCGGCTCGTCGAACAGCAGGAGCTTCGGGTCCATGGCGAGCGCGCGGGCGATGCCGACGCGCTGTTTCTGCCCGCCGGAGAGTTCGGCAGGATAAGAATCGGCCTGATCCAGCAGTCCGACCTGTTCCAGATGCTCGTAGCCCTTCTCCTGGGCCGCCGATTTGTCCATGCCGCGGACTTTCCGCAGGCCGAGTGTGACGTTCCCGAGCGCCGTGAGATGGGCAAAGAGGTTGAAATCCTGAAACACCATCCCGACCTGTTTTCGGAGTTCGTTTACGTCGGTGTCGGCGTCGGTGACGCAGCCGCCGTCGAGGTATATGTCGCCGCTGTCGATCTCAGTGAGGCGGTTCACACAGCGGAGCATCGTCGACTTGCCGCTCCCGCTGGGGCCGATAACCACGTCGACATCGCCAGCGTCCATCTCGAAGCTGACGCCCGAGAGGACCTGTTCATCGCCGTAGGACTTGTACACGTCGTCAAGTTCCAGCAACGGACCACTCATGCACGCTCACCTCCGGGGATGCTGAAGCGGTCGTCGACGTAATCGAGCGAGCGGTTCGTCACGAACGTGAGAACGAAGTAAATGAGGCTCACAGTCAGGAAAATCTCAAGCGCAGCGGTGCTTTGACCGCCCTGGTAGAGGTTCTGGCCGACAGTTAGCAGTTCGCCAAGGCCGATGACGATGGCGATACTCGTGTCTTTCAGGACAATCGTGAACTCGTTCTGGAAACCGGGCACGCTCCGGCGGAGTGCCTGGGGTACGACGACGCTACGGATGGCCTGGAGCCGGCCCATGCCGACGGCGCGAGCGGCTTCCAGTTGTCCTTCGTCGACGCTCTGGAGCGCGCCGCGGAAGATCTGTGACTGATACGCACCACTCCGGAGTCCAAGCGCGATAGTCGCCGTCACGAAGGCGCTGCTCGACACCGAGAGCCCGAAGAACAGCAGGATAATGATGACGAGCAGCGGCGTGCCGCGAAGGACAACCCCGGCCGTCTCGACGGCGCGTTTGAGCGGCCCACGGCCGTACACCTCAACGGCTCCCGCCGGAAAGCCGAGCAGAAAGCCGAGCAGAATACTCGCGGCTGTCAGGCCGACCGTGACACCCGTGCCTGCGAGTAGCAGGTCGAGGTTCCCGGCGACAAACGCCCAGTCGCTCTGCAACGGGAGCGGTGGCATCGGTTACTGCTGGCCGAACCACTTGTTCGTCAGGTCCTGATACGTGTTCCCGTCCCGGACTGTGGACAGGCCATCGTTGAGCGCCTGGGTGAACTCGTCGTCGCCCTCCCGGACGCCGAACCCGAAGTTCTCACCCGTCTCGTACGTGAAGGCGATGGTGACCGGACGCTGTGCGGCGAAGGTCTGGGCGACCGGCTCGTCGATGACGACGGCGTCGATGTTGCCGTTCTGGAGGTCTTCGACTGCCAGCACGTAGTTGCCATAGGAATTGTAGTTCGACTCGTCGAGGTTCCCCGGTTCGATGAGTTCCGACTGGACCGTACTCTCGCCCGTCGTGCCCTTCTGTGCGCCGATTGGGCGCCCGGAAAGGTCCGACATCGACTCCGGTGAGAAGTCGCCGTCCTCGCGGACGACAATCGCCTGGTTCGAACTGTAGTACGGATCAGTGAAGTCGATGGTTTCGTCACGCTCGTCGTTGATCGTCATCCCCGCGGCGACTACGTCGATATTCTCGTTCGTCAGCGCCGGGATCAGAGACTTGAACTCGAACTCTTCCCAGCCGGCAAGGGTGTAGTCGGTCTCGTCGACGACTGCTTCAAGCAGGTCGATGTCGAACCCGACGAGTTCGCCGTCCTGTTTCATCTCGAACGGGGGGAACCCCGGTGCAGTTCCGGCAGTGATTTCGGTAGCGCCGCCGTCGCCGCCACCGCCCCCGAAACAACCAGCGAGCGAGACAGTTACTGCAGTTCCACCGACTGTGGAGAGGTACTGGCGTCGTGAAAGGCCGTTGTCTGACATAGTCCTCACCACACGACAGACCGGAATATATCTTACGTGTTACCCACGGAGGTGGGACGCGTGTTCAATCGTCAGCGCGTGCTGTGTGCTGGGTCTCGGTCGATTGTACCGACGGCGACTCCGCCGTATCGGTGTAGGCCCACGCCGTCGCCGCGACCATCGCGCCGAAGATGAGCTGTGCAGCCCCGTGGTGGAGTACCTGCGCCGTGGCACCGAAGTTGAAGATGGTGTTCGCGCCGAGGAGAATCTGCACCGGGAGCACGACCGTAGCGACACCTGTCGCGAGTTTGATCCGCCGGCTGTACTCACCGCGCCACGCGGCGATGGTCGAACCGAGGATGCCAAAGCCAGTGATCATGGCGACTAAACGGTGGAACCACTCGACGAAGCTCGCCCAGTTTGCGGGGAACAGCCCCATCCAGCCGTCACAGAACGGCCAGCGTGCCTCACAGGTCAGCCCGGCACCGATAGCACCGGTGTACACGCCGAGCAGGATGAGTGCGAACGTCAGCACCGTCGTCGTCGCCACCAGTCGGCGGAAACGGGTGGTCATACCTAGACCTTCGGTTGCACGTACTTATGCTCTCTTTTCGCGCTCGATCGCCGAGTACAATTATCTTTACTGATACTCTCGGAGTCATCTTTATCTACAGGTGTGGTGGAATGGAACATAGCTACCTTATGTTCGAGCAGATCCGCACCTATCTCTCCGGCCAGCGGTCCCGTTCTCCGGACGCTGCGGCCAGACGGGCGGACGGCGGATTCGTCGCGAGTGACGGACAAACTCGCTTTCTGACCGACGCCCTTGACCCGAACTCGCCACGCCTCACTGATCGCTTCGACGACCAGGATACGGCCGCTATCGGGTCACAGCACGTCGAGCGGCAGTTCGAACTCGAACCTGACGAACTCCGGGCGCTGATTGACGACTACGAAACCGCCGGCATAAGCCAGCGTGAGTTCATCGCCACCCAGGGCTTTGTCACGGAATCGCTCGTCGAAAGTGCGTTCGAACAGCTTCGGAACGAACTCGGCCCGGATGCACAGGATGCTATCAACACTGTCGAGGCGGAGCTTCACGAAGGGCTGGAAACGACACAGTCTGTCACCCAGGCCGGTATCGACGCTTTCACTGGCTCTACAGCTGAAAGCAACGCTACCGGCGGGTTCGACTACCACGACGTACTGCAGCATATCGGGACGCCGCTCTTTGTGCTGGACACGAACGGTGATATCCGCAGCTGGAACAGTTCGATCGAAAACCTGACTGGCGTCTCCGAAGCCGAAGCAAAGGAGATGGAAATGGCGAGCATGGCGTTCTATCCGGACGGTCGACGCGGCAAGACCCTCGCCGACAAGGTCCTCGACGCTCCGGAGACGACCCACAAGAAGTACGACGTGCCAAAGGTCGAGGACGAGGACTTCACGCTGTACCGCGATACGAGCGTGATGGCCGACCAGCACGGCAACGAGCGCAACATCTCGTTCAGTGCCGCCCCCATCTACGACGAGAACGACGAACTCATCGCGGTCGTCGAGATGGTACAGGACCGGACCGACGAGGCCAAGCGCCACGAGGCGGTGACGAACCTGGTCGAAGAAGTCAAATCGACCATGGCTGCACTCAAGAACGGCCGCCTCGACGCCCGGGCGTCGTTCGACCGGACCGACGGCGGCGAGTACGTCGACGATCAGCTGTACGAAGTCATCGGGTCGCTCAACGATATGGCAGAACAGGTCGAGGAGCTGGCAGACCAAGTGGACGAGCAGGCCCAGCAGCTGGCGGTCACTATCGAACAGGCGAATTCGTCCGCAGAGGCCGTCGAAAGTCGGGTTACCGAACAGACCGACTCCCTCACCCAAGCGGCCGACAACATTCAGAACATCGGGGCCGGGATGGAAGAGGTCGCCGCAACGTCCAGCGAAGTGGCCTCAGCAGCACAGCGCGCGAAGGCAGCCGCGGAAGACGGGTCAGCGGCCGGTGAAGCGGTCATGGATGTCACCGATGGGCTTGCCGAAACGAGCGACGACCTTGTGGACACCGTCACCGATCTCGACGACCAGATGGACGAGGTGAGCGAGATCGTCGAGATAATCGCCGACGTGGCAGAGCAGACGAACATGCTCGCACTGAACGCCAACATCGAAGCGGCCCGGGCCGGTGAAAGCGGGAGCGGGTTCGCTGTCGTGGCCGACGAGGTGAAGACACTCGCGAATGAGACGAGCGAGCACGCTTCCGAGATCTCGACGAGCATTACCACGATTCAGGACCAGGCGACCGAGACAGCCGAAATGGTCGAGACGTCCCACGAGCAGGTCGAGCGTGCGGAGTCGGAGATCGAGGACGCGCTGGATGCGCTGGACGAGATTTCCGACGCCGTCGAGGAGGCGACGAGCGGTATCCAGGAAGTCGCCGACGCTAACGACGACCAGGCGAGCGCTATCGAGAACGTGACTTCGATGGTCGAAGACGCGCAGAACCACGCCCAGGAGGCCGAGGCTGCGACGAAGGAGATCGTCGAGGCGACCGACCAGCAGGAAGACGCAGTCACCGAACTGACCGACCGAGTCGGTGAACTCACGAACGCGAACTGAGAGCCGAAGGCGGTCCAGTACGACGCTGTCTCGGCAGTGGATATTTTCCAATTGGTGGGATACAACCGGGGCAAAATCCGCTGCAACCGGCTGGTATTCGACAACCGTCGTTGTACCGCTCGTTCGTTGACGGTAAACTTGTCTTTTTTACAGTTGGGTTCGACATCCGGGTATGGGACTTGACGAGGACGCACTGGAGTACCACCGGAGCAAGCCGCCGGGGAAGATAGAGATTGCGACAACAAAGCCGACGAACACGCAGCGTGACCTCTCGCTGGCGTACTCGCCCGGCGTGGCCGCACCGTGTAACGAGATAGACGAAGACCCCGAGCGGGCCTTCGAGTACACCGCGAAAGGGAACCTCGTGGGCGTCGTCTCCGACGGCTCGGCGGTGCTCGGCCTCGGCGACATCGGCCCGGAAGCCGGGAAGCCGGTCATGGAAGGCAAGGGCGTGCTGTTCAAGCGCTTCGCCGACATCGACGTGTTCGACGTGGAACTGGACACGGACAACGCCGAGGCGATGATACAGACGGTGGCGGCGATGGAACCGACCTTCGGCGGCATCAACCTCGAAGACATTGCCGCCCCGGAGTGTTTCGAGGTCGAGCGCCGGCTCAGCGAGAAACTCGACATCCCGGTGTTCCACGATGACCAACACGGGACCGCGATCATCTCCGGCGCGGCGCTCGTCAACGCGGCCGACATCGCCGGGAAGGAACTGGACGAACTGGAGGTCGTCTTCTCCGGGGCCGGAGCATCCGCGATTGCGTCCGCGAAATTCTACGTCTCGCTGGGCGTCTCGAAGGACAACATCACAATGTGTGACTCCTCGGGTATCATCACCGAGGAGCGCGCGACGCACGAGGAACTCAACAGATTCAAACAGGAGTTCGCCCGGGACATCCCGGAGGGCGACCTCGCCGACGCGATGAACGGGGCCGACGTGTTCGTCGGGCTCTCCGTCGGCGGCATCGTTGATCAGGAGATGGTGCAGTCGATGGCCAGCGACCCCATCATCTTCGCGATGGCGAACCCTGATCCAGAAATCGACTACGAGTCTGCCAAGTCCGCCCGCGACGACACGGTCATCATGGCGACCGGTCGTTCAGACTACCCGAATCAGGTCAATAACGTCCTCGGGTTCCCGTTCATCTTCCGTGGCGCGCTCGACGTGCGGGCGACCGAAATCAACGAGGAGATGAAGGTGGCAGCGGCCCGAGCGCTGGCCGACCTCGCCAAGCAGGACGTGCCCGATGAGGTCGTCAAGGCCTACGGCGACCAGCCCCTGCAGTTCGGCCCGGACTACATCATTCCGAAACCACTGGACCCGCGAGTCCTGTTCGAGGTGACGCCCGCAGTCGCCGAGGCCGCCATCGAGAGTGGCGCGGCACGGACGGAAATCGATACGGAGGCCTACGTCGAGGAACTCGAAGCCCGGCTTGGCAAGTCCCGCGAGATGATGCGCGTCGTGCTCAACAAGGCCAAGAGCGACCCCCAGCGAGTCGTGCTTGCCGAGGGCCACGACGAGAAGATGATCCGCGCAGCCTATCAGCTGGTCGAACAGGGTATCGCCGAGCCGATACTCATTGGCGACGCCGACCGCATCGAGTCCACGCGCCGGAAGTTCGGGCTTGAGTTCGACCCCGTCGTCGTCGACCCCGAAACAGCCGACGTGGCCGACTACGCCGACCGGCTGTACGAACTCCGCCAGCGGAAAGGTATCACGCGACGCGAGGCCGACGAACTCATTCGGGACGGGAACTACCTCGGCAGCGTCATGGTCGAGATGGGCGACGCCGACGCGATGCTGACCGGCCTGACCCACCACTACCCGTCGGCCCTGCGCCCGCCGCTGCAGGTCATCGGCACGGCCGACGACGCCGACTACGCGGCCGGCGTGTACATGCTGACGTTCAAGAACCGCGTTATCTTCTGTGCCGACACCACGGTCAATCAGGACCCCGACGCGGACGTGCTGGAGGAGGTCACCCGCCACACCGGAGAACTGGCCCGCCGGTTCAACGTCGAACCGCGGGCGGCGATGCTGTCGTACTCCAACTTCGGCAGCGTCGACAACCTCGGGACGAAGAAGATCCGCCGAGCGGTATCCCGCCTGCAGGACGACGACCGCGTCGACTTCCCGGTCGACGGGGAGATGCAGGCCGACACCGCCGTCGTCGAGGACATCCTGCAAGACACCTACGAGTTCTCCGAACTCGACGACCCCGCGAACGTCCTCGTCTTCCCCAACCTCGAAGCCGGAAACATCGGTTACAAGCTCCTCCAGCGGCTGGGCGGGGCTGAGGCCATCGGGCCGATGCTCGTCGGCATGGACAAGCCGGTCCACGTCCTCCAGCGCGGCGACGAGGTCAAGGACATCGTGAACCTCGCCGGCGTCGCCGTCGTCGACGCCCAACAGGAGTAACCGATACGGCCGTCTTTTTTCGCTGTCTGCTGCAGAACGCGCAGAGCGCGTTTCGCTGTGAAATCGCATCCGAAAAAACTCAGCGTTCAGGCCTGTCGCCGGAACGCGATGTCACGTACCGCCTCGCCGTCGACCGCGGGTCGGTGGGTGGATAAAGAGTGCATCGATGACCGCCACAGCGCCAACGAGTGCGCCGACAGCGACTGCCACCTGAAGCGAGAGGTCCAGAACGACCGCGGCGACAAGTGTGAGGACGAACACCGCGGGGATGACGGCGAGGACGAGGTCGTGCCGCGTCGGCGACTGACGCGGCAACAGCTGGTCGACGTACTGTCCGCCGAAACCGTCTGGTCCGTTAGTTCTGGTACTCAACGTAACTCACCTCCCACTGTATACTATCCCATTTCTAATACATAAAATTTGGTCTGTGTGACGTTCCCCAAACGTACGCCGTGACTCGCTACGCTATCTGCATAACTTATTGAGATAATCTCCCGTGAAACGGGACCGATATAGCACCTCGAAGCAACCCGCTGCGACACGCTCTTACTGTGGCCGTCAAATCTCTCAGGGTCGCCGCTGTATGTAAGTATCCCGAACTCAGATGGCAGGACTGGAAGGAATCCAGTGCTGACGCGGCGCTGTCGGCAACGATGCGAGAGAACAGCAGGTCGCCGGTCGGCGGGACCGATCGGGGGCCGTTAGTCCGACGCCCCGCCGCGCTCGGCGCGCGACGGCGGCGGGACGCGTTCGTTTACGGTCGGCGCGTCGGGGAGAACACACCGATCCGGTTCGCCGTTGACGTGGGCGTACTGGTCGGGCGCGTTCGCCAGCGGATGCGCGGGGTTGCGGTCGCCGGAGATCCGCGCGGCACGGACCTCGCCGAAGCCGTTGATACGTGCCTGAATCCCGCGCCAGTGTAGCCCTGTCGCCGGCGGGACCGACACGGAGTGTGGCGGGTCGTAAGCGGAGCCGTGGGAGGCCAGCACCTCCGCGTTCACGTTCTCGGCGAGCTGGTCGTGGTCGATGAGTAAGCCGACGCGGGCGTTGGGCGGGGCCCGTCTCGCCAGCACGTCGAGCCCGAGATGGAGCGCCCGATACTCCGCGACGTTGTTGTCGGGACAGGTATCCGGGACCGACAGCCTGACCACGCGCTCACCGTCGAGGGTCTCGACGACGACACCCAGCCCGCCTGTCGGGCCGTTCGACCCGCTGGCGGTCGATGTCGTGCCGTTGTGGGGTCTGAACGACCCGTCTGTGGCGATGTAGAAGTCTCGATGGTGACTCCGCGGCGGGTGCGCGATGTGCGGCGTCGGTGATTCATCGAACAGGTCTCGAAGTGACGGCCGGCCGTAAGCGGCCATAGTTTCCGTTGGGTAAGCAGGGTATTAAATATATTCCCCGGACGGGGGTGGTCGTCTCGGCGCGCTGGTCCGGGCCAGTCCCGCGATACGCGCGGGACTGGCCGAATCTGTTAGCAGGTGAGAAAGAGTTATGTCGTCTTAGAACCATGCTATCAATACACATGACTCCGACAAAAATCCGGGAGCGGCTCGAAGAGTCTGGCGACCGGGTCGACAAAGAACAGTTCGTCAGCGCGTTAGAGTACGTCCGGGACGACGGCCGTACCCGTCGCCGCTGACTGCGAGAGCGGGGCTGTCGCGACTAGCGACGGCGACCGGCTAGCGGTCCGTAGCCGGCGGCTCAGTCGTCGGCGAGTCGCCAGCCGTCGCCGGCCGCTTCGGCGACGCCGCGCCGTTCCATCTCCGTGGTCACCTCGCCCAGTCGGTCCGGCTGGGCGATTTCCAGTTCCGTCCGGCTGACGCCGTGGTACTCCCGCAGCAGGCGGCGGATGTCGGCTTCCGTGTGCGTCTCCTGGTCGCTCTTTTCCATCACGCCCGAGACGAGTTCGACCATGTCCTCGACGAAGTTCCAGGGGTAGACGACCCAGGTCCACTCGTCGAGGCGCTCGCCGACGAACTCCGGTTCGTGGTCGCTGGTCTGGAGCAACTGGAGCGTCGCCGTTCGGACGCTGCTTGGGTTGCGGTCGCGGACGCACTCGGCGGCCGTCTCGATTGACTGGCCGGTGTCGGCGATGTCGTCGACGACCAGCACGTCCTTGCCCTCGACCGCGCCGTCGGCCAGCGGGTACTTTATCTGTGCCTCCTCGCCTTTCGCCGCGGTCCCGACGTAGTGTTCGACTTTCAGGCTCGCCAGGTCGTCCAGCCCGAGGAAGTCACAGAGACAGCGCCCGCCGAACCAGCCGCCCCGTGCCAGCGCGACGACCACGTCGGGCTCGAACTCGGCGGCTTTCACGTCGTCGGCCACGTCGCGACAGAGGCCGTAGATGTACTCCCAGTCGGTGATGGTACACGAAAACTCGTCCGGTAGCTCGCCCATACGAGATGGCGTGTGTGGCCGGACTTAACCGTTGCATATTCCGCATCAGTTGCCGGCCGCCGGCCGGCTCGCTACGCGTCCGGGTCGCCCTTCCGGAACTCCCGGAGCAGCACCGTCGCGTAGCTCCCCTTGGGCAACGAGAAGGAGAACGTCAGGTCGTCGCCGTCGCGGTCGACGCCGAGGTCGGTCCGGAGCAGTACCGCACGGCGCGTCCCGTCGCTGTTGAACGCCCCGGGGAGGTCGAAATCGCCCTGTTCGAGACCCACGTCGTCGAGGACCTCGCGGGCGATGTCGCCCGGCTCGCCGCCGCCGAGTTCGGTGTCGGTGCCGACCAGCGGCGCAGTGACGAAGGCCCGCCCGCGTTCGCAGTGGCGCTCGACGGTCGAAAGCCGCTTCGCCGTGACCTGCTGGGTCCGGTCGGCGTCGGGAATCGGGAAGTCCTCGGGCGCGTCGCTGTCGCGGAAACAGACCACGTCGCCCTCGACCGGGCGGTCGAAGGGCAGGCCCCGCTCCAGTCGCTCCGAGAGGATGCGGTTGAAGACGTACGACTGTGCGGCGTTGACAAACAGCGACTGGAGGTTCGACGGCAGGGCCTCCAGCGCGTCGCGGAAGTCCGCTGGCTCGTCGGCCCCGTTCTCGACCAGCCGGTGACAGATAGAGCGCTCGTAGCCCAGCGCCCCCGGGAGCTCATCCAGCGCGCCGGCCCAGTCGTGGGTTTCGTCGACGTAGGCCCGCGCCGCTTGCGTCGATTCGGGTTCGCGCTCGTGGGGGTTCCCGACGTAGGCGAGGACCGCCTCACGCCAGTCGCCGCGGGCGATGGCCAGCCCGACCTCGTGGGTGACCGGCCGGCGCGACCCGAACCGCTGCTGGCCGAAGTAGTTGGGGACGCCGACAGTCGTGTCGCCGTCCGGTAGCGCGGCGTCGCTGGAGCGGCCCTCACCTGCCGTCGGGTCGTCCCCGCTGGCGAACGCTTCGAGGTCCGCCACCACGCTGGCGGCGCTGTCGGTGTTCTCGGTGTCCCGGACGACGATTTCGAAGGCGTTGCCCGCCAAATCGCCGAAGAGAATCGGGCGGCCGGCACGGCCGATGACCTCGATGTCCGTGCCGCCGATTTCCGGCAGGTCCTCGGCCGCGACGCCTTTCACCGAGAACAGCTGGGTCGTGACCGCGCGCTTGTCCTTCGTCCCCGCCCACGACACCCGCTCGCGGGAGATGCCCAGCTTGTCCGACAGTTTGCTGGCGAAGTCGTTGGTCTCCCAGTTGCGAAGCTCCGCCCGGAAGACGAGATGGGGGTACGCGCCGGTGTCGGCGTCGGCCGGCTCGGTGTCGAACGCCTCCAGCTCCCGAACGCGGAAGTCCGCCGGGGCGGCGCGGAGGCGGCCGCCCACCCCATCGGCGTCGCTGACGTAGTACTCCATGCCGACCGCTCGCTCGATTGGGTGGGCTTCTCGCATTGGTCGAGTAGTTCGTGGCTCGGCGCTTATGCGTGGCGCTTGCGGACTCGGCGTGGGTCCGTTTCTCAGTCGATACCTAGTGTTATCACAGGACATATCCTATCTAGCCACAGGTCGTGGCTATGCGGGCGACCGGAGAGCACCACGATGCCAAAGCTAGCATGTGAGAGCTGCGGACGAGAGATTACGTTCGACAGAGACGGTCAGGAGTCCCGCGCACCGATGCGGTACTGCCCGCGCTGTGGCGAGGAGTTCCCGCCGCGCGAGGAATGGTAGGTCGGCAAGCGGCTCATTCGTACGCCTCGAACTCCCGGCCGAAGGCGATGAAGTAAACGACACCGACGAGCCCGACAACGGTCGCGACGCCGAAGGCCAGTTCCGGGCCGGCCCGGAACACGACGCCACCGATGGAGACGGCCCACTCGCTGCCGTAGAGCCAGCCACCGAGCGCAGCGCTGGGGATGACCAGCGTATTCCGGAGCAGGTAGTACGTCCCGGTGACGCGGCCGCCAGTATCCTGTTTTGCCGGGCCGACGATGAGCGCCTTGTGAGCGGGCAGGCCGGCGAAACGCAGGCCGGAGAACGCGAACAACAGCACCAGCACCCACTGGTCGCCCGGCGCGAAAATGAGGAGAAGCGGGAACACGGCATAGACGAAAAAGCCCAGCGCGACGGCGGGCTTGAGACCAGCCCACTCGGTGAGCTTTGCGACGGGGGCCATCGAGAGGATTGCGACGACCATCTCGACGCCCAGCAGGACGCCAAAGAACGCGTCGGGCCGCAGCTGGACGCCGAAGCCGGTGAACCCCACAGAGAGGAACTCCGTGACGACGATGACGAAGAAGACGTACACCATGCCGTTGGCGAACCGGACGAACGTATCGGCGACCAGCAGCGGCCGGAGCGTCGCCGGCATCGTCCGCAGGTCGGCGCGTATCTGGTCGATGCCCTCGAAGGACTTGCCGAGCGTGTCCTCGCTGGCGTCGTAGAGGACGTGCTGGGCGACAGTGGCGACGACGCCACAGGCAAGCGCGACTAGCAGCACGCGCTGGAAGCCATCGACGAAGGTCGCAGTCGTCGCAAGCAGTGCCGCGGCGGCGAGCGGTCCGAGCAGGAAGCCGATGCGGCGGAACATCTCCGTGCTGGCAAACCCCATCGCCAGTCGCCCCGGCGGAACGCTCTGCTTGACGATAGCGAAGGTCGCACCCAGCCCGAAGGACTTCCAGGCCTGTGCGAGAAAGAGGCCGACGAACACGAGCGTCCAGGCCGGCAGCGTCACCGGGCCGACCGGGATGTCGCCGACGACCGAGGCAAGATACCAGATACCGAATCCGGCTGTCGCCAGCGTCGCGAAGACAGTCAGCGCCAGCCGCGAGCCGATGCGGTCCGACACCGCGCCGCCCGGATAGGGGTACACCGCGCTGATGAGGTTCCCGACGCTGCCGTACAGGCCGATGACGCCGGCACTGGCCCCCAGAACCCGCATGTATTCTGGAATGTACCGGCTGGTCATCTGGAACGCGAGGCTAAACGCCAGCATGGACAGCGACAACACGAGCACGTCCCGCTCTAAGGCGAAGAACTGCCGAAAGGAGTCGAGAAGGTCTACGTCCTCCTCGGCTCCCGTCCCAGTTGCCATTGTCGGAGTGCAGTTTCTCTAACAACTTAACGCTCGAAGAAGAGGCAATCAGCCTCGGCTGTCCCGCCGGTTCCGTCTCAGTACGGAAGGACGAACAGGACGACAGCCAGGAACGGCGTCAGCGCGAGCAACATTGCGATGGCATAGCCGAACATTTCCCGGGCCTTGATGCGGGTGATAGCGAGCAGCGGCAGCGCCCAGAAGGGGTTCAGGAGATTCGTGTGGGCGTCGCCGACGGCGTAGGCCATCGTCGCCTGACCGGCCGGGACCCCGAGGTTCTGCGCGGCTTCGAGAATCGGCGGGCCGAGGATGATCCACTCGCCGCCGCCGGAGGGAGCAAAGATGTTGACCGTCGCGCCGGTGAGCCAGGCGATAACCGGGAACGTCTGTGGCGTCGAGACCGAGATGAGCGCGTTCGCCATCAACTGCGCCAGCCCGGAGGTGGCCATCATCCCCTGAATGCCGGCGAAGAACGGAAAGAGCAGCACGATGCCCGAGGCGGCGGTCGCCGCCTCGCCGAACTTCTCCCGGTAGGTCTGTGGGTCCATGTAGATGAAGATACCAATCGTCAGGAAGCCGAAGTTGACGATATTCAGCCCGAGCGCGTCGATGCCGGACTGGACGAACTGCGAGGCGACCAGCGCGATACCGGTCAGGCCGATAATCCCCCCGAGAACGCGACTGTGATTGATTCGCTCGGCCGGGACCTGATTGGTGGTCGCAGTCGCTTCCACGCCACCGTCACTCGCGGATTCGAACAGGTCGTCTTCGGGGATGTAATGCGTGATGCCCCGCGCCTGGTCGCCGGTCGGCGTGATGACGTAGAGGACGACGAGCGCGTAGGCTATCGACAGGCCGGTAAGAATGAGGCCGTAGGGGTGGAAGATGGTCTCCGAGGCGGAGACGACAACGTCGATGACGCCCTGCTGGATGAACTCGTTCCCCTCCGTCGCGAGCAGGAGCGGCGCGGACCCGGACAGCCCCCAGTGCCAGGTGAGGCCGAGACCGAGATAGCCCGCGACACAGAGGACCGGATAGTGGACGTTGATGTCGTTCTCGTGGGCGGTCTTGCCCATCTCCCGGGCGAAGATCGCGCCGAGAATGAGGCTCAGTCCCCAGTGGACCCAGCCGAGCAGCATCGTCAACAGTCCGACGAGGACGACCGCCTGCTTTCCGGTGCTGGGTAGCTCTGTCAGCCGGCGGATGCCGGCGTTGACGCGCGGGTGGTACGCCACGACGAAGCCGGTCATCAGGATGAGGACCATCTGCATCGAGAACGTCAGGAAGGCCCAGAAGCCGTCGTACCAGAACTGGACCATCTCGACTGGTCCGGACCCGGTGAGGCCGACGCCGGCCAGAAACACGACGTAGCTGAGGATGAGCGCGAACAGGAACGGACTTGGCATCCACCGTTCCACCCACGCAGAGAGTCGATAGCCGATACGTTCGAGCGCTGTCTCTCCTGTGTTACCAGCCGACATACTGTTGCCACCTCCTCACGAATATATCATAAAAGTTTGCGACTATTCTGTCAGTTCTGTGCCGGTCACCGGGATGTAGTAGTGGCACAGTGACGCGGTTTCGATGACTGAACCGATCTGACAGATGATTTTATTTTTGAGGCAGAGAAAGCCAGAGTATGTCTCACAAAGTCGTCGTCTCTGACACGAAAGTGATGGACGGGGAGACACGGGCGGCGGTGCTGAATGCGGTTGATGCGACCGTCGAAACGATAGCAGCGAAAGAACCAGCTGCCGTCGCACGCGCAGTGAAGGACGCTGATGCGTTAATCGTCGACGCCGGCACGCAGGTCACAGCCGAGGTCGTCGAAGCCGGGGACTCGCTTAAAGTGGTGGGCCGGGCCGGCATCGGCGTGGACAACATCGATGTGCGAGCCGCGGTCGATGCCGGTGTGACGGTGGTCAACGTCCCGGACTACTCTGTCGAGGAGGTCTCGACTCATACGTTCGCGCTCGTGCTGGCTTGCCTGCGGAAGATACCGACGTTCGACCGCTCAGTCAAGCGTGGCGAGTGGGAGTGGACTGTCGGCCAGCCGATTCGGTGTCTTGCCGGCAGCACCGTCGGCCTCGTCGCCTTCGGCAAGCTCGCAAGTCGCTTCGCCGCGAAGCTCCGGGGGTTCGACGTCGATGTCGTCGCCCACGACCCATACGTGCCCGAGTACCGGATGGGGGACCTCGGTGTCGAGTCAGTCACCTTCGAGACGCTGCTGGCCGATTCCGATATCGTCTCGCTACACGCCCCGTTGACCGACGAGACACGGGGGATGGTCGACGCGGGCGCGTTCGACCGGATGCGCGACGACGCGCTGCTCGTGAACACGGCCAGAGGCGGACTCGTCGACGAAACGGCGCTGTACGACGCGCTCGTCAGTGGCGACCTCGGCGGAGCCGGACTGGACGTGCGCGAGGCAGAACCGCCCGGAGACTCGCCGCTCCATGACCTCGACAGCGTCGTCTGTAGCCCGCACGTCGCGTGGTATTCCGAAGAGTCCCGGGTCGAACTGACACAGACCGTGGCCGAAGACGTCATCCGGGTACTTCGGGGCGCGGAGCCCGAGAACCCAGTCGACCCCGAGACCGGCTGGTTCTGACGGTTTCGGCGGCCGAAACAGTTCAGGAGTCGGCCGCGTCGAGAAGCTCGATCATCAGTTCAGCAGCTTCGACCGCTGACTCACCGAAGACGTAGGTTATCGGCTCGATACCGAACGCGCCACCGTGGTAGATGACGCGCGGAACAGCGCCGCGTTCGCGGAAGGTGGCTTCGAGCCGTTCGTTACGGTCTTCGTAGCCGGCGTCGAATTTCAGCGGCTCGATACCTTGTCCCCGGGCAGCATCGAGAAATGCCTCGTCGGTCGTCAGATTGAGCGCCGCTCGGCACGAGGGATCGACCGCCATCGCGGTCAGTATCGTCCGGGCGACGTGTTCCGACGCCCCGAACTCGGGGTTCGACGGTACGTTGACTCGCCCCCGAAGGTCGTGAATTCGACCGGGAACTGCCGCCACGTCGAGCGCGTCTTCGGCGTCCGGCAGCGCCATGCCGACGTTCATCCCCACGTTCGGGATGGCGTCGACGACGGCTTCGTTGTCGGCCAGCAGCCGCGTTGCCCGCCGGACCGACGACAGCACAGTCCGTTCCGCCTGTACTGCGGTGTCTGTCCCCCGAACACAGAGGTCACAGCCCATTCCCTGCAGCGCCGGCATCTCCTCCTCGTGGACCGCACAGATTGGGCCCCGGTCCTCGAACTCCCGTACCAGAGTGAGCAGTTCGTTCAGCACCGCATACTCGTCCATCTCGCCCGCCTCCAGCCCGTCAGCGATCCGCTCGATGGTCTGTTGCATCCGTGCGTCGTCCCGGAACCGCTCCTCGATGGTGACCGAGCCGCTGCCGTATTTGCTCACTGCGGCCTGTGTCACGCCGAGCTGGTCGGCGATCTCCTGCTGCGTCCAGCCCTCCTCGTCGAGTCTCGTGGCGAGCATCGCCCGGGCCGTCGGGAGAAACCGCTCGACCACAATTTCGCTCGGTAACTGCAGTGTCATTGCTGGGAGTGACGGGCGTAGCTCGCTTAGCAGTTGGGACTACGGACGCTGTCGGTCGGCTGCATCGTCGTGACTGCCAGCAGTGACAGACCAGAGAAGCCCAGCACCTACAGCTCACTGCGCGCGCCGCTCGTCTCCAAATTTACAACCTAGTTGTATTAGCAGGATATAATACATCGGAGTTTGTTGTATCCGCTACCAATGGCGTTCAGCGACCACCTGCTCGACATCGGCGAGAACATCTGGGACGCACAGAAGGACCACCCGTTCGTCCGCGAACTGGCCGACGGGACGCTCGACGAGGCGGCGTTCAAACACTGGGTGAAACAGGACTACCGATACCTGCAGGACTACGCACGGTTGTTCGCGCTCGCCGGCGCGACAGCAAACGACGAGTCGACGATGACGCATCTACTCGGGGTCGCCCATCAGGTGCTGGACACCGAGATGGACCTCCACCGGGAGTTTGCGTCGGAGTACGGTCTCTCGGAGCGTGAACTGGAGTCGACCGAGAAAGCCCCGACCTGTCTGGCGTACACGAACTTCCTCGTTCGGACAGCCTACGAGGGCCACGAGGCCGAAATCGCCGCGGCGCTGTACCCCTGCATGCAGGGCTATCTCGATGTCGCCCAGCACATGGCCGACCTGGCCGACGGCGAACACCGGTACACACCGTTCATCGAGATGTACACCAGTGAGGACTTCCGCGAGGCGACAGGCTGGTGTCGGGCGTACGTCGACCGCTGTGGCGAACGGTATCCCGGCCAGCACGACGCCATGGAGGCGGCGTTCCTGACGAGCGCGAAGCTCGAACACCGGTTCTGGGAGATGGCCTACACGCAGGAGGGGTGGGAGCTATGACGGCCGAGACGTACGCGGCCTACGCCGAGCGCACCGATGAGCCACGATTCACCGACTGGCTCCGCGAGCAGAGTCAGCCGGACTGGGACGCCGCCGTCGAGCACCGGCTCGTCGAGGAACTCGGGGCCGGCACGCTGGACGAAGACGCGTTCGCCGAGTATCTGGTACAGGACTACGCCTTCGTCGGCGAACTCGTCGGCACGTTCGGCCACGCGGTCGGGCAGGCCCCGGACATGGCGGCCAAGCGCCGCCTCGTCGAGTTCCTTGATACCGTGACCGACGAGGAAGACGACTACTTCGAACGCTCTTTCGCCGCGCTGGGCGTCGACGAGTCGCGCTGGCAGGACCCCGAGCCGACGGAGACGACGGCGGCGTTCGTCGACCTGCTGGGTCGGGCCGCGCGAGAGGGCGGCTACGCTGAGACGCTGGCCGTGCTCGTCCCTGCCGAGTGGATATACGAATCGTGGGCGACGGCGGCCGCCGCGACCCACGGCGACCCGGACGGCCCGCCCAGCGCCGGGATGTGGCTGCCCTTCTACTTCGCCGAGTGGGTGGACCTCCACGCCGTGGATTCGTTCGTCGCGTTCGTCGACTGGCTCCGGGGCGAACTCGACGCCGTCGGGCCGACGCTCTCACCGCGCCGCGAAGCCCGCGTCGCGTCGCTGTTCGACCGCACGGTCGCGCTCGAACGGCAGTTCTTCGAGACGGCCTACGAAGGGACTCAGGCGACGGCCGACGCCGAGGTGAGCCCATAGATGGTCTCCGCAGCTGTGGCCCTCGGGCTGACCGCGGCGACCGTTCTGGTGTTCACCGGGGTCGGTCTCTTCGCCGCCCGCGGTCGCATCGACTCGGTGGAGACGTACATCTCGGCCCGCGACTCGGCCGGCAGCGGGACCCTCGCCGCGACGGTCATCGCGTCGATGATGGGCGTCTGGATTCTGCTGAGCCCCGCCGAGGCCGGGGCCGCCTTCGGTGGGCTGCCCGCCGTACTGGGTTACGCCATCGGCAGCGCGGTTCCGCTCGTCCTCTTTATTCCGGTCGGCGCTCGCATCCGTGAGGTGATGCCCGCCGGACACTCGCTGACAGAGTTCGCCTACGCCCGCTTTGGCTCCGGGATGTACCTGCTCGTGTTGCTGGTCTCGGTATTTTACATGTTCATCTTCCTCGCCGCGGAGATGACTGGCATCGCTGGCGCGCTCGCACTCGTCGCAGACGTGCCGCTCTGGCAGACCTCGCTGCTCATCGGCAGCTTCGTCCTCGTCTACACGACCTACGGCGGCCTGCTCGCCAGCATCGTCACCGACACCGTCCAGACGCTGGTCATCCTGCCGCTGCTGGCCGTCGGCTTCGGCGGGGCGCTCCTCGCTCTGGGCGGGACGAGCGAACTCCACGCGACGGTAGTATCGGCCGACCCGACGCTGTTAGACCCCGGGTTCGGTCCCGGCCTGGAGTTCGGGCTGTACGTCGCGTTCGCTCTGCTGGGCGCGAACATGCTGAACCAGGGCGTCTGGCAGCGGGTGTACGCCGCCGATGGGGAGGGCGCTCTCCGTCGCGGACTGGGCATCGCCGCCGTCGTCGTCGTCCCGATGCTCCTGCTGTCCGGGCTGTTCGGCATCGCCGCGGCGGGGCTGGGACTCACCGAGTCCGGGTCCGCAAGCATCGCCTTCTTCCTCGTTGTGGCGGAGGCGTTCCCGGCGTGGGTGACGCTGGCCGTCGTCGTCCTCGCCGTGTTGCTGGTGATGAGTTCCGCCGACACGATGTTCAACGCCATCGCCAGCGTCGTCACCGCCGACCTCGCTCGACTACTGGACGACCCCGACCAGCGGACCCTCTGGCTGGGCGGGCGCGGACTGACGGTCGCCGTCGCGCTCGCCGCGATGTTCATCGGCGCACAGGGGTACAGCGTCCTCCAGTTGTTCCTGACAGCCGACCTGCTGGCCGCCGGCGTCTTCGTGCCCTTCCTCGCCGGTCTCTACACCGAGCGGCTCACCGGCCCGGGCGCGGTAGTTTCGGGCATTGCAGGACTACTCGTCGGCTTCACGTACTTCCCGTCGCTCCGTGGCCTCGTCGCCGCCGTGCCTGGCGTCGGGAGTATGCTGCCAGCGCCGTCGTTTCTGATAGCCTTCGCCGGCGCGACGCTAGTCTCAGCCACACTCACCGTCGCGGCGACGCTGCTGGGCGGGGCCGACGCCGACCTCGACGACCTCGGACGAGAGGTCCGGGCGCTCGACGACCCGGTAGCCGACGGGGGGTCCGAACGATGACCGCGACGGCCACGCTCCCCCTCGCCGCGCTGGGCTCGACGGCCTTCGGCGCGCTGGTCTGGGGGTCGATACTCGTGGTCCTCGCCGTCTTTCTGGCGGTCTGCTGGCTGGTCGTGACGGAGTGACGGTCGACCGCCGGAGTGCGTGTATTGGTAACTAGAAACACACTTATAACGACGGCGGGCGCACCCCGGCGTATGCAGACCTTCGTGCTCGCGACCAACTCCGAGACAGTCAGCGAAACGCTGTGTTCGTACCTCGAAGGGGTCCTCGACCCGGACGACAGCGTCTACGCGGTCAACTCACAGCGCGGCGGCGACAGCACGTCGTCATCGGCGGTCGCCGACGGCAAGGCCGCACTCAAAGTCGTCTCTGACCGACTGGGCGAGCAGGTGTCTGTCGAAACCTACCAGATAATCCGGGGGAACAGCCCGGCCGAGGATATCTTCGACATCGCTGAGGAGGTCGATGCCGACGAACTCGTCATCGGCGTGCGAAAGCGGAGCCAGACCGACCGACTCATCTTCGGCAGCGTCGCCCAAGATATCATGCGGCAGTCGGACTATCCGATGCGGGTCGTGCCACGAGACTGAGCAGCAACTGCTGGGGACAACTGACCGCAAAGAAACCGAAAACTGAGGGAGCCGAGCTATTCGGCCGACTCGTAGTCGTCGAAGGCGTCGATTTCGACGCCCTCGTCGGTGATTTCGGCGAGCACGACACCGTTACCGGATCCGGTGTCACGCTCGGCTGCGGCGTTGACCGCGCGGATCGCCAGGTCACGAGCCTCGGCGAGGCTCATCTCAGGGTCGTACTGCCCCTCGATGGTCCCCGTCGCGACCATCGTCCCGGAGCCGGTGACGGTGTAGTCGTCTTCGAGCACGCCGCCGGCCGGGTCGACACTGTAGACGTGGCTGCCCTCTTCGTCGACGCCGCCGACGATGGGGTTGATGGCGAAGTACGGGCCGCCGCGTGCGAAGTTACCCGCCAGCGTCGCCAGCGCGTGGATCGAGAGCGGTTCGTCCCGGCGGACCTCGTAGAGGTCGGCCTCCGCGCGCAGCGAGCGGATGAACGACTGTGCGCCGCCGACGCTGCCGACCAGCGTCATCGCGGCCGTCGGGTGGATCTGCTCGACCTTCTGGACCTGTTTGTTCGAGACGAAGCGGCCACCGAGAGAGGCGCGCCGGTCCGTCGCGATGACGACGCCGTTCTCCGTCGAGAGGCCGACGGTGGTCGTCCCGGTCTTGACGACGTTCTCCTCGTCGCGGCCGCCGTCCTCGTTCGGGAGCGTGCCGACCTCTGGTTCGTAGGCGTCAGTCAGTCGGTTCTCGGGGTCGTACATCAGTTCTCACCTCCGAGTTCGAACTCTTCGAGGCGCTCGGCAATGTCGTCCTCCGAGAGCTTCTCGAACTGCTCGGTCTCGACGTCGATTGTGGCGATGTCGACGCCGGTGGCGTCGAGGCCGTCGTCGTTGACCGACGCGAGCGCCCGGAGCGCGAGTTCGATGCCGCCTTCGAGGTCCATCCCCTCGGCGTACTCGTCTTCGAGGAACGACTGGATGTCCTCGCGGGAGCCGCCGATGGCGACAGCCTGCCACTCGTAGGGCGTCCCCGACGGGTCCGTCTCGAAGAGGCGCGGTTCGCCGGCCTCGATGCCGGCGACCAGCAGCGCGACACCGAACGGGCGCGCGCCGCCCGTCTGGGTGTACTGCTGGATGTAGTCCGTGATTTCCTTGGTCAGCGACTCGACGGAGGCCGGCTCGTCGTAGCGCAGGCGGTTGACCTGGGCCTGTCGGCGCGCCACGTCGATGAGTTGCCGGGCGTCAGCCACGTGGCCCGCGCTGGCGACGCCGACGTGTGAGTCGATTTCGTGAATCTTCTCGATGCTGTCGCGCTCGATGAGCGGCGACCGGGCGTGGCGGTCCGCGGCGATGACCACGCCGTCCTCGGTGCGGACCCCGACGCTTGCGGTTCCGCGCTTGACGGCTTCTCGTGCGTACTCGACCTGATAGAGGCGTCCGTCCGGGGAGAAGATGGTAATCCCGCGGTCGTAGGCCTGTTGTTCGTTTCCTTGCATAATGTGTCGTGTTGTTGTTCACCTGAGGTTAGGGTTGCTCTTATATAACCGTATCGCGAGCCGCTGCCCTCAGAACAGCGGCAGGTCGCCGGTGACGCGGTCCACCAGCTCGTCCTCGGCGGGGCCGACGGCGAGCGCCGTGACGGTTCCCGGGTCGAGCTGTGTGTGGCCGGCGTCCCGGACGACCGCATGCGGCAGGCCTTCGCGCTCGGCCACGTCCGCGAGTTCGAACAGCTCGGACTCGCTCGTGGCTTTCAGGACGACTTTCTTCTGGCCCGCGCCCTTCCAGGCTTTCCGGGGCTTCGGGCCGGCGTCCTCGTAGGCCGACAGCGAGGCGTGGGCAACCTGGGCGGCGAGCTTGCCCTCACCCATACCGAGGTCGGCCCGCGCGACGATAGCCTGCTTCATATGATTACATGGCCACCCGTACTTAAACTCCCGTCGGACTCCCTCCACGGTTGCACATACCACAGAGTACATACGCCGTGGCCGAGGACATCCCTGACGATTCTTTGGCTGGTGTGTCCGAGAGTCATACCGATCACTGTTGACTCACCAACGTTTGCGACGCTGACAAACTGCCGTGTCTCGTCTTTCCAACGGAGCCAACGCCCTGTGTCAGCCACGGGAGCTTCAGTCGGCGTCTCATCTCCGACCAAGACACGAGCCGAAGTATCGCCTTACTGGCAGAAATTGGGTATTAACGAAAAAACACCCCTTGTTACTAATGGCCGATGTCATCAGTATTACCAATCGAACGCAGTGTAGCCGGGGGGCTGTATAGCTCAGGCCAAACAACAGCCGGGGAGTCTGTCAATGAGTGACGACTCAGGGGGTGTCGATATCCCATTCATCGCCGTCACGGCCGTAATCACGCTGTTCGTCGTCGGGACGACAGTCGCCGTCGCAGGCGTCGGCCTGGGACAGGTCACTCCATCGGCACAGTCGTTTCTGGTACAGACTGACGACCGGAGCCCGTCCCAGCCCTGTGCCCCGGGCGAGGACCTGTTGGCGAAGTACAACTGGGAATCGACCGATGACGGGTTCGGATTCGTCTTCGAGAAGGGAGCAAGCGACGCCGTCACGTTCAATGTGATAGCGTATGATGGAGGCCCGTCCGAAGGACCAACTGAAGTCGAGTGGACATCGCAAGTCCCCGTCGATGTCGAGGTTGTCAAGTCTGGCGGCGGGAGCGACATAAACCAAGCAAACGAACTGGATCCGGCGGCAACATCGGGAACAGCTACGTCACAGCAGGGAATTAGTTTCCTAGCTTTTTGTACGGTGCCATCGACGCCGACGCCAACTGAACAACCCACTGAAGAGCCAACTGAACAACCCACTGAAGAGCCAACTGAACAACCCACTGAAGAGCCAACTGAACAACCCACTGAAGAACCAACTGAACAACCCACTGAAGAACCAACTGAACAACCCACTGAAGAACCAACTGAAGAACCGACGGAGGAGCCCACGAAGACGCCGGAAGACACGGTGTACTGGCAGGTAGACTTCGGACCGGGCGAAGAACCGCCTGATCCGCCGTATTACGGCGAGAACGACCGTGACCTGATGGCCGCACTCGGAAACTCCGAGGACGGGGTCAGACAGAACCCCTCTGTTCTCCATCAGAACAGGCCAGGGCAGCTGCAGAACGTCACCATCACCGGCAAGTCGTTTAGTTTCGACGACCCTGACGACCCGACGCAGGTCACCGTGGAATTCACCATTCCGGAGGACGGGCCAAATCGGACGCTCCACCTTGCATCTTTCACCTTGCCCGGGGCGTTCAACTACTCTGAAGTCCCCCAGCAAGAACTGCACACGGTCACAAGCGGGAACTTCACCGCTGGCGAGACCGGGACGCTGACCATCAGTATCCCACAGCCTACCAGCGGGCCGAGTTCGTCGGCAGGGCGGCGGTCGGCGCTCGTGCTGTTCGGGTTCGGCACCACGCTGCTCGGTATGACAGTTGTCGGCCGACGACGGCAGCTGTAGCGGACCGAGTGCTCTCGCGCCGAACCCGCGATGCGGTCGAGCGTGGGCCAGAACCGGGAGGTTTAGGCCCGCGGCCGCAAACGCCACTCTCATGATACTCTCAGATGCGGATATTCTCCGACGGCTGGAACAGGGTGACCTCGTCGTCGAGCCGCTCGACGACCCGGACATCCAGATTCAGCCCGCCAGCGTCGACCTCCGTCTCGGTCGCGAGTTCCTGGAGTTCCAACACGCCAACATTCCCTGTATTCATCCGAACTCAGAGGCCGAAGTCGCAGACTACGTCGAGGAGACCGTCATCGAAGAGGGCGGAGAGTTCATTCTCCACCCCGGCGACTTCGTGCTGGGGACAACCCACGAGCGCGTCGCCATCCCCGACGACCTCATCGCCCACGTCGAGGGCCGGTCGTCGCTGGGCCGGCTGGCGATTGTGGTACACGCGACCGCCGGGCTGTGTGACCCCGGCTACGAGGGACAGATCACGCTCGAACTGTCGAACCTCGGCACCGCACCCGTTGCGCTCACGCCGGGCATGCGGATCTCACAGCTCACGTTCACGGAACTCAAGACGCCGGCCGACCGCCCGTACGGGGCCGAGCGCGGCTCGAAGTATCAGGGCCAGTCCGGGCCGCAGGCGAGCAAGATACAGGGGGACAGAGAATTCGGGGGCGACCAATGAGCGGGGCGGCACACGGCGGGGGGCGGCGATAGATGCGGTTCATCGAGGAGATCGTCGTCGACGACTTCCTGCCGACGTTTCGCTCGCTGCTGGCCGACGCTCTCAGGGAGCGTGGCCTGACCCAGTCAGAAGTCGCCGACCTGCTGGGCATCAGCCAGAGCGCGGTCTCGAAGTACGTCCACGGCGACGTGGCGCGCCACGAGGACCTGCTGGCCCACCGCGGGCTGGAAGAGTTGGTCGAGCGGCTGGCCGACGGGCTGGCTGACGGCGACATGAGTCCGGTGCAAGCCCTTGTCGAGACGGAGGTGTTCATCCGCGAACTCGAACAGGGCGGCGTCCTCGCACAGCTACACGAGGACGCCGTCCCGGAACTGGGCGACTACGACGACGAGTTCGCCGTCCACGACCCGGACTCACAGCTCCGGTCAGCAGAACGAACGCTCGCGTCGGTGCGGCGCGGCCTCAGCGTGCTGGAAAACACCAGCGGGTTCGCGACGCTGATCCCGGCGGTGGGATCGAACCTCGTCCAGTGTCTCCCTGACGCCGACAGCATCGAAGACGTGGCGGCCGTCCCGGGGCGGATTCTCGACGTGAAGGGGCGGGCAACGATTCCGGCAGACCCGGAGTTCGGCGTCAGCGAACACGTCGCGACGCTGTTGCTGGCGGCACGGACCGCCGGCAGCGACGCCCGCGCGGTGTTGAACGTTCGGTACGACGAAAGCGTCGTCACCGCGTTACGGGATACGAGCCGGACCGTCGTCGAGTTCGACGCCGAGGAGAGCGTCGAACCGGCTGTCGCGACTGCACTGGCTGACAACCCAGCGGCCGACGTGCTCTATCACACCGGCGCGATGGGAATCGAGCCGGTCGTGTACCTGCTCGGGGACGACGCCGTATCGGTCGCCGAAACCGCCCGCGAAATCCTGTGACCGACGCGCAGTCGTTCTACGGCCGGTGGGCGCGGGTGTATGACTGGATAGCGAATGCGCCCGGTGTGACGGCATGGCGCGACAGGACGGTGGAGGCGCTGGCGCTCGCACCCGGCGACACCGTCGTCGAAATGGGCTGTGGCACGGGCGCGAACGTTCCTCACCTCCGCGAGCGAGTCGGGCCGGCGGGTGGAGTCGTCGGCATCGACGTGACGCGGGAAATGCTCGACCGTGCAGGCGAACGGCGCAGGAGAACCGGTGAAGGCGTCCACTACGTGCAGGCCGATGCGTCCCGACCGCCCGTCCGGGCGGCGGACGCCGTGCTGGCGACGTTCGTCGCCGGTATCTTCGAGGACCCCGCGGCGGCCGTCGACGCGTGGTGTGACTGTGTGGCCCCGGGCGGCCGTGTCGCGCTGCTGAACTTCCAGCGGAGCCCCAGCGCCCTCGCCGCGCCGCTGAACCTCGCGTTCGAGGGGTTCGTCCGCCTCTCCGCGCCGGGGACGCGGCTCTCGACGCGGTCACACGCCAGCGCGTTCGAGCGGCGGGTGCGGGCGGCCCGCGAGCGACTCACGGCGCGGACCGTCGACAGGCGCTACGAGACGCTCACCGGGGGCTACCTCGGCCTGCTAAGCGGGACTGTGCCCTGACGGGCGCGGGCCGAACCACTACAGCCGGTACCGTTCGGCGTGGGCCGGACAGAACTCGGGCTCCCGTAGCTGTGCGGCGACGACGCCTGGCTGGCGGTGCGGATTATGGAGCCGGCAGGTCTCCTCGTCACAGAACGCCTCGCCTGTGTCGAGGTAGTGGTACGCCTGCAGGACATACCCCTTGATAGCGTCGGTCGTCCGCGGGTCGTTCTCGACGAGGAACTCCCCCTCGACCTCGTTTTCGAGTACCTCCCGGGGCGGTGCCCCACCGGAGAGCAGGGCGTGTTTCTGCTGTTCCTTGTAGTACTGCTCGGGCTTGGCCGGGGCCTCGTACAGACCCGGAACCGAGACGACCGCGGGCTGGCCGAGGACGTGCACGCGCTTGTGCCAGCGGCCGTCGTGGTCGCCCCAGGTCCCGACGACGCGGTCCAGCAGGGGGACGTGGAGGTGGTCGAGCGACCGCTCGGAGTGGGGGAGTCGCTCGTGGAGCGCCCGCTGGACCGCCAAGCCGTCGTAGATGACGCCGCCGGCCCGCTCGGGCGAGTCGATGGCTCGTTCCTCGTACCGGACGATACCCAGCATCGTGTTCCCGGTCTCGCGGTCGTATGGCGAGAGTACCCGCGCCTGTGCGAACGACTCCGCAAGCTCCGAGTCGCCGCGCAACGAGAGAAACCGGTCCCGGACGGAGACGGACGCCGCGACCCGCGCGTCGAGCCAGTCGGCGACAGCGTCGGCGTCGGCGACCGTCGTCGGGGCACGGTACAGCGTGACGGACTCCATTGTATTCGACAGTGGTATCGGTGGGTAATACCAATTGTGTATCGTGGCTTCGCGCCGACCGCAGGCGCTGTCAGAGCGGGGGTCGGGCCGCGTCGGGGGCCGAGTTACGACCCCACGTCGTGGGGGAGTGTGGTCGGGTCCGCCGTCATCGCGTCGATGCAATCGGTGACGGACCACGTGGTTTCACCGTCCGTACACGGGTAGACGCCGGCCAGGTCGTCGTCCGCGTAGACGGCGACGGCAATCATCGGCAGGCGCAGGACCTCCGTGCTGCCACCGACCAGCAGCGACGAGGTCCGTGTCTCCAGCGGCGGTCGGAGACTCAGCCCGCGCTCCTGTGCCCACTCTTCGTACCGGTCGATAGTCGCCAGTACCTCGCCGTGCTCGCTCTCGGGGGCGACCGGAATCTCCTCGGGCCACGTCTGGACCTCGAAGTCGTCGATGACGCCCGCTGATGCGAGTTCCGTGAACCGGTCGATAGCTGTCGTCCGCGGGCCACAGACCGGGCGTCGACTCCAGAGCTGGACCGCGATTTCGCCGCCGACCGACTCCTCGTCGCTGTGTTCGTCGCTCCGCTGCATCTCTTCGGACATTGGTTGTGAATCGCTAGCATCTCTACACTCCTATCGCTTAATTGTTGGTTTGCGCGCGATATTTCGTCCCGAATGGTCAAGTGTGAGAGGAAAAGATGGGCGAATAAAAAGCCTGGAGGGAGGGAGCGTCAGTCGTCGGCAGGGGTCGCGGCGTCGCGGCTCGTGATGTCGACGGGGTCGGCGTCGACTTCCAGTTCGTCCAGCGCGACCTGGGCGGCGCGCTTGCCCGAGACCAGCATCGCGCCGAACGTCGGGCCCATGCGCGGGAGGCCGTAGGTCGTCGCCGTGGCCATGCCGGTGACGACAAGGCCGTCGTGGGCGAGCCCGGTGTGTTCGACGACGGCGTCCTCGCTCTCGCCGACCCACATCGAGTCGTGGCCGGGCGAGTCATGGCCGGGCGCGCCGTAGGTGTCGTCGTCGGTCTGGTCCATGCCGCTGGCTTCGTCTTCGAGGCCTGGGGCGTTGAGAACGCCACGCTCGTCGAGTTTCTTGACCGCCATCGCGTCGTGGCCGGTGGCGTCGATGACGAGGTCGGCCTCGACGGCGATGGGGTCGACGCAGGTGATTTCCCGCGGGAGCGCGTGGACCGGCGTCCAGTTCATGACGATGCCGCCGACGCGGTGGTCCTCGCGGATGACGATGTCGGTGAACTCCGTCATGTTCTGCATCTTCGCGCCGGCGTCGCAAGCGGCCTTGATGAGCCCCGAACAGGCCTCCGGCCCGTTGGCGACGTACAGCCCCTCGCTGTCCTTGGACTGCTTGTGGTCGACTTCGAGTTCGTCGAGCACTTGCTGGGCCGGGTCACGCACGGTGACCTTATTCATCAGGAAGCCGCCGAGCCAGAAGCCGCCCCCGAGGTAGTTGTTCTTCTCGACGACCATCACCTGCACGCCACGCTCGGCGAGTTCCTTTGCGGCCATCAGCCCCGACGGGCCGCCGCCGACGATAATCACGTCGGAGTCCGAGAAGTCCATGAACTCCTCGGTCCACTCCTGCCCGATGGCGCGTGTGACTTCCGCCTCGCCGACGTCGCTGAACTGTTCGAATGAGTCGGAATCGCTCATACCACCTAGTGATATTTTTTGGTGGTACATAGTCGTTCTGATGCAGAGACCAGTTCCTGTCCACACAGTAGCACAAAAAGCACCCGCCGTCAGCCCCAGCCACTCAGTCCAGTAGCGGTCAATACGTCCGTACCGCCATCGGGCTGACAAACTGCCCACCGGGAGCGGTCGCCGTCTGCTGGAAACAGGTGTTCGGGAACGAGCGGCATCGGCACGGGTGGATACCCGCCCCGCCGCATCGCCGTCGGGCCGGGGAACCGTTCGACTACCTCGTCGCCTTCGGTCACCTCGAACTGGCCGTCGTCGGCCCGGCGGTAGGCGTGCTGGAAGGCGTGGCGGCCGGCGTCGGCCAGCGAGTCGACGTGTTCGAGGACGGCGACCACCTCGGTTCCGACGCCGAGTTCGAGTCTGGGCCGACCTTGGTCGACTCTGACCTCACGCCACTGGAGGTCACTGGCAGGTGCTCGGGCACAGGCGTAGGTTCCATCAGAGAGCGGAACGCGGTCGGGGCCGTTGTAGAACTGCCGGCCGTCGGGGCCGTCGGCGGCGAGGCAGCTAGGCTCACCAAGGATGGTAGCGACCATCTGGGTCAGTGTCGTTCCCATCGCCTCCGTCGACGGGACCACGAACAGGCAGTCTCGACCCTCCCGAACCGCATCGGCGAACCGGGGAATGAGTCCATCGGGGCCAACGTTGGTTTCGGTCAGCGGTTCGACAGCGACTGGGCGCGGATCTGCGGCATCCACGAGGCCGACCGCGTCGTCGTTCGGTGTCGCGAGCGCGGGCGGTCCGCCGCTGTCGTCACGCACCGCCACATCGTAGCCGGCCCGCTCACACAGCGAGACGCCGTGGTCTCGGACCGATGGGTAGATGAGCATTCGCCATCTGTACGGGCGCGTCCCGTTTGAACCCTCGCCACCGATAGCGGGGCGTTGCGTGGGCTGTCGGACGCTACTCAGGTAGTCGCGGTAGAAGCCAGCGTCGAGAGCGTATCGGCGGTCCGAAGATCATCGATAGTACAGTACCACGCGCCTCGGAGGCCATGCTGGTCGTTCTTGACAGGACTTTCGAGCGGTACGAGGTCGCCCAGTTCGAACACCACGATATCGTCCGTCTCCGAGAACGGATCGATGAGGGCGGTCCAGTCGTTCGCGTCCATCGGTCCCGGGCCGCCACGGGTTTGCTCCGTTCTGGCGGTCACCGGGGCGTAGTGCGTGACCGCCGATACCGGGGCAGTCCGGTAGAACGCCATGTACTCGAACGGTTCTGTCGTTCGGTCATACGACTCCGGGGACGGATAGAAGCCCTGTTGGCAGCGTTCGAACGTCTCCGTCTGCGCGGCGACAACACAGACCCTGGCCCCGCCGGGTGCGTCGTCGGCCGGCGTGTCGTCGGTAAAGCGGTCGAGGTCCATGCCCGGCCCTTAGCCCGGACACGGAAGTACACCCCGCCGTCGCTACAGGTACCCCACCAGCGCGTCGGCCAGTTTCTTTTCCGCGCGCCGCAGGTGGTCCTCCGCAGTTCGGCGCTGGACACCAACACGGTCCGCAATAGCCGCCGTCGTCGTCCCGCGCGGCAGTTCGTAGTACCCCTGCTCGTATGCCGTCAGGAACACCTCGCGCTGGCGTGGCGAGAGCGACGGTATCACGTCGCCAACGGTCACCAGCGGCGCATCGGGCGTCACTGACCCGACCTCGCGTTTCGACTCGACAGTGACCTCGAACGCCGACGCTAACGACCGGTACACCGCCGACAGCGCCTCGGAACTGAGTCCCAGCGCTCGAACGAGTTTGTGCCCCTCCGCGTACCGAAGTGGCGGCACGAGCAGACACCCCTCGTCGGCCAGATAGTGCTCGACGGTATCCGCTAGGTGGACCTTCAGACACGCCTCTGTGATCAAAACCTGCCCGTCGTCTGTTTCGAGGCGTTCGGCGACGCCGACAGTCTCTCGGACCTGCTCGACGACCGGCTCGACATCCCCTCCGCGGACGTGGAGGAGGTCGCTGTGGTCGGTACACCACAGTTCGATTCGCGTGCCGGTCCCGTCGGTCGCCGCCTCGTAGGTCCCGTCACCGGCCACCCGGAACACCGCCTCGTACATAGCAACCAATACACACATACATATAAAAACAGTTCCGCACGGAGAGTCTCTGCTATCACACTCGGGCGCAAACGGGACGGTATGGCACAGCAGTCTGCCCCAGACACCGGCCACGACGTCGGGACGCCCTCAGAACAGTGGCGCGAGTACCAGGGCGCGCCCACCGGCACTGCTATCGAGTGTGAAGGATGGCGACAGGAGGCCGCGCTGCGGATGCTGAACAACAATCTCGACCCCGAAGTCGCCGAGAAGCCGGAAGAGCTGGTCGTGTACGGCGGAACTGGGCGTGCGGCCCGGTCGTGGGACGCCTACGACGCCATCGTCGACGAACTCCGCGAACTCGGCGCGACCGAAACCCTCCTCGTCCAGAGCGGCAAGCCGGTCGGTCGATTCAAAACCCACGAGAAGGCCCCGCGCGTCCTCATCGCGAACTCCAACCTCGTCGGCAAGTGGGACACCTGGGAGCATTTCCACGAACTCGAAGCGAAGGGACAGATCATGTACGGCCAGATGACCGCCGGTTCGTGGGCCTACATCGGCACGCAGGGCATCATCCAGGGGACCTACGAGACGCTGGCCGCGCTCGCCCGGAAACACTACCCTGAGAACGACGGCCTCCGCGGGAAAATCGTCGTCACCGGCGGCCTCGGGGGAATGGGCGGTGCGCAGCCGCTCGCAGTGACGATGAACCACGGCGTCTGTATCGCGGCCGAAGTCGACGCGGACCGTATCGACCGTCGCATCGAAACGGGGTACTGCCAAGAGAAGACCGACGACCTCGCAGCGGCTATCGAGCGAGCGCAGATGGCCGCGGCGAACGGTGAACCATACAGCGTCGGCGTCCACATGAACGCCGCTGAGATGCTTGCGGCGATGCTCGAACGGGACTTCGTCCCCGACGTAGTCACCGACCAGACAAGCGCGCACGACGAACTCGAAGGGTACTACCCTGCTGGCTACACTGTCGAGGAAGCCGACCGGCTCCGGGAGCGCGACCCCGAAACGTACGTCGCAGAGAGCCTCGATACGATGGCGCGACACGTCGAGGGCATTCTGGAACTGCAGGACAGGGGTGCCATCGCCTTCGAGTACGGTAACAACATCCGTGGACAGGTCGAGGACCAGCGCGACCTCGACAGCGCGTTCGACTTCCCGGGGTTCGTTCCCGCGTACATTCGCCCGCTGTTCTGTGAGGGCAAGGGGCCGTTCCGCTGGGCCGCGCTCTCGGGGGACCCAGCAGACATCCACCGGACCGACGAGGCCGTCAAGGAACTGTTTCCGGAGAAAGACGACCTGCATCGCTGGATCGACCTCGCTCAGGAGCAGGTGTCCTTCCAAGGGTTGCCCGCGCGAGTGTGCTGGCTGGGGTACGCGACCGAGGACGGCCTGACCGAGCGCGCCCGCCTCGCGCTCCGGCTCAACGAACTCGTCGCCGACGGGGAGATATCGGCACCCATCGTCGTCACGCGAGACCATCTGGATGCCGGGAGCGTGGCCTCGCCGAACCGCGAAACTGAGGCGATGAAAGACGGGACCGACGCCGTCGCCGACTGGCCGATTCTGAACGCCCTGCTGAACTGTGCCGCCGGCGCGGACATCGTCAGCGTCCACGACGGCGGCGGCGTCGGCATCGGCAACTCCATTCACACGAACAACCACGTCGTCCTTGACGGATCTACCGTCGCAGCCGAGAAGGCACGCCGCGTGTTCACGACCGATCCCGGAATGGGCGTCATTCGCCACGCCGACGCCGGCTACGAAATCGCACAGGAGATGGCCGACGAAAACGACGTCGCGGTCCCGATGCGCGACCGCAACCGCGACCGATGACTGACCTGACAGCCCCGTCGCCGTGGACCAGTCCCTCCGGCGACCCAAACGACGAGCAGTTCGGTGACGTCGTCGAGACGGCCACGCTCGCGACCGCGTCCGAGTACGACGCTGTACTGGTGGGAGAGCCGTACGATGGGGCCGTCATCGGACGGTCGGGCGCGCGTGCCGGCCCGGCGGCCCTCCGGCGCGAACTCGGTGGAACGAAGACCCATCACGCCGAGCGCGGGCCGGTACACGCGGTCGCCGACCTCGGTGACATCGATGTTCCGGCTGGCAGCGTCGAACAGGTCCAGCGTGCCGTCCGTTCGGTAACGGCCCGTGTTCATGCGACGAGCGCGGTACCGGTGTTTCTCGGCGGCGACAACTCGCTGACGTTCCCGAACGCGGCGCCGCTGGTGTCTGATGGCACTGTCGGCGCAGTCAGCTTCGACGCCCATCTCGATTGCCGCGCCGTGCAGGACGGCCCGACGAGCGGGACGCCGTACCGTCAGCTCCACCATGCGGGTCTCGACACGCTGGCCGTCGTCGGCGCGCGCCACTTCGAAACCTCGACAGCGTACCACGACTACCTCGCCGAGCAGGGCGGGACAGTCCTGCCGCCGGCGTCGGTGGCCGGTGACCCCGCCGGCGCGGTGGACGACGCGCTCGACGCGCTCGGCGACGTAGACACCGTCTATGTCAGCCTCGACCTCGACGTGCTCGACGCCGCGGCCGCGCCGGGCGTGAGCGCGCCGACACCGGGCGGCCTCTCGACGCGAGAACTGTTCCGGATGCTGGGCCGCGTGGCGACCGACGACCGCATCGCCGGCTTCGAGGTCGTCGAGTGCGCGCCGCCGCTTGACGCCGGGGACCGGACCGCTCGCGCCGGGGCCCGCGCCGTCGCGCACTTCCTCAGCGGCCTTGGAGGAGACCGATGACAGCCCTCGATGCCGTGGTCTACGGCGCGGCCGAACTCGTCGCCGGCCCGGCAGCGGACGGCGGCAGTCTGGAGACCTACGAGGATGGCGCGGTCGCCATCGTGGACGGCACTATCGCCGCTGTCGGTCCGACCACGGAGGTGACTGCCGAGTACCCGCCGGAGAACGCTGGGCACGCTGTCGATGCCGACGGTCAGGCCGTCGTTCCGGGCTTCGTCGACCCCCACACCCATGCGCTGTTCGCCGGCGACCGCGCTGACGAGTTCGCTGCCAAACTTCGCGGGAAGTCCTATCAGGACATCCTCGCCGAAGGCGGCGGGATCCTCCGAACGGTCCGAGCGGTCAGGGACGCAGATGAGGAAACGCTGCTGTCGAACCTGCTGGCCCATCTCGACACCATGCTCGCTCACGGGACGACGACGGTCGAGGTGAAGTCCGGCTACGGGCTCGACACGGAGACGGAGCTACGGATGCTCCGAGTTATCGACAGCGCAGACGACATCCATCCTGTCGACGTGGTCCCGACGTTCATGGGCGCACACGCGGTCCCCGAGGGGTGGGACACCGACGACTACACCGCGGCGGTCGTTTCCGAACAGCTCCCAGCGGTCGCGTCACAGGGTATCGCAGAGTTCTGCGACGTGTTCTGCGAGGAGGGCGTCTTCTCGGTCGCGCAGTCCCGGCGAGTCCTCGAAGCAGGCGCAGCCGCGGGGCTGACGCCGAAGGTTCACGCCGAGGAACTGGCCCACATCGGCGGGACGCAGCTGGCGGCGGACGTGGGCGCGGCCAGTGCCGACCACCTCCTGCACGCGACCGACGACGACATCGACGCGCTGGTCGAGTCGGGCGTGACGCCGGTCCTCCTGCCCGGGACGGCGTTCGGTCTCGGGGCGGAATACGCCGACGCCGAGGCATTCCTCGACGCGGGCGCGTCGGTCGCCGTCGCGACGGACTTCAATCCGAACTGCCACAGCCACAGCATGGGCTTTGCGCTGTCGCTGGCCTGCGTCGAAATGGGACTGACGCCGGCCGAAGCCCTGATTGCGGGAACGAACCACGCCGCGCTCGCGCTGGACAGGACCGACGGACTGGGGACGCTCCGTAAGGGTGCGCCCGGGGATATCGTCGTCCTTGCCGCGCCGAGCCACGTCCACATTCCATACCAATACGGGACCAACGTCGTCGACACTGTTCTGAAGGACGGCTCGGTCGTCAGCACCCCGACACATGAGTCATACGACCGGGGGGTCAAATCATGACCGCCGACGTCGTCCTCGATGGCGAGTCGCTCACGCCCGCCGAGGTGGTCGCCGTCGCCCGGAACGACGCGACCGTCACAGTTGCCGAGACGGCCCGCGAACGAATCCGTGAGTCCCGCGAGCGCGTCGAGAGCGTGCTTGACAGCGGCGAGGCGGTGTACGGCGTCACCACTGGCTTTGGCGACCTTGTCGACGAGCGCATCCCACACGCGGACCTCGACGACCTCCAGCGGAACCTCCTGCGGAGCCACGCCGCCGCCGTCGGCCGGGAGTTGACTACCGAGGAAGTCCGTGCGATGATGGTCACGCGAGCGAACACGCTGGCAAAGGGGTATTCAGGCATCCGCGAGTGCGTCGTCGATCTGCTGGTGGCGATGCTCGACGCGGGTGTCCACCCGGTCGTTCCATCGCGAGGGAGCCTCGGTGCGAGCGGTGACCTCGCCCCGCTCGCGCACATGTCGCTGGTACTCATCGGCGAAGGGGAAGCCGAGGTCGAGGGGGACCGACTCCCCGGCGACGAGGCACTCGGTTCGGCCGACCTCGAACCGGTGACACTCCGGGCCAAAGAGGGGTTGGCGCTCATCAACGGGACGCAGCTGACCGTCGGGGTGGCCGCGCTCCTCCTCGCCGACGCTGAGCGACTGGTCACTGTCGCCGACATCGCTGGTGCACTCACGACGGAGGTGACACTCTCCTCGACAGTCCCCTCCCACGAAGCCATCACCGCCGTCCGTCCCCACACAGGTCAGGCCGCGAGTGCGCGAAACGTCCGGCGGCTGACGGCCGACTCCGACGTGGTCGAGTCCCACCGCAACTGCGACCGCGTGCAGGACGCCTACGCGATGCGCTGTCTGCCACAGGTCCACGGCGCGGTCCGCGACGCCGTCGCCCACCTCCGGGAGGCCGTCGAAGTGGAACTCAACAGCGCGACGGACAATCCGCTCGTGTTCCCCCGCGAGGCGGTGGGGGACCGGGCCTCCGGCTCCGAGAGCGCGGGCGTGCTGTCCGGTGGGAACTTCCACGGCGCGGTGCTCGCCATGCGCCTTGACTATCTGACGAACGCGCTCACCGAACTCGCGGCCATCTCGGAGCGTCGCACCGACAGAATGCTCAATCCGAACCTGCAGGAGCCACACCTCCCGCCGTTTCTCACCGAGCGCAGCGGCGTCCGCTCTGGCTACATGATCGCTCAGTACACCGCTGCGGCGCTGTTGAACGAATGTCGGTCCTTCGGCCGCCCCTCGATGGACAACACGCCCGTCAGCGGCAATCAGGAGGACCACGTCAGCATGAGCGCGCAGTCGGCCTATCTGGCCCGGCACGCGGCACGAAACGCCGCCGCGATTCTCGGCGTCGAGCTATGCTGTGGGGCGCAGGCCGCCGACTTCGTCGATGACGACCTCGAACTGGGTGTCGGGTCCGCCGAGGCCTACGACGCCGTCCGCGCGGTGGTCCCGAAGCTGACCACAGACCGACCGGTCCACGAGGACATCGAGGCCGCGGGCGCGCTCGTGGAGTCGCCGGCCTTCACCGAGCGGGTTGCTGCGGCACTCGACGAGGAGCTAGAGTGACTCAGTTTCAGGACCCAAGCCCCAGGTCCGCGGTCCCCTCTACTCCCTGATAGCGGTCCCAGTCGTCCCAGTCGGCGATACTCGAATGCGTCTCCCGGACGGCGGTTTCGAGGTGCGCCTGCATGATGTTCGAGCTGTCTCGCAGGGCGTGACGCGCCGCGTCCTCGGCAACGAGTTCGAGGTCACTGGCGGCGTAGCCAGCCGTCGGCTCGACGATGGCGTCCCAGTCGATATCGCCGGCGACGGGGCGCTCCTGCAGGTGAATCTCCAGAATCTGCCTGCGAGCCTCGGCGTCCGGCGGCGGCACCTCCACCCGCTCGTCGAAGCGGCCGGAGCGCCGGAGCGCCGCGTCGATGTCCTCGACGAAGTTCGTCGCGGCGACCACGACAATGTCGTCAGCCGCCGCACCTTCGAGTTCGGTGAGCAGCTGATTGACCAGCTGTTGCTCGCTCGTGTTCATCGAGCCGCGCCGCGAGCCGGCGATACCGTCGATTTCGTCGATGAACAGCACACAGGGGGCGTTCGCGCGGGCCACCTCGAACACCTCGGCGACGTTGCGGGCCGGCTCGCCCATCCACTTGCTCGTCACATCTGCAGGGCTGATTTCGACGAAGCTATGGCCGAGTTCGCCCGCGAGCGCGCCGGCGAGATGGGTTTTCCCACAGCCGGGTGGACCGTACAGCAACAGTCCGGAGAGCACGTCGATGCCGTACTCGGCGTAGGCGTCGGCGTTCTCCAGTGGGTCGAGGACCGTGTCTTCGAGTCGGTCCTTCAGTTCGCCCATCCCGCCCACGTCGGCGAAGTCGCGTCCGGGGTCAGTTTCGACGAGCGAACTGGCCTGCAGGTCGACGCCGTCAGGCTGGACAACGCCGTTTTCCGCGACCATCTCGGGGTCGACCCAGTCCGGGATGCTGGTGTCGGTCTCCGTGGCGGCCTGCAGCAGGTGGTCCGTCCCGATTGGGGCGTCGGCCCGCAACGCCTTCCGAGCAGCGTCCTCGGCGATGAGTTCGATGTCGCTGGCCGCGAAGCCGGCCGTCTCCTCGACGACGGGGTCCATGTCGATGTCGTCGGCCGTCGGCCGGCCGGCGAGATGAATCTCCAGAATCTGCGTGCGCGCCTGCGGGTCCGGCGGCGGAACCTCCACCCGCTCGTCGAACCGACCCGAGCGGCGGATGGCGTCGTCCACGTCCTCGACGAGATTCGTCGCGCCCAGCACCACCACGTCCTCGTCGGCGATTCCTTCGAGTTCGGTGAGCAGTTGGTTGACCAGTTGCTGCTCGCTGCTGTTCATGTTGCTGTCGCCGTCGCGTGCGCCGGCGATACCGTCGATTTCGTCGATGAAGAGGATGCAGGGGGCGTTCGCGTGGGCTATCTGGAACAGCTCCTCGACCTTCTGTGCGGGTTCCCCCATGTACTTGCTCGTCACGTCGGCGGGCGTGACCTCGATGAAGGCGTGGTCGACCTCGCCCGCGAGCGCGCCAGCGACGTGGGTTTTCCCACAGCCGGGCGGGCCGTGCAACAGGACGCCGTTGACGACGCCAATGCCGTACTCCTCGAAGGCGCTCGGGTCCTGCAGCGGTCGGACGACCTTGTGATTGAGCGTCTCTAGCAGGTCGCTCATCCCGCCCACGTCGGCGAAGCTCCGGGACGGGTTCGGGTCGACCAGCCCGTCGGCCTGCATGTCGACGCCGTCGGGCTGCACCACCGTCCCCTCGTCCGAGGGTCGCTCGCGGTTTATCGAAGGCGCGCCGTCGGTCCTGTCCGGGTCGGTATCGGCGCTCGTCCCGGTCGTGCCGGAGTCATCGGACTGGTCGATTCGCTCGCGGATGTTTCGTTCGAGCCGGTCGGGGTTGACCTCGTAACCGTACTCGGCCAGCCGGCGGGGTTCGGCGCTCAAAAACTCCGCGAGCCAGCCGTGGCGCTGTAGCTCCTCAGTCGAGGCGTCTGGGTTCCGGAATGTGACGAGCTTGACATCGGAGCTGTCAGGGGAGTGGTACTCGGCGAGCCAGAACGGGAGATACAGACGTTCGACGCCGGTCACGCCGTCGAAGCCGTCGGGGTCGAAGTCGCCCGGAAGGCCGTAGGACTCTCTGAGTTTTCGGAGAAAGACGTTGGCCGAGCCGGACGCGGCGTCCTGTTGCTGTTCGCGGTACTCCGCGACGCGCTGGGGCAGCAGCGACCGGGCGTCGTCGTCGGTGACCTGAAACTGCAACAAGACGGAGCGGCCAAGCGCCGGGTCGCTGCGGCCGAAGTCGTAGTCGCTGGTCGCCCGGCGGACCACTGCGTCGGTGTCGTCGACGTACTGCGAGACAGCCCGGTCGTTGTCCGCCCAGAGGCCGTCGAGAAACGCGGTCTCTGATTTGCTCGTCGTGCCGAACAGCTTCCCCTCGCCGGTCTCGTACTCGTAGTCAATCTTGAACACTGGATAGAACACTCGATGGAGGCGTTCCAGTTGTTCAGTGTCGCCGAAGGCCGTCATCGTCCGCTGGTCGAGGGCCTCCCTGACGGTCTCCTCGTCGGGTACTCGACGGTCGGCGTAGATGTACGGCGGCAGGCTCATTCCAGGTCCCCCTCACGAATCGTCCGCTCGGCGTCGGTCAGGGCGCTGTCGGCGTCGAACGCGTCGATGGCGTCCTGCTGGGCATCGGGGTCGTCACGGAGGTCTCGGGCGTGTTCTGTGATGTTTGGTATCGCACGGATGATGTTGTCGATGATGGGCACCGTCGCTACCTCGGCCGAGCGACTCTGTGGATTGAGGTCGATGACGAGTTCGGTCTTGCCCATCTCGCCCAGCGCCTCGGCGCGGTCGCCGTCCTCCAGCGGGACAAGTACCACGTCCGCTGCGCCGATGCCGTCGGCGTCGACCTTCGCGCGCTCGTGGTCGAGGCCGGGGATGCGCCCGTCGGCGGTCAGCCCCTTCACCTCCGTCGCGCCGTGTTCGCGGAGGTACTCGGCGATGGCCTCGATTCGCTCCTCGGTTCGGTTGAACAGGTTCACTTCGAGGTCTGCGCCGGTCACCTCGGCCAGTTCGACGAGTTCGCCGGGGACGAGGGCTGCAGCGTTGCCGTTGACCGAAATCACGGCGTGGTCGGCGGAGAGGAGGTGTGCCGCAGCGGCGCGCTCGGCGTCGTCGGCGCTGTCGAGCGTGCGTTCGCCCAGCAGGTAGTCGAAGGCCTCGCCACGGCCCTGTGCGATGAGGCCCTGCCGGGAGGTGATTCCGCGGTCGACGCCCGCCTCGATACGGTGGCGGGTCAAAAGCGACTCGTAGCGGGGGTGGCTCTCAGGGAGGTCGACGTCATCGCTCATGCGTTCCAGTGATACCTCCCTGTACTAAAGTCGTCCGTCAGGGGCGTGTCCCGGTCGTCGTCGCGTGTCTCACCGGAACCGGCTATCAGACGGCCACGGCTAGCTCCGGAAAAGGTTATCTGCGGGTCAGCACAACTCCGTGCCATGGATACCCGACAGGCGCTGCTTGTCGACGCGTTCGCTGCGGAGCCGACGGCTGGGACACCGACCGGCGTCGTGCCCGATGCCGACGGACTGACTGACGACCAGATGCAGGCCGTCGCCAGCGAACTGGGGGCCGCCGAGACGGCGTTCGTCTTGCCGGCGGGAGACGCCGACCGCCGGCTTCGCTGTTTCTCGCCGACAGAGGAACTGGCACAGGCAGAGACGGCCGCGGTTGCGGCGCACGCGGCGCTCTCCGAGCGTGGTGAAATCGGCGACGGCGAGTGGACGGTCGCGACCGCCACCGGCGAAGTCGCCGTCGAGACGAAACAGAACGGGATGGTCTGGGTCGAACAGGGCCGGGCCGACATCACCGAAGTTGACCTCCCCTACGTCGATGTCGCAGATGCGCTCGGACTCGACGAGGCTACACTCAAGGACGTGGGCGCAGATCTCCCACTCGTGACGGCCGACGCGGGCGAGCCGTGGCTTATGGTCCCAGTCAATTACTTCGAGCATCTGAGCGCTCTCAGCGTTGACGTGGCCGCCGTTGCCTCGCTCTGTGACCGCGTGGACGCAGCCGGCGTGTATCCGTTCACGTTCGATGCCGTCGGTGCCGACGCGACGCGCCGGTCGACGTTCCACGGCCGCGCCTTCCGGGCCGGGATCCGGACCGAGGAACCGGTGACCGCGGCGGCGTCGGGGGCCTGTGCGGCGTTTGTCCGCCGCTACGGCGCACTCGATGACACTATCGAGCAGATTATCGCTGAGGGCGGGCACTTCCGTGACAGACCCGGGACGGTGTCAGTCGATACCGACGGGACCGAGGTGTGGGTCGGCGGGCGCGCCGTCACTGCACTGGACGGCACGGTGACCGTCCCCGCTGTCGACGACGACGATATCATCGAAGCGTGACCACGCAACCGCACCGGCGGCGTGACCGCCTAATTCACTCGAAATCGAGTGAAGAGCGGCCGCATCACTGGCTGTAACCGGAACTTCCTTAATTGTCGTTGGAGATGGTACGAGTGAGTCCATGCCAACACTGTGGCTCGATGAAATCGGTGCCGACGACCTGGCGCGGGTCGGCGGCAAGGCGGCGTCTCTCGGAGAACTGACCGGAGCGGGCCTGCCCGTTCCGTCGGCGTTCGTCGTTACCGCCGACACGTATCGGTCGTTCATCGAAGCAACTGGAATCGACGAGCCGCTGTTCGAGGCCGTCGATGTCGACAGCGACGACTCGCAGGCGCTGGCCGAGGCGGCCGAGCGCGCCCAGGAACTGATTCTGGAAACGGACACACCGCCGTCGGTCCGCGAGGACCTGCTGGCCGCCTACGACGAGATGGGCGACGAGGACGTGGCCGTCCGGTCCTCGGCAACCGCGGAGGACCTCCCGGACGCCTCCTTCGCCGGGCAGCAGGACACGTACCTGAACGTCTCGCGTGCAGACCTCCTGCAGCGAGTCAAGGAGTGCTGGGCGTCGCTTTTCACCCAGCGGGCCATCTACTACCGCAACGAGAACGACTTCGCCCACGACGCCGTGGACATCGCCGTCGTCGTCCAGCAGATGGTCGACGCGGAGAAATCGGGCGTCATGTTCACCAGCCACCCCTCGACCGGCGGCCCGACGGCCATCATCGAGGCCGCGTGGGGGCTGGGCGAAGCGGTCGTCTCTGGCGCGGTCTCGCCCGACAACTACATTATCGACCGCGAGACGGGGACCATCGACGAGGTGACCGTCGCCGACAAGAAGGTGATGTGTGTACGGGGCGAGGACGGCGAGACAATCGAACGCTCCGTTCCCGAAGAGAAACGCAACGAACGGGTCCTCTCTGACGAGGAGATACACCGACTCCTGGAGGTCGGCGAACGCGTCGAGGGGCACTACGACACTCCACAGGACGTGGAGTGGGCAGTCTACGAGGGCGAGGTGTATCTGCTCCAGTCCCGCCCGATTACCACCATCGACGACCCCGAAGGAAGCGCCGGCTCGGCCGACGAAGCCGAGAGTCAGCCGCCGGGGGCGCAGTCGGGCGTCGCCGACGGCGGGGCGATGGAGAGCCAGTCGGAGTCGGTCCGGCTCTCCGGCATCGGCTCCGCGCCGGGCCGGGTCACCGGCGTCGTCCGCATCGTCGACAAGCTCGACAACCTCGACAAGGTCGAGGACGGCGATATCATCGTCGCCGAGATGACCACGCCGGACATGGTGCCGGCGATGAAACGGGCAAACGGCATCATCACCGACGAAGGCGGGATGACCAGCCACGCGGCCATCGTCTCCCGCGAACTCGGCGTCCCGGCCGTCGTCGGCGCGGAGGACGCGACACAGAAGCTCCGGGACGGCGAAACTGTCACGCTCGACGGTGACAAGGGCACAGTCGAGAAAGGGGCCAAGGTCCCGGAGACGAGCGAGGACGAGGGCGACACCGCAGCGGTCGAGGGACATTCGCCCGTCAAGCCGATGACCGGAACGGAGGTCAAGGTCAACGTCTCCATTCCGGAGGCTGCTGAGCGGGCCGCCGCGACGGGGGCCGACGGTGTCGGCCTGCTGCGAATCGAGCATATGATTCTCTCGACAGACAAGACGCCCTCGCGCTACGTCGAAGACCACGGCGAGCGCGCGTACGTCGACGAAATCGTCGAGGGCGTCCGCTCCGTCGCCGAGGCGTTCTATCCGCGCCCGGTCCGCGTCCGCACGCTCGATGCCCCCTCCGACGAGTTCCGACAGCTCCAGGGCGGCGAGGACGAACCCAGCGAGCACAATCCGATGCTGGGCTACCGGGGCATCCGCCGCTCGCTCGACCGGCCCGGCGAGTTCAAACTCGAACTCCGCGCGTTCGAGCGCCTGTACGACCTGGGCTACGACAACGTCGAGCTGATGCTCCCGCTGGTCACCGACGCCGAGGACATCCTGCGGGCGAAGGCGCTGATGCAGGAGGTCGGTATCGACCCCGAGAAGCGCGACTGGGGCGTCATGGTCGAAACCCCGGCGAGCGCGCTGTCCATCGAAGACATCTGCGAGGCCGGCATCGACTTCGTCTCCTTCGGGACGAACGACCTCACCCAGTACACGCTGGCCGTCGACCGCAACAACGGCAACGTCGCCGACCGCTTCGACGAACTCCACCCGGCTGTCCTCGAACTCATGCGCCAGGTCATCGGGACCTGCCGCGAGCACGACGTCGCCACGAGCATCTGCGGTCAGGCCGCCTCGAAGCCCCAGATGGTTGATTTCCTCGTCGACGAGGGAGTTACGTCCATCTCGCCGAACATCGACGCCGTGCGTGACGTGCAACACGAGGTCAAGCGCGTCGAACAGCGCCTGTTGCTGGAATCGGTCCGCTGAGACCGCAGTCGGCTGACGTAGCCAGCAGGTTTTTTTGCGCCGTTCGCTTCGTTACGGTATGGCATCCGAACCGACACCGGAAGCCAAGAGTATCAGCTCCGGTGTGTCTTACATTCCCTTCGGCATCCCTGGACTGGATGGACAGGTCCGCGGAATTCCGACGGGGAGTACGGTCCTGCTGGCGGGGGCCTCTGATGCGGGAGGCGACGCCTTCACCTACACCAGCCTCGCAACGCTGATGCTCGCGAAACACCGCCCGGAGATGGTCCCGAACGGCATCGCCCGGCGCAGCGAGGCGATTCCGGAGTCGGTGACCTACATCACGCTCTCGCACGACCGCGAGCACGTCTACAGCGAACTCGACGCCGTGCTCGACGGCTACCAGTTCGATACGCTCACTGATAACATGGCCGTCGCCGATTTCTCTCAGCGGTTCATGGAGCTGTTGCCAGTCCCCGAAGCGCTGTTCGATGCGCGACGGAGCGACGCAGAAATCGAACAGCCCGACGCGGAGCCGCCGGAGCGAGAGCCTGCTGCGGAAACGTTCGAGAAACTGCTAGCCGACATCAGCGACCGGGTGAGCGACGCCGCAGAGACGCTCATCGTCATCGACTCGCTGACCGACCTCGAACGGGCGACGAAGTTCGGCCTGCCCCAGAACCACGAGATCGCGTTCCTGATGGGGCTCCGTGAGGCAGTCGTCAACTGGGGGAACGTAGCCTTCGTCAAACTCAACCGCCCTGCCGGAGACGTGCGGTCGGACGAACTCATTCACGGCCTGTTGCACGGCAGCGTTTACTTCTACTCCAACGACAAGGGCTTCGAGACGTATCGGACGATGCGAGTCGGCTCCTTCGGCGGCGCGCTCGATTCCGAGCGCCAGACTGTGTTCGAGTCACTGATCGGTCCCACGGGCTTTCGCGCGAAGGCGACGAAGAAAATCGGGCCGTCGAACTGGTAACTCGGCTGGGAAGCCCGCGCCCGGACCGAGTTCGGGTGGCCCTACCGCCTGACCAGCGTGCTACCGTCAGGAGGAATAAACAGCAGACAACGACACAGGCGAGCATAACGGCTAAACCGCTCCCCCTCTATACTCGCGATAGATGCTCCAGCGGGCAGCGCCACAGGACTTCGAGCGCGTCCTCTCGTCGATGTGTACCGTGCCACACCCGTCGGCACGCGAAGCGGCGGAACGCTTCCTCGCGACGAATCCCGGAGACCCGGGTACGTACGAGACCATCGCCGATCTTGAACACGAGGCCGTCGACTATCTCGGCGAGATCACCGGGCTCTCGGACCCCGCAGGCTACGTTGCCTCGGGCGGGACAGAGGCCAATCTTCAGGCGATACGCATCGCCCGTAACCGCGCCGATACGGACGACCCGAACGTGGTCGCGCCCGTCCACGCGCATTTCTCCTTTACCAAGGCTGCTGACGTCCTCGGGGTTGAACTGCGGACCGCGCCGGCAACGGACTACCGTGTCAACATGGCGGCGATGGCGGAACTCGTCGACGAGGACACGGTGTGTGTCGTCGGCGTCGCCGGCTCGACCGAGTACGGCTACGTCGATCCGATTCCGGCCATCGCCGACCTCGCCGAGACGGTCGACGCCCTCTGTCACGTCGACGCCGCGTGGGGCGGATTCTACCTCCCGTTCACCGACCACGACTGGCACTTCGGCCACGCGGACATCGACACGATGACCATCGACCCCCACAAGGTCGGACAAGCGGCGGTCCCCGCCGGCGGACTGCTGGCTCGGGACCGGTCGCTGCTCGACGAACTCGCCGTCGAGACGCCGTATCTCGAATCGACCGACCAGCTCACGCTGACGGGCACGCGGTCCGGCGCGGGCGTCGCCTCGGCCGTCGCCGCGATGGAGGCGCTGTGGCCGACGGGCTACCGCCAGCAGTACGAAACGTCGATGGCGAACGCGGACTGGCTGGCCGACCAGCTGTCGGCGCGGGGCCACGACGTGGTCGGCCCGGAACTGCCGCTGGTCGCGGCGGACCTCTCGGTGCCGATGACCGACGAACTCCGGGATCGCGGCTGGCGAGTCTCGAAGACCGGGGCCGGTGAGATGCGCGTCGTGTGTATGCCCCACGTCACGCGGTCGATGCTACGGTCATTTGTCGCAGATCTCGACTGGTACTAACAACGCCTACCGAGAACTCCCGAGCAGTAATACGAAGGTTTAGAAGTGCCTGTTTGCTACAGAGAGACGTGGACTTGGTAGTACCGACCGCAGCGTTCATCGCCTTCATCGGTGACTGTACGACCGCTGGCACCCCACTGTCGCCGCTCGAAGAAGCCGTCTGTACGGCCACTGGTCCGACCGGACTGGGTATCATCGCGGTGTACTCGTTTCTGATCGCGTTCATTCTCCCGCTTCCGAGCGAGGTCGTGCTGGTTCCGGCCGAAACCCTTCGACTTGGACTCTCCACGAACGGGAATCTGGTGGCGATTATCATCGTCAGTGGTCTGGGGAAGGCGTTTGGCAGTCTCGTCGCTTTCCACATCGGTCAGGAGGCAAAGGAGTACGGCCCGCTCGTTCGCCGAATCAAGCGCTCCCGGTTCAACATCATCGAGTGGTCGGAAAAAAAGACGGTACAGCTAGCACAGAAGTACGGCTACGTCGGTCTGGCGCTCGCGCTCTGTGTGCCGTTTTTCCCCGACACCATCTCTATCTACGCGTTCACCGTCCTCGAACGCGACTACTATCGGTTCGGCGCAGCGACGTTCTTCGGCAGTGCCGGACGGCTCGTCGTGACACTCGGGCTGGCAGGGGGCACGCTCGCGTTGCTGTGACCGCGGAGCGCGGCCACCACGCCGAAACCAACCCCCTTTTGACCCGTCGGTGGCACACGAACAGGTATGAGCAACGACGAGTTTCCGACGGACCAGCCGGCGGTCGTGACCTGTGGGTTGCCCTACGCGAACGGTGACTTGCACGTCGGCCACCTCAGGACGTACGTCGACGGGGACGCACTATCGCGCGCTCTCCGACGGATCGGCCAGCAGACGGCGTTCGTTTCGGGGTCGGACATGCACGGCACGCCAGTAGCGGTCAACGCCGCCGAAGAAGGCGTCGAGCCGCGGGAGTTCGCGCTTGACTTCCACGAGACCTACGCCGAGACGTTCCCGCAGTTCAACATCGAATTCGACAACTACGGGCACACCGACGACGAGACCAACGTCGAACTCACTCAGGAATTCGTCCGCTCGTGGGTCGCAAACGATCACGTCCACGAGAAGGAAATCGAGGTCGCCTGGGACACCGAGGAGGACCAGCCACTCCCGGACCGCTACGTCGAAGGGACCTGTCCCTACTGCGGCGAGCAGGCCCGCGGCGACGAGTGCGACGAGGGGTGTCAGCGCCACCTCGAACCCGGCGAGATAGAGGACCCCGTCTCGACGCTGACGGGCAACCCCGCCGAGTACCGCACCCGCGAACACAAGTTCCTCCGGCTCTCGGACTTCCAGGAGTACCTCCAGGGCTTCCTCGACCGTCTCGAAGGGACCGACAACGCCCAGAACCAGCCCCGCGAGTGGATCGAGGGCGAACTCCAGGACCTCTGTATCACCCGCGACATGGACTGGGGCGTGGACTATCCCGAAGACGTTGACGGCGGCGAGGACCTCGTGCTGTACGTCTGGGTCGACGCGCCAATCGAGTACGTCGCCTCGACGAAGCAGTACTCCGAGCGCGTCGGCGACGACGAGTACGACTGGGAAGGGGTCTGGACGGTCGACGGCGAGGAACGCCACGGCACCGAATGGGACGACGAGTGGACCGACGACAACGGCGAGATAATCCACGTCATCGGCCGCGACATTATCCAGCACCACGCCGTCTTCTGGCCCGCCATGTTGCGCGGGGCAGGGTACAACGAGCCCCGGGCGATTCTGGCGACCGGCTTCGTCGGCATCGACGGCAAAGCCCTCTCGACCTCGCGTAACCGCGCCGTCTGGGCCGACGAGTACCTCGACGCGGGCTTCCACCCCGACCTGTTCCGGTACTACATCGCGACCGGCGCACAGATCGACACCGACGTGGACTTCTCGTGGGACCGCTTCCAGGAGCGGGTCAACGGCGAACTCGTCGGCAACGTCGGCAACTTCATCTACCGCTCGCTGTTGTTCGCCGAGCGCAACTACGACGGCACGCCCGACGCCGCTGTCAGCGACGACGTGCGCGAGCGCATCGAGGACGCCCTCGACGACTTCGAGGCCGCCGTCCGCGAGTACGACATCCGTGAACTGGCCGAAATCGCCATCGAGCTGTCGAACTACGGCAACGAGTACATCCAGCGCAACGAGCCGTGGAACCTCGTCGACGACGACCCTGACCGCGCCGAACAGGTCATCCGCGACTGCGTCCAGCTGACGAAGGCCGTCGCGGTGCTCATGCAGCCCGTGCTGCCGGGCAAGGCCGAGCGCCTCTGGGGCCAGCTCGGCGAACAGGGCTCTGTCGCGGACGTGACCCTCGACAGCGCGCTCGAAGCGCCGCCAGCCGAGTTCGGCGAGCCCGCGGAGCTGTTCGAGCAGGTCGAGGACGACCACATCGAGGCGCTGAACGAGGAACTACAGGAGCGCGTTGCGGCGGCCAGCGATGACGAGTCCGACGGTGACGGCGAGGACGCCGGCGACGAAGCGGACGACGGGGATGCGGACGCCGCCGACCTCCAGCCGCTTGTCGAGGAGCGCATCAGCTTCGAGGACTTCGAAGGCGTCGACATGCGCGTCGGCGAGATTCGGAGCGCCGAGCCGGTTGAGGGCGCGGACAAGCTCCTGCGTCTGGAGGTCGACATCGGCCACGAGGTCCGGCAGGTCGTCGCCGGCCTCCGACAGCTCCACGACGCCGCGGACCTACCCGGCACGCGGGTCATCCTCCTCGCGAACATGGAGAAAGCCGAGCTGTTCGGCATCGAATCCAACGGGATGGTACTGGCCGCCGGCGACGAGGCGGACCTGCTGACGACGCACGAGGACGCCCCGCTGGGGACCCGCATCAAGTAACCGCAGTCGCCAGCGCTTTTGTAGTCACGGCACGTACCGCGGACCATGGATGACGACGGGGCCGCACGAGACGATGCGGCCGCTACGGGTGACACGTTCACCGAGGAGTACGAACTGGCGACGGAAGCCGACGTTATTCAGGTCGAGGACGACCCCGATGGCGACGCGGCTGACGACGTGGAGGGCGCGGTCGCCGGCTCGCTCGCTCCGGATCTCGAGGTGACGCCCGACGCGCCAAAGCCTGAGAATGTCGTCTTCGTCGCACTGGGGGTCTGTATCGCAATTCTCGCGCTCGGACGGATGTTCCTCGGGGCGGAGATGTACACGCCGTCCGTACTCGGCGGCGTGGTCCTGTCCGTCGCGCTCGGAACCGCAGTGCTGTACGGGTTCTTCGTCCGGACGAGCGACGCGTAACGCTGCAGCAGTGTCGGGCGTGTCACGCCTGACCCCGACACTTAATCCTGCTCCGACACTAAGTGAGGGCATGGTGAACCCGCTGGCGACAGTTGCCCCGCTCCAGGCCGAACCACTGTTAGGTATGTCGCTCTCTATCCTGCTGTTTCTGGCCGGCGCGGGCCTCATCGTGGGCGAGGCACTCGCCCCTGGAACCCACTTTTTCGTTCTCGGTGTGGCCCTGCTGACGGCAGGGCTGGTCGGGCTGTTCATTCCAGCGAGCCTTGGGATCCTCGCACCACTCATCCTTACCGTCGTCGTCCTTGCAACGACAGCGGTCACGCTCTGGGGGTATCGAAAGCTCGACTTCGCCGCACCGGGCCGTGGCCAGACGCTCAGCTCTGACTCGCTTACGGGCCAGTTCGGAACGGTTACCGAGCGCGTAACCCGAAGCGACGGTGAGGTCAAACTGGAAGACGGCGGTTTCAATCCCTATTATCAGGCTCGCAGTTCCGGCGACCCTATCGAAGAGGGGACGGAAGTAATCGTCATCGACCCCGGCGGCGGGAACGTTCTGGAAGTCGAAGCGGTGGAGTCGGCGAGCGACGAAATCGACCGCGCGCTCGAACGTGACCGAAACCGGAGCGATGCGGACGCCGAGCCGGAGCGAGAGTCCGAGCGGGCGTAGGTGTGCAATTCGGTAGTTTGTGACAGGGACACCGAAGCCTTTTCATTGCGCGCTCCGGAGTTCTGATTGTCATGTTCCCCGCGACAGCACCGCTGCAAGGTCTGGGAGGACTCGTCGGTTTCGTTACCGTAATCTTCCTCCTGATTGCCATCGCGCTGGTGTACTCCAGCGTCGTGATCATCCGCCCGTACCAGAAAGGTGCCTACACGGTCCTTGGTACCTATCGCGGCGTCCTCGACCAGGGGATTCACTTCATCTATCCCTTCGTCTCCGACGTGACGCGGTTCGATATGCGTACCCAGACGCTTGACGTGCCGCGGCAGGAAGCGATCACCCGCGACAACTCGCCGGTGACCGCCGACGCCGTCGTCTACATCAAGGTGATGGACCCGAAGAAGGCGTTCCTCGAAGTCGACAACTACGAGCGCGCCGTCTCGAACCTCGCCCAGACCACCCTCCGCGCCGTGCTGGGCGACATGGAACTGGACGACACGCTCAACAAGCGCGGCGAAATCAACGCCCGCATCCGCAAGGAACTGGACGAGCCCACCGACGAGTGGGGCGTCCGCGTCGAGAGCGTCGAGGTCCGCGAGGTCAACCCGTCCAAGGACGTCCAGCAGGCGATGGAGCAACAGACCTCCGCCGAGCGGAAACGCCGTGCCATGATCCTGGAAGCCCAGGGTGAACGGCGCTCCGCCATCGAGACGGCGGAAGGTGACAAGCAGTCGAACATCATCCGCGCCCAGGGTGAGAAACAGAGCCAGATCCTCGAAGCACAGGGTGACGCCATCTCGACCGTCCTGCGTGCAAAATCCGCCGAGTCGATGGGCGAGCGCGCCGTCATCGACAAGGGGATGGAGACGCTGGCCGAAATCGGTCAGGGCGAGTCGACGAAGTTCATCCTCCCGCAGGAGCTTACCTCGCTGGTGGGCCGCTACGGCAAGCACCTCCAGGGCTCGGACGTGAAGGAGAACGGTCACTCGCTGGAAGCGCTTGACTTCGACGACGAGACCCGCGAGATGCTTGGTCTGGACGATATCGAGGAAATCCTCGGCCAGATCGACGAGGAAGCACAGGTCGACGTCGAAGCGATGGAAGAGGAAGCCCAGAAGATAAAACACGGCGAAGACTCCGGCGTCGACAGCGCTGACGACGTTATCGAGGAGATGGACGCCGAGATAGACAACGACTCGGGCACGACTGACGTGGCCGGCGGTCCCGACGACACGACGCGAACGTCGGAAGTCGACAAAGACAACTAACTGAGAATCAGGCGAAGACGTTTTATTACCGACCCACCTTTTCGGTAGCAATGACGCGTGAGGGCGACGTTGACGAGGATAAACGAGCGACACTCCGTCGCTTTGCCGCCCTCGGTGCAGCAAGTCCGTTTGCCCGCTTCGGCGACAGCGGGAGCGAGAGCGACGCGCCCGATGCAATCGCCGGATACGTCTCGGCACACCCCGGGACCCACTTCTCGAAGCTTCGCGACGACCTCAAACTCGGGACTGGTGAGGCCCAGCACCACCTCCACCGGCTGGAAAACGAGGCTGTCGTCACGTCACAGAAGGACGGCGACTACCGCAGGTACTTCCCGGCCGGTCAGTTCTCCGAGTTCGAACAGGTGGCGCTTGGCTACCTGCGGCGGTCCACGGCTCGCGGGATGCTCGTCACCCTGCTGCGCCGCCCGGACGTGACGGCGTCGGAACTGGCCACTGAACTGGATGTCTCGCGACCGACAGTGAGCAACTACGCCGCCGACCTGGAGACGGCCGGCCTTCTCTCTCGTGAGGACGGCTACGCAGTTACAGAACCCGAAACCGTGCTGACACTGCTGATTCGGTACGCCGACTCGTTCGGCGACGATGTCGCCGCGCTGGCCGGCGAGGCCGACTCGCTACTGCGGTATGACCCGTGACGCTCGGACCCCGGCTGTCAACCCAGCCGCGTCTGTCTCGCCCTCACCCCCCTTCGACGATGCCTGTTATCTCGAACCTGGCCCCGCCCGACTCGCTGTCGGTGACGCTCACGTCCCACCCGTGGACGGCGGCGATATCGGCGACGATTGCGAGGCCGAAGCCGGTGCCGTCGGAGGCGGTCGAGTACCCTGCCTCGAACACCACGTCCCGCTCGTCTTCGGGCACGCCAGGGCCGTCGTCGGCGACGTAGAATCCGCTGGCGTCCTCGATGTCGCCGACGGTGACCGTCACGCCGTCGCCGTGTTCGACGACAGCATCTGACTGTGACGTCGTGGAGCTGTGCTCGACGCCCTCATCCTGTCCCGTGGTTGGAAGGGACCCGTGTGCGACGCTGTTCCGGAACAGGTTCTCGAGCAGGCGACGCAGCCGCCGGGGGTCGGCGACCACGACGCTGTCGGTGTCGGTCTCCAGGGTCGCGTTCTCCGTCTCGACGGTCTGCCAGCAGGCGGTCGCGGCAGTGTGTAGGTCTACTGGCTCGGTGGTCGTCGCCTCGCGGCCGTCGCGTGCGAGCGTCAGGATGTCGTCGATGAGCGTCTGCATCCGCTGGTGGGCGCTGTCGATGCTGTCGAGGCGGTCGTCGGTTACCTCCTGTCGGGCCAGCTCTAGGTGGCCCTGCGCGACCGTCAGTGGCCCCTGAAGGTCGTGGCTGACGACGCTGGCGAAGGATTCCAGCCGCTCGTTCTGGACGCGGAGCCGGCGTTCGCGCTCCTTCTGTTCGGTGATGTCCTGGATGAAGCCCCGAACCGTGCGGTGCTCCGCGTCCTTGACCCGTTTCCCGCGGGACCGGACCCACCGGCAGTCGCCCGTCGCGGTGATGAGCCTGGCCTGTACGTCGTAGGGGTCGCCCTCTTCGAGGGCTGCGTCGACGGCGTCCGCGACCCGGTCTCTGTCTTCAGGGTGGTAAAACGACAGCCCGTCCTCGACCGTCGGGTTGAACTCGTCGTCGACCTCGTGGATTCGGCGCGTCCCCTCTGTCCAGGTCGAGACGCCGGTCTCATCGAACTCCCACGCGCCGAGGTCACCCAGTTCCTCCGCCTCGGCGAAAAAGTCCCGTAGCTGGGCGAGGTTGCGCTCGCGCTCGATTCGCTCGGTGACATCCTTGCAATGTGAGAAGACGGTGACGACATCGCCCGTGTCGTCGGTGACGAGGCGATTGTGCCACTCGACCATGATGCGCTCGCCGTCTTTCCGGACGTTCTCGTCGACGCTGTGGTAGCCGCCGCTGGCCTCGCTGAGGGCGGAGGTCACCGCGTCGACGTCGTCGTAGCTGTCCGGACTCACGAACACCTCCCACGTCTCCCCGAGTAGTTCGTCCTCGGTGTAGCCGAATATCTCTGTGAGGGTGTCGTTGACCCGGACGATTTCGAAATCCGGGTCGTACTCGACGAAGCCCAGTGGCGATTGGTCGATAAACAGCGACAGCCGGTCCGTACTCTCTTCGAGCGCCTGCTGTGACCGGTACTGTTGGACGGCGTTGGCGATGCGGTTGGCCAAGAGGGCGTAGTGACTGGTATCAGACGTCTTCTGCAGGTAGTCGGTGACGCCGGCCGAAATAGCATCGCCGGCGACTGCTTCGCTGCCTCGGCCCGTGTACAGGATAAAGGGTAGCTCCGGGTACGCCTCGCGGACGGATTCGAGAAAGTCGATACCGCTTTCGCCGGGCATCTCGTAGTCCGAGACGATGCAGTCGAACGTCGCCGATTCGATCCGAGCCAGCCCCTCCGACGCGCTCGTCGCGGTCTCGATGTCGAACGCGGCCCGCTCTCGTTCGAGAAACGCCGCCGTCGTCTCCGCGTACTGCAGGTCGTCGTCGACGTGGAGGACTCGAATCGAGGACCCAGCCTCTCCCATTACTGGGTCCGACTATGCCGTCAATTGTTATGAATGTGCACATTCAGATATGCCAACAGAAGCCTGCATCTCAAGGGGTCGTGGCTGACGGAAAAAGTGAGCGTCGACACCGAACCGTCTCTGCGCGGGCGACAGCACCGCTCGTTCGGCGGGGTCCGGGCTTAAGCTTCGACCATCCATGTCGTCGAGGAGGAGTACCCCCACTTCTCGACGGCCAAGTCGTGATCGCCGTCGGCGATTGCGGTCATATTCGTTCCGACTTCCTTGGCTGAGAGGCCGAGTTCGTCGCCGATAAGTCGGGATTTGAAATACGTCTGGTCGTCAGCATTGGAACGGAGATACTCCAGAATACGTCGCTGCTTGTCCGAAAGCGGACTGTCGGTGGGTTGTGCGGTGGCGCTCATTAGTACAGTTACTAGCAGTACCGAGACACCCTTATTGGATTTGGTACAGACGGTTAAGGGCTTGCCCTCTTGCGGTTTTCTCTCGTTCGAAGCTGGGATACTGCCGCGAGTTGGGCCACGCGGCAGTCGGTTGGTACAGGCGGGAAACACCGTGTGTTCGTCACTGTCCGGTAACAGTCGTTCGCTCCGGCAGTTCTTTAGTAATGGGCCGTTTTGTGGCCGAACGGAGGTCTATCACATTGGAAATCTCGGATCAACTGCTGTGTCTGTTCAGTGCCGATATCCGCGACGAGGGGGACCGGTACGTCGTAGAGGTCCCGCGTCGAGAGGTCGAGACGGGCGCAGTCGACTCGGGCAGTACCTACCGCGTTGCACTCATCTCCGCAGACGAGGGGACAGAGGCGGACGAGGAGACGGTGGCGGATACGCCACCGGATCAGCCACAACCGCCGGTCGAGCCGGGTGAGACGCGCTACGTCGAGATCGAAGACATCGGCAAGCAGGGCGACGGCATCGCCCGCGTCGAGCGCGGCTACGTCATCATCGTTCCGGGGGCCGAAATCGACGAACGTGTCAAGATCGAAGTGACCGAGGTCAAGTCGAACTTCGCAGTCGGCGAAATCATCGACGATGTGTGACGCTACTCGTAGGGGCTGCCGTCGGGGCGCTTGGCTCCTTCGGAGTCGTGGACGACGACCTGTCCGGCTGACTGGTCGACAGGCCGGTAGTTGTCGCGGACGCCGATTGCTTCCGTCAGTTCTCGAACGGCGCGTTCCTTGAGCGCTGCAGCCAACTCCTCAGCGTCGGCTCTGGAGATATCTCGACCGAGGCCCTCACATTCGTGGGCCCGGACCATCCCTGCCTCGTCGACGGCGTCGCCCATCGGCTGGCTCGTTCCGCCAAGCGCGACGCTGAACGGGTAGGTCCGGCAGATGAGCGGGCGGTCGCCGTGGACCGTACAGGCACCCGTGCCGTCGTCGCCCTCGGCGTAGAACGTGCAGTCGCCGCAGTCGTCGGTCTGGAGCGCCCACTCGAACGTCTCACCTTCGGGGCCGTCCGGCCCGTCCGCCAGTCCGTACGGCATCGGTCGGGCCACGTCGCGGAAGTCGTACTCCCCGGTCGCCTGTAGCTGCCGGATCTCGTCGGGAAACACCGTTGCCGTGTGAGGTTCAGCGTCGGTTTCGGCGGAGTTGGATTGCTCGCCGGACTCATCTCCGTCACTCTCTCCACCCTCGCCACACGCTGACTCGGCCTTGCAGCAGGCTCCACAGCGAGTACATTCAAACCCGATCGTCTCGATTGCGTCGGCCAGTTCCGACTCGTCGAGGGCACGGGCCCGTTCGAGTTCGGTTTCGAGAGAGTCCACGGCTCTGATAGCGGGCCGACGGGCAAAAAGGCGTCACTCCACCTGATTCGGTGTGGCCCGTTCGCTGTCCCATGAAATAGCGCCCTCGACAGCGAGCTTCTCGACGTGGGCCAGTACCGTCGCACGGGCCAGGTCGCGGACGCCGGTGAGGTCCTTCCCGTAGGCGGCATCGAGGATTTCATCCGGAGTGGCGGCCCCGTCGTGGACAGCGTCCCGAACACGCCGCTCGCGCTCCAGTCGGTGACTGATGAGGCGCGCACACGTTTCCCGCGGCGTCTCGATACGCGGGCCGTGACCCGGTAACAGCACATCGGGGCTTCTGGCGTGGAGTCGCCGCAGCGACGCGAGATAGGCCCGCACGTCGCCCTCAGGTGCGCCGACGACGACGCTGCCCTCAGCGACGGCGAGGTCGCCGGAGACGACGGCCCCGTCTGTTGCGAAGGCAACGTGTTCCGGCGCGTGTCCCGGCGTATCAATGACGGTCACTGGGCCAGCATCGGTCGGAATCGTCGTCCCTCCGCTGAACAGTCTGTCCGGGGTAACGCCGGTCGCGGCTTCGAACGCGCTCGCCCGACCGCGGCGCGCCCACACCGTCGCGCCGGTCTCGCTGGCGTAGTGTGCAACGGCACCAGCGTGGTCAGGGTGATGATGCGTGAGCGCAATGTGAGCGAGGGTGCGGTCACTGAGAATCGAATCGAGCGCATCGTTCGTCGCCGCGGGGTCCACGAGAAGAGCCGCCTCGTCGCCGCAAACGTATGCCGCCGTGTTGCCGGTTGGTGCCCGTGTCGGGACAGGCACGTCGGCCCGCTGCCAGTCCATGCCGGCCGGTCAGACCGTGAGGAAATAAACCTGTTTGCGTGCGTCGGTGAAACTATACCGTGAGTCTACCAGGTCAGACTCCTCCAGCCGGTTCAGGGCATACCTGACAGTACGGTCCGGGAGTAGCGAGTTCTCGGCCAGATCGCCCTGTGACAACGGAGCATCGTCTTCCAGCACCTTCGCGACGAGCTTCGCGCTCGGCGGGAGTTCACGCAGCGTGTCGCGGAACTCCTCGTCGGTGAACGGTGCCGGTGCAGCGTTTTCAGTTAATGCGCTCATAGTGGTTGATATTCCAGACTTACTGGTAAAACTTGGCTATATGCATGACCAAACAATACAGATTCTATGAAGTGTTTAATGTGTCCTTATACAAAACCGCCATCGTGCGGTTCCGGCCGGTAACCGGGAGATTCGTCCGGAATTTTCAGGGTCGGGAGTGTGGTCGGTTCCAGATTGACTTGAAAGCAACCCGACCGATGAAAGGGGATTCCAGTATCGTTTTATCCCCCGCGGGGTGAGCAATACACCGTGAAAGGGCAGGAGTGGTATCAGGCTGACACCGTGGCCGAAGAGTACGAGGCCAAGCGGTTCTCCCGTGGTGGTCGGCTGATCGATCGACGCGAGAAGCAGGCCGTCCTCGATGCAATCGGCCCTGTGGCCGATAAGGACGTATTAGAGGTAGCTTGCGGGACCGGCCGGTTCACCGTGATGCTGGCCGAGCGCGGCGCGAACATCACCGGGCTGGACATCTCGGGACCGATGCTCCAGCAGGGCCGTGAGAAAGCACAGGCGACCGGTGTCGACGACCACGTGGAGTTCATGCGGGGCGACGCTGCCCGACTCCCGTTCCCGGACGACCATTTCGACACTGTGTTTGCGATGCGCTTTTTCCATCTGGCGGACACGCCTGCGGCGTTTCTCGCGGAGATGCGCCGCGTCTCGAAGGAGCAGGTCTTCTTCGATACGTTCAACCGGTTTTCGACCCGGTCGATATACAACTGGGCGCTCCCGATGGGGTCGCGGCTCTATTCGCGCTGGGAGATCGACCGGCTGTTAGACGGGGCCGGACTGGAACTGACCGACGCGAACCACGACTGGCTCCTTCCGTACGGGTTCTACCGGAAGATTCCGAACGAGCTGGCCGCCTCGTTCCGCTCGCTCGATACGGCGCTTGGCGGCACACCGCTCGGCGAAAAGCTGGCTTCGGTGTCGTACTGGAACACCCACGTGTAGCGCACCGCCGCTCAAACACTCCGGTTTTTGTACTGGGAAGTTCGCGTCCGCCTCCCGCGACTTTTAAGCGCCTTCGCCGTCCTACCCAGAGGTATGGATCTCTCGGTAGTGGTCCCGACGCTGAACGGCCGGGAAGAGCTAACCGGCTGTCTGGACGCACTCACCGAGCAGGTTCCGGATGCGGAGGTAATCGTCGTCAACGGCCCGTCGGCCGACGGCACAACGGGGATGGTCCGGGACCGTGACGACGTGTCTATTCTCGTCGAAATCGCCGACCGCTCGGTGACAGTCGCCCGCAACGCCGGGATCGACCGGGCGACGGGGGACGTTATCGCGCTCGTCCATCAGTCGCTCTCTGTCGAGTCCGGCTGGGCTGACGCCGTGAGAGACGGGCTTTCGGGGACCGCTCAGGCCATCACCGGACCGACACACCAGCAACTGTGGGCCGGGATGACGACCGAAACAGAGGAAACACGGACGATAGCCGGCCGCGACGTGACGTATTTCAACCCCGGCAACGTCGCGTTCGATGCCGAGGTACTGGAAGCACTGGACGGATTCGACGAGTACCTGAATGTCGGCAGCGCCCGGGACTTCGCACACCGGATGGCCGCCAGTGAGTACGGTGTCGACTGGAGTACGAAAATGTGTGTCAGCCGCGAGTTCGAGGCCGACGGCGGCATCGCAGAGACCGACTGGAACTGGAAGTACCGCTCGCTCGCGTATCGACTGGTGAAAAACTACAACGTCCGACCGACAGTGATGCGGCGACTCCTCAGCCACGCGGTCGGTGACGCGAAAGACGCGCTGGTCGATGTCGTGCGCGGGGAGACGACGCCGTCGCAGTGGCTCGGCAACGGACAGGATGTGTTCGGCGGCGTCGGGTCGGGAATCGTCGACGGAGTCAGGGCACGCGTGACCGACCGGACGACCCGCCGGAATCCGAACGGTCGGTCCGCGCGTGCGGACCGCGCAGTGACTGTGTACGACTGGCGGTAGTCACGGGCCTTGCCGCGACCGTTCGGTCCGAGCAGTGGCGCGGCAGTCAGGGTGCCAGCGCCTCGATGACGCGGTTGGGATTGTTCGAGAACACCTTGCGCATCGCGTCTTCGGGGACATCCAGTGTCAGAATCTCCATGACGGCCACGTTCGGGTGGACGCTGGGGACGCCGCTTCCGAAGAGAACACGGTCGGGGTGTTCCAGAACCGCCCGTTCCATCGGCCCTCGGTAGCGGACCGCGCTGGTGTCGAGATACAGATTGTCGTGGGTCTCCAGCAGGTCGATGGCTCGTTCCATCAGGTCCTGCCGTAGTGGATGCGCGCCGAAATGTGAGAGAATGACCGGGAAATCGTACGATAGCAGCGATTCGGCGACAGTTTCGGGCGGGAACCCTTCGCCGCCGTGGACGATAACGGGCAGCGACACCGACTCCAGTTCTGCGAGGACTTCGTCATCGGGTAGTCCGTCAGTCGGTGGATGGAGCTTGAAGCCGTAGAACCGGTCGTCGTAGGCGTACTGCTCGATGTCCGCCGGCGAGGTGTGGGCCTCCGTGCGACTACTCGCGAGGTTCCGCAGCGTCGACCCGGGGCCGGACCCCGGGTCCCGAGCGCCGTTGACTCTGGCGAAGGCGACCATCGGTCGCTCGACGGTCATCCGGGCGACGGCGTTGTTCGCTTTCAGATACGACCCGTCTCGCTCGCCGGGGAAGACGACGGAGCGGACGACGCCAGCCTGGTGCATCTCCCGTTCCAGTTGCTCCGGGTCACCCATGCCGTCTCGGGGTCGGCGCTGCTCGTCGGGTTCCAGCCGTGCGTGCACGTCGACAACGCGGAACCCGTGCTCCAGCTCCAGCATCTACTATACGGTGTGTATAGACCCATATTAAAAGATGTGTAGGTCCAGCCAAGATTACAGGGACAGCAACCGCGCCGTCGCCCGACGAACGGTCTACGCCGTTAGAAAGTTTTATATAGAACCGCTTGCCTTGTCTTAAGTGAGGTTCAACACATATGTCATCTGGCCAGCGACGCATGGGCGGCCAGCCTCTTTTCATCCTTGATGAGGACGCCCAGCGCACACACGGGAAGGACGCACAGTCATCGAACATCTCCGCCGGAAAGGCCGTAAGCGAGTCCGTACGGACCACGCTCGGTCCCCGCGGCATGGACAAGATGCTCGTCTCCGACGACGGTGATGTGGTCATCACCAACGACGGGGCGACCATCCTTTCCGAGATGGACATCGAACACCCCGCGGCCCAGATGATCGTCGAAGTCGCCCAGACGCAGGAAGACGAAGTGGGCGACGGAACGACGACCGCGTCCGTGCTGGCCGGGGAACTGCTGACCAAGGGCGAGGACCTGCTCGACGATGACGTCCACCCGACGACAATCGTCGAGGGGTACTCCGCCGCCGCCGAACTCGCACAGGAGGCGATTAACGAGATTGTCCTCGATGTCGACCTCGACGACGAGACGCTCGTCGAAGTCGCCGAATCATCGATGACCGGCAAGGGCACCGGTGATGTCGAGGCCGAGAAACTCGCCGAAGTCGTCGTCGACGCCGTCCGCCACGCCAAGAGCGACAACGGCGTTCGCCGGGACAACATCGAAGTCCACACCCAGACGGGTGCAGCCTCCTCCGCGACCAAGCTCGTCGAGGGCGTCATCGTCGACGAGACGGCCGTCCACGACAACATGCCGACCTCGGTCGAGGACGCGTCTATCGCGGTCATCGACACCGAACTCGACGTTCGTGAGAGCAACATCGACGCCGAGTACAACGTCTCCAGCGTCGACCAGCTCAACGCCGCGCTCGACGCCGAAGAGAGCGAACTGCAGGGCTACGCCGAGGAAGTCGTCGAAAGCGGCGCTGACGTCGCGTTCGTCACCGAGGACGTCGCCGACCGCGTCGCCTCCCAGCTCGCCAAGGAAGGCGTCTTCGTCGCCGACAGCATCAGCTCCTCGACCGCGAAGGACATCGTGGAGGCGACCGGTGCAAAGCGCGTCGGCTCCCTCGAAGCTCTTGATGAAGACGCGCTCGGTCACGCCGACAGCGTCGACGTCGAAAAGCAGGGTGACGACGACGTGACGTTCATTACCGGCGGCGCGACCGCCGAGTCCGTCACAGTCATCGCTCGCGGCTCCACCGAACACGTCGTCGACGAACTCGAACGCGCGCTCAACGACGCGCTCGACACCGTCATCGCCGCGCTCGACGCCGGCGGTGTGGTTCCCGGCGCAGGCGCGACCGAAATCGCCATCGCCGACCACATCCGCTCCGAAGCGGCGTCCATCGAGGGCCGCAAGCAGCTCGCCGTCGAAGCGTTCGCCGACGCTGTCGACGTGCTACCCCGCACACTCGCGGAGAACACGGGCCTCGACGCCATCGACGCGCTCGTCGACCTCCGCGCCGAACACGAGAGCGAGGGCATCGCCGGCGTCATCAGCGAAGGCCAGACCGGCGTCGTCGGTGACCCCGTCGACTACGGCATCCTCGACCCCGCCGCAGTCAAGCGCGAAGCGGTCGACTCCGCTACCGAAGCGGCGACGATGATCGTCCGTATCGACGACGTCATCTCGTCGTCGTAAGCCGTTTACAACCTGTTTTCTTTTGCCGAAACCGAATAGCGGCGCGACCGATCCCAGAACTGTCCCTACTCGCTAGGGTCAACAGCTAGCGTCAGCGTCGCGTCACTGCCACTAGCGAGCGCATCGACAAGGTCCCGGTCCACGTCGCCGGCCGCCGCGTCGGCGTTCACCATCACGGTGCGGTCGTCGACGTAGTCGCTCGTCCGCAGGACGTGGCTCCGGTCGTTCTCGAAGGAGAGGTCGGGATGGCCGGTTCCGGTCACGGTAACAGTATAGTTGCCGGCCTCGATAGTCGCCGTGATCGTCGCGTCGGCGTCTTGGCAGGCTGTCACGAACTCCGCGTCGAAGTCAGCGGGGACGCGGTCGGCTTCGATAGCCAGAATGCAGTCACCGGCCGGTGTCAGAAAGTCGTCGCTCGTCACTTCCAGCGTGCTCGCGTGCTCGCCGGAGACGTTCTCGTGGCCCTGTGCGTGGACCACTTCCTCAAGTGTCATACCTCCCGGTCACCGCCGGGCGTACTTCAGCGGGACGACTCCGACCGGACGACGGTAACCGTCACCGCACCGCAGGCGCACTCGTGCGCCTCGCGGCGGCCAGCCTCGGTCTCGAACACCAGCGCCGGCTCGCCGAGCGAGCGTTCGCAGTGCTGGGCCTCGCAGGTCGGTGTCGCCGCCTCGTGCAGTTCGGTGAGCATATCTGGATAGTAGGTGGCTACCTATGTCAAAGCGAGCCATCCCCGGAGTGAAAGTGAAAGTGAAGGCGTGGGGCAAAGGATATGCCCTCGGGGAACGGGCCACAAGGTATGTCGCTGGAGTGGCGCGGCGCGGCGGTTGCGCCGGACGACGAGATGCCGTCCCCGGAGGCGTGGAAACCGGTATCGGTGCCCGGCCGGCCCGACCAGTTCGCCGGCGCCGAGGCCGTAGCCTACGAAACGACGTTCTCGGACCCGCGGGACGAGAGCGACGCACACGCCCTGCTCGTACTGAGTGGAACATACGCGCACACACGCGTGTGGTGCAACGGCGATTTACTCACCAGCCACGACGCCTACTTCGAGCCGCTCCGGATTCGCCTCCCCGAGAGCGAGGAGTACCGGATCGTCGTGGAGTGTCGTACGCCCGAGGACCGCTTTGGCGGCCTGCACGCGACCGACCAGCTTCCACCGGAGCGCTGCGTCCCGGGCATCTGGTGGGATGCGAGCATCGAAACCAGACCGGACCCCTGCGTGAGCGAGCTTTCAGTCCAGCCACAGGTATCGGACGAAGACGTGACCGACGCGACGGTCGAGGTGTCGGCGACCGTCCTGACCCAGGAGCCACTCGACGACCGGATAACCCTCTCGCTACGGCCGGAGGGGGACGTGCGCGGCGGCGGGATGATGGACCGGGCCCGCGTCTCGACCGACGACGAGCGGACGACAGTGACCTACACGATGGACGTGCGCGACCCGTCACTGTGGTGGCCCCACGACCGCGGCGAACAGTCCCGCTACGTTCTCAGGGCGAAGCTCGGGGACGACGAGCACTCGGTGACGACAGGACTGCGCACCGTCTCCTACGACGATGGCCTGCGGGTCAACGGCGAGGCCGTGCCCGTTCGCGGGGTAACGCTGCTGGACCCGACCGTGGAGGATGTCGCACGGGCTGTCGACGCCAATGCAAATCTGGTCCGGGTTCGGGCACAGGGAACGCCCCCCGAAGTGGCTCACGCCTGTGACGACCACGGCGTCCTGCTCTGGCAGGACGTTCCACTGTCTGGCCCCGGTTCATTCGACAGCGAACGAGGAATCGCCCTCGCAGCGCGGCTCAATACGACCTACGCACAGCATCCCAGTTTCGCGGCGGTCGGTGTTCACGACGAGCCAGTATCTCCGTACGCTGACGGACTGGGTTCCGGATTCCTCGACAGGCTTCGCTTCCGATGGCGCGCCTGGCGCGCCGGCTACGACGCGTCCGACGCCAGGTCGGTGGCCGAGGCCATCGACGACGTGCCGACGTTCCCGGTCGTCGGCCCGCCGGGAATCGCTCCCGACGCGGCCACCCTCTACCCGGGGTGGCGGTACGGTGACGCAACCGACCTTCCGTGGCTCTGTTCGCAGTTCGACGTCGGCGACGTCGTCGCCGGCTTCGGAGCCGGGGCGCTCGGGACGCCGGAACCGGGCGACAGCCCCGGGTTCGACAACGCCTGCCACGACCGCCACGTCGACGGCGGAGTCGACGCGTCGCAGTCGTACCAGGCCGGCGTCGTCCGCGAGGTTGCCGAGTCGCTCCGGCACCGCGCCGCGCCGCTCATGATCGTGGACAGCCTCCGAGACGTCGGTGACGCCGGTATGGGTCTGCTCGCCACGGATGGGACCGAGAAGACGGCATTCAGTGTTCTCGCCGACTGTTACGAGCCCACGCAGGTGATACTCTCGGACCTAGCGCCCGGCGAGCGGGATATCGTTGTCCTCCATGACCGCCCTGAAAAAGCAAACCTCACGGTGGAATGGGACTGCAATGGGGACCGCGAACAGGCCGAACACACTGTCGGTCCGTTCGCCCGCGTCACCGTCGACACGCTTACTCTCTCAGCCGGTGACGACGTGACGCTCGCCGCCACTGACGGCCAGACTGTCGTCACGAACGAGTATCGTATTAGCGAGTGATATATGTGCGTGATATGCAAGGGAACCACGGACGATAGTGACCGTCTCGCCCCCGAAATATGGCGTGTGAGACGTTGACGCGGTATTCAATGCACCGGAATGTTTAAACAATATCCACCTCTATTCGTAGACACCAGAACGCTTCCGCGTTCAGGCAGTATCGCTTTCAGCCCAACATGAGAGGGAACCCTTGTTATTGGTGTCAGCCCCTCAGTAGTGGGCCGACTGTCTGTGCTGAAGCGGTGATGGCATAGAGGATTCAACAATGGCAGACTCGATAGACGAATCAAAGAACGTTACAGTAACCGAAGAGGATCTCGAAAACAAATCGAAAGGCGAGCTCATCAAACTCGCCGGCCAGCTCCGTGACCGACGAAACGAGCTGAACCAGATGGCGTCCGAGCGGGCCTCCGCCCGCGACGACCTGAACGCGAAGACTCGCGAGAAGGTCGACGAAGCCCAGGAACACCGCGAGAAGCGCGACGAGCTCAACGAGCAGGTCCAGGAGCACAAGGACAAGCGCAACGAGCTCAACGCAGAAGCAAACGAGCTGTTCGACAAGGTCGATAACCTGAAAAACGACCTCGAGCTCGACGAGGGCACGTCGGTCGAACAACTCAAAGAGGAGATCGAAGACCTCGAGTTCAAGCAACAGACCGAAGTGCTCTCCTCGGAGGACGAGAAGGAGCTCATCGAGAAAATCGAGACCAAGCGCGAGAAACTCCAGGAGAAACAGGAGAAGCTCGACCAGGGCGGCGACCTCGAAGAGCTCAAAGAGGAAGCGGAAGAGGTCCGCTCGGAAGCCTCGAAACACCACCAGAAAGTCACGGAACTGGCTGACGAGGCTCAGAAGCACCACAACGAGATGATCGAGGCCTACCGCGAGGCCGACGAGATCCGTGACGAGGCCGACGAGAAGCACGAGGAGTTCGTCGACGCCCAGGAAGCGGCTGACCAGCACCACGAGGACTTCGTCCGCGTCCAGAAGCGCCTCCGCGAACTCGACAAGAAGGAAGAGGAGCAGGAGCGCTCCCAGCGCGAGGAGAAGCAGGAAGCCGCTCGCGAGGAAGCCGAGGAGATTTATCAGAAATTCAAGGAGGGCGAGACCCTCGACACCGAGGACCTGATGAAGCTCCAGAAGGCCGGCAAGCTGTAAGTCTGCGGGATTTTCTCTCTGTTTTCACAGACTATAGATGCATCACTCACTCGGCCTGCTCCAGCTCGGCGCGCTCTCGCTCGTCCCGACAGCGCTCGGTGGAATCCTGTTTGGCCTCGCGCTCGCCGCGCCGCCGGGGCCGATGAACGCCGTTATCGCCGAGGAAAGCGCGCTTCGCGGCTGGCGGGCGGGGTTCTTCGCCGGCCTCGGCGCGATGACTGCTGACGCCTGTTTCCTCGTGCTCGCCGTACTCGGCGCCGCTACGATCATCACCGAGACGCCGGGACTTCGACGAGTGATGATCGGTGCCGGCGGGCTCCTGATGCTCTGGTTCGCGTACGGAGCAGTTCAGGAGGCCAATACAGTAGTTACCGAGGGGAATTCGTCGGTCGCGTCCGGGGACAGCCGGGGCTTTCGCAAGGCGCTCGTGCTGGCGCTGACAAACCCCTATCAGGTCGCCTTCTGGCTCACCGTCGGCGTGGGCCTCCTCGAACCGGGTGTGGTTGACGTGGCGTCGTACGTGCCCGCGGTCGGGACTAACGCATTAACCGTACAAACCGGCCACCCGGTGCTGCTGGGTGGGTTTTTCGGCGGGATCGGCATCTGGATTACGGGATTTCCGGCGGCAATTGTCGCCGCGAGAACGCGTATCGAGCGGCTCGCACCGCTGATCGCATGGATTAGTGCCGCTGTTCTCGCCGGGACCGGCGTTCTGTTCCTGCTGCGGGCGCTATGAATCGCCCATCCCAGTCGCCACCTCATCGAGGTCGTCTTCGACGGCCATGTCGGCGACTTCCATCGTTAGCCATTCCTGGAACCAGCGGGTCCGCTTGAGCCGCTGGTGGACGATAGACTCGGCAGTGTCGCTCTGGACGCGCTCACGCGCGTCCTCGCCGCGCTCGATGACGCGGTCGACCATCTCGGCCGCGTCCATATGCGTCCGGGACTCATAGCCCATGCGCAACAGCATCAGGGCGGTCCCGTTCGCGCCGACTTTGTCTAGGATGTCCGCCTCGATGAGACACTGTACTTCCAGTGGCAGGTCGTCAAGCGGTCCTTGGTACGAGTGAGCCTCGACGGCAGCGCAGACCTGTTCGATGAACGATTCTGGGTAGTCACCATGTGCCCGCAGATACTCACGTGCGATCCGAGCGCCGGCTTCCGCGTGGAGGTCCTGCTCGGCTTCCAGTTTCGCGATGTCGTGAAACAACGCTGCGACGCGAGTCACGTCCACGTTTGCGCCCTCCTTGCGGGCGATTTTTGTCGCGATGTCGACGACGTTGAGGATGTGGTTGAAGCGGTACTCCGCGGAGTGCCACGGATACCAGCGCATACGGCCGCCCTCTTCTTCGTTTTCGACGCTCGCCGCGAGGTAGTCGTGGACGAACTCCTTCATTTCCTCGAACGCGTCGGCTGAGACAGGTGACTCCCTAATCTCGACGCCCACAGCACCACCTCCGGAAACAGATTTCGATAGTCATCTTACACATATAGACGTACGTTCGACTCTTTAGCGTTACGACAGGGAGAACGGCTGCCACACCCGGCATTTTCAGATGGGGATAGCGGGCTAAACCCCGTCGTCGCGGTCTCCCGAAGAGACGCATCACTATCTCTGACGCGGTGTCAGATAGGGCCGCTATTGTGGGCCACCCGGCCACTGGTTCTCAGCGGCTGGGAACATCAGTCCAGCTTTTTACATCTAATAGATAAATCGGCATATATGCCTCTCCAGCCACTCCACATGCCCGTCGGCGACGTCTCGATCGTGACCCACGCGGCGAACCAACACGCGGTGACTGATGTGCTCGTCGGCGTCGGTATCGCCCTGTGCCTGTTCGGCCTGTACTACAAGCTGATACTCCTCCCGGCAAACAGACAGGAATCGTCACAGCGCACAGGGGACCAGTCGCCACCGTAGTTACAGATAGGCGGCGTCCCACCGCATCGGTTTGCGAACGTTCCCACAGTTGCTACATTCGATACGGCCCATCGAATCCATCGCGTTCGCCAGCGTCTCACAGTTACTGCAGAAGTACCCGTAGCGGTCGCTTCCCTCTTCGGTGACGTGGACCACATGGAACGGCGCTATCGACCCGGACTCGTGGTTGTTGTGGTCGACGTAGACCGTCCGGCCGTCGTCGGTTATCGGCTCGCGTCCGAGCTCTTCGGCGTCGGTGTAGAGGTTCTCGACGTAGGTCCGCCCAGCGATGTCGACCTCGCCCGTGCCAGCGCGTTCGAAGCCGCGATCCTCGTAGAAGCTGTTGCCTTCAACGTTGTCGGCCAGCACGCGCCCCTGGAGCGTCTCGGCACCGCGGTCGTGGAGCTCTCCGTGGGTCTCGTCAAACAATGCCGAGCCGATTCCTTCGCCGCGGTACGCTGGGTCGACGTGCAGCCAGAGTATCGTCCCGATACTATCCCCCGAAAGGACGCTCTCGGAGAGACCGACCACCTGCCCATCCTGCTCAGCGACGAGAATCAGCCGATTACTCTCCTCTGTGAGTATTTTGTTGATACGCTCTTCATCGTACCACTCCTCGATAGCGCTCGTAATTGCCTTCGGCCCCAGCGAATACGACGCCGCTAGCGAGCGACGCGCCACGTCACGGATAGCCGGGCGGTCCGACGACACTGCCTCCCTGATTTTCATATGCCACTAGTTGGCACGGAACATCATAAATCTACAGTTCGGTGTCAGAATTTGGGACACTCGTTGGGCTATTCATGCGAGGACTCAAATGTTCTCGTCCGCTGGGCTCGACTCACCGAGGATATCTGCTGTTCACGAGTTTGTTCGGACAGAATAGTCCCGGGCGGATTCGAACCGCGAAGACTTGAGCCATCGTCTTCTGGGTGTCGAATCCGCGAGAGCCACCCACTCTTCACGTTCGTTCATCAGAGGATAGTCCCGGGCGGATTCGAACCGCCGTCAAGGGCTCCAAAGGCCCTTATGATTGGCCACTACACCACGGGACTTCATTCACTTCGTCCGTCCCGTGTACCGCGCAAATCCACAGGATTTGCTCACCACCACGGGACTTCACTCACTATGAGCGATCCGTATGCAGGATAATCGACGGAACGCACTTGAACGCTTCGAGAGCGGCCGGTCAGTCGCTGGTGACTTCAGCCTCGACTTCGAGCAGGCCACAGACATCCCCCTCGGGGTCGAAACAGTCGGGACACTGAGGTTTGCGGTCGATAATCGTATCGAGACGATCAGCGACCGTTTCGTCGATGACGCCCTCCAGTTGCTTTGCCTCGGCACGGAACTCCTCGACCTCTAGCACCTCGATGAGGAACCGCTCGATGATACAGTAGTTCTGGAGCGCCTCGCGAGCCTGTGCGATGCCGTCGTCGGTGAGGTCCACGCCTTTGTACTTCTCGTGGTTCAGCAGCCCACGGCTTTCGAGTTTGCCGATCATCTCGTTAGCGCTCGCTGGACTGACATCAAGCATATCGGCCACGTCGCCGGTGGATGCTGGACCGTCTTCCTGCTGTTGCGTGAGATAGATCGCTTTCAGATACTGGGCCTGCGTGTTCATTGATAATCCTCCATCAGATCGGTCACGTCTTCGACTCCCTCCGCCTCGTCCTCGCGGATATCCGACAGCACGGCAAGCAGCCGCTTGCGGTCGATTGTGAATGTCACGTCGGACGCCTCGATTGCTTCGATGAGATCGTCGTAGAACTTGTACGCCGTCTCCTCGTTACAGAGCTGGTCGTACAACACCCCGTCGAAGTCCTTGTCGGCTTCGTACTGGGCCTCGACTAGCATCTCGATTTCCTCGAACGGGACGGTATCTGCTTCGAGGTCGTCGATGAGTGCCTCCAGTTGCCGCCGGTGCTCAGCTGACTCTGTCTCAGCGTGTGCGAGGAGGTCAAGGACCGCCTGTTCGTGCGCTCCGCTCGTTTCCTCAGCGTGCTTGGCCGCCCGTGCCTCGACGACCTCTTCGAGGACGATGCCGATCTGTAGCAACCGGGCCAACTGATGATCGGACACCACTGGCTGTGTGAGACTCACGGTAACACCCCCACTCGGCGCTGTGCTCCAGTCATACACGTAGTTCGGGGAGGGCCGGACTTAAGCGGTTCCCTGTCGTCGAACTGAGGTTGTCTTTCATACCCCCGTACTCGGTAACAGTCTGGAGCCGAAACTTCCGGGCGCATCCTCATCCCTTCGGCTCGGTCCGTGGACGGACCCGAAACTACCAGGGGCTGGGACTCGATAACACACATGAGGATGGTCGAACACGGCTGGCACAAGGACGCGGTCATCTACACACTGGACGTAAAGACGTTCAACGACAGCAACGGCGACGGCTGGGGCGATTTCCAGGGCCTCATCGAGAAGCTCGATTACATCGAAGACCTCGGCGTGACCTGCCTCTGGCTCCGCCCGTTCTATCCGAGCCCACTCCGGGACAACGGCTACGACGTCGCCGACTACTACAGCGTCCACGACCGGATGGGAACGCTGGCAGACTTCCGGGAACTCACCGACCGCGCCCACGAACGTGGCATCCGCGTCCTCACCGACCTCGTGTTCAACCATACGTCGACCGACCACGAGTGGTTCCAGCGCGCCCGCGAGGACCCCGACTCGAAATACCACGACTATTACCTCTGGACAAGCCACCTCGACGATGCTTACCAGACAGCCAACATTTTCCCCGACCGCGAGGACGGCGTCTGGAGTTACGACGAGGTCGCTGGCAAGCACTACTTCCACCAGTTCTATCACCATCAGCCGGACCTCAACGTCGCCAACCCCGCTGTCCGCGACGAAATCCACGACGTGATGCGCTTCTGGCTGGACCAGGGAGCAGACGGCTTCCGTATCGACGCCGCCCACCCGATGCTACTGCCGAAAGGGCACAATGGGACGACCGAGGACATCGAGCTGTTCAAAGAACTGAAACGCGTCGTCACAGCAGCAAAGGACCACGCCGTACTCATCGCCGAGGCCGACGACCAGCCCGAACATCTCGATTACTACTTCGGCGACGGCGAGGGGTTTGACCTGATGTTCAACTTCGTCCTGAACGCTCACATGGTGTACGGCGTCGGCGTTAGAGACACTTGGCCGCTCCACCGCGCGAACGAGGTCCTGCCGGATATCTCCGGCGTGGGCCAGTGGGCGAACTTCCTCCGGAACCACGACGAGTGGAATCTCCTGAAACTCCCCCACGAGGCGCTGGAACACGCCCGGGAGTACTTTGGCCCCGATGACGGTTCCTCGTGGATTTTCGGTCGGGGTCACCGGCTCCGGCTGGCGGACCTCTTCGGCCACGACCACGACCGCATCGCGATGGCTCACAGCCTCCTCTTTGCGTATCCGGGGACACCAGTCATCCTCTCCGGCGACGAGATCGGCATGGGCTCGGACCTGTGGCTCGACGAACGAGAGTCAGTCCGGACGCCGATGCAGTGGGACGACACCGAAAACGGCGGCTTCTCGACGGCCGACCGCGAGGACTGCTACAACCCGCCGGTCGTTGGGAAAGAGTACAGCTTCGAACACATCAACGTGGCCGACCAGCAAGCCGACCCTGACTCACTGCTGTCACATATCCAGCGTCTCGTCGCGGCCCGCAAGCGCAACCCCGAACTCAGCGACGGCGACCTCCATCTGGCCGAATCGGGCCACAAGGACGTGCTCGTCCACCGCGTCGACGCCGGCGACACTGCGTTCATCTTCGCCCATAACTTCGCCGACGAGTACCGCGAACCCGTCCTCCAGTGGGAGGTCCCCGACGCCGACACGTCGAGGGCAGTCGGTGACGGCGGCTACCACATCGAGGACGGCGGCGTCACCTTCCTGCTGGACCCGTGTGACTACGTCTGGCTTCGCGGGGACAAGTCCGACCGGTAAGGAGCAACGCACCACTCCGGAGCGCCATAGTGACCGTCACGGGTTATCGTTTCAACCATACTGAATCGACAAAGCGACTCAGTGTGCCCCTTCCTAACGCGTCCATCCACTTATTTCGCCTGCTGACAGGATATATGAGAGGGTGTAAACCAGAATTGAGAGCAGGAATCCACCGATAGCACTGGTTACGATTTTACCTGGTAGGTCCACTTGCCCTCGAACGAACCAGACGATGGCGACGAAAGCAAGAATGGAGGCGGCTCTGCCGAGCACACCGATTTTCCGGAACCACGTTCCAGTCCGTTCTCCAATCAGTGAATTGGCAAGTGGTCCCATCGAAACCAAACCGGCGACGGATCCGAACAGGAACCAGCTCAAGTAAATCGTCTGTAGGTCTCCCACGTTGAGTGGCAACCAGACGAGGATCAGAAGGCCGGCCAGAACATCTGTCCACGTCGGAGGACGCTCGGGCAACCATCTTCGGAGGACCATTACGGACAGTTCATATGAACGAAGTGATATTCTTTCCGGTCAGAATGACACGCGGTGTATTGACCGTTCACTGATGGCTACAGCGGTGGTTACGAGGGGTTTGATTGCGCGTTCAGGAGACCACTGAACAGAAAGATTGGTTGCGTGGTCCGCCCGCTCGTTTTCGAGATAGAGACGGCGAAACCGTCTCGCTGCTCGCGGGTCGCTGCGTTCCCCGCTCGCTAAACCGGGGTCGCTGCGCGACCTCGCTACTCTCGCAGGCGCTCGTAGATCAGCTGGTCGAGGTCCTCGCGGAGTTCGTCGACCTGCACCTCTTCGAGCACGGGGACGTAGAACCCTTCGACGAGCATGTTCTTCGCGCTCTCGGGGTCGACACCGCGAGAGGTCATGTAGAACATGTCCTCCGCGTCGACCTGCCCAACCGTCGCGGAGTGGGAGGCCTCGGTGTCGTGGTTGTTGATGATGAGCTTCGGCGACGCGTCGGCCTCGGAGTCGTCGGAGAGCATGAGCGTGTTCTCACGCTGGTAGGACGACGTGTCCCAGGCCTCACGACCGACATCCTGAACACCTTCATACACCGACCGGGCGTCATCGTCGAGGACGCCGCGGGTGACGAGGTCGGCGGTGGTGTGTTCGGCCTCGTGCCAGACACGCGACGCGATGTCGAAGTGCTGGTCCTCGTGGCCGAAGAACGCACCCAGAATCTGTGACTCGGAGGAGTCTCCCAGCAGTCGGGTCTCGACGTTGGACTTGGTCAGGCGGGAGCCGATGTTGCCGTCGATCCAGTTGACCGTGGCGTATGTGTCGGCGTGGCCGCGCTTGACCTGGAAGTTGTACGTCTCTTCCGAGAGGTTTTGGAGCGCGCCGTACTGGACGTAGGCGTTCTCCTCGGCGACGACTTCGACGATACCGGAGTAGTACTGGTCAGCGTCGGTCGTCTCGCCGGTCCCCTGACGTTCGAGAATTGTCACCGACGAGGACTCCTCGGCGAGAACGAGCGTGTAGTTGAACAGCGACTGGCTGTTCATCGTCGTCCGGATCTTCACGTCTTCGGCATCGACGCCCTCGGGGACGTAGACGACCGTGCCGGCCGAGAACAGGGCCGTCGACAGCGCGGTGAGGTAGTCCCGCTGCGGGTCGACGACGCTGCCGAAGTGTTCCTCGACGAGGTCCGCGTGCTCGTCGAGCGCCTCGCTCCAGGACAGTACTTCGACGCCGTCGGCGTCAATACGGTCCTTGTCCTGCGCGTAATCGAGCGGGTCGACCAACGACTCGTAGTCGAGCGCGTCGAGGTTCGTCCAGGTGCGACCCGGTGTCCGGATGACATCCGGCATCTCCAGCTCCTCGAGCGCGGCGAGCGCGTCCTTTCGCGTCTCGAGCAGCCACTCGGGCTCGCCGAGATCGTCTGAAATCTGTTCTACCTGCGCCTCTGTGAGATTGGCGTGTACCTGCGTACTCATGGTTATCCGAGCGACCCCTCCATCTCAAGCTCAATGAGGCGGTTCAGCTCAACGGCGTACTCAATCGGCAGTTCCTCCGTGATCGGCTCGATGAAGCCGGCAACGATCATCTGCTTGGCGTCGTCGTCGTCCAGTCCGCGGGACTGCAGATAGAAGACGTCCTCGTCGCCGATCTTGCCGACGGTCGCCTCGTGGGCGACATCGACCTTGGACTCCTGAATCTCCATGTACGGCATCGTGTCCGACGTGGATTCGTTGTCGAACATCAGCGCGTCACACTCGACGGAAGTCGAGGAGTCTTCGGCACCGTCGGCGATGTGGACGAGGCCGCGGTAGTTCGTGCGGCCGCCGTCCTTGCTGATGGACTTCGATTCGATGGTGGATTTCGTCTCGGGGGCGTTGTGGTAGACCTTCGCGCCCGTGTCGATGTCCTGGCCCTCGCCGGCGAAGGCGATGGTGATGTGGTTGTCTGTCGCGCCGGGACCTTTGAGAACGGTGGAGGGGTACAGCATCGTGGCCTTCGAGCCCATGCTGCCCGAGACCCACTCCATCGTGCCGTCGGCCTCGCAGATTGCGCGCTTGGTGTTGAGGTTGTACGTGTTCTTCGACCAGTTCTGGACGGTCGAGTACTGGACGTGTGCGTTCTCCTTGACGAACACTTCGACGCCGCCGGAGTGGAGGTTGAACTCGGAGTACTTCGGGGCGGAACAGCCCTCGATGTAGTGGACCTCGGAGTTCTCCTCGGCAATGATGAGCGTGTGCTCGAACTGGCCCATCCCGTCGGAGTTCATGCGGAAGTACGCCTGGACCGGCATGTCGACCGTCGTGTCCTCGGGGACGTAGACGAACGACCCGCCGGACCAGATAGCGCCGTGCAGCGCCGCGAACTTGTTGTCGCTCGGCGGCACGGCCTTGGTCATGAAGTACTCTTTGAGGATGTCTTCGTGTTCCTGAACGGCCTTGTCCATGTCACAGAAGATGACACCCTTCTCCTCCCAGCGTTCCTGCATGTTCTGGTAGACGATCTCGGACTCGTACTGCGCGCCGACGCCCGAGAGCGCGTTCTTCTCGGCTTCCGGGATGCCGAGTTTGTCGAAGGTGTCCTGAATCTCCTCGGGGAGGTCGTTCCAGTCGTCGACCCCGCCGCGTGTCTCGATGTCGGGACGGATGTACGGGACGATCTCGTCCACGTCGACCTCGGAGAGGTCGGGTGCGCCCGGCCAGCCGTCCGGCATCGGCATCTCCTTGTACTGCTCCAGCGCGCGCAGACGGCGCTCGAGCATCCATTCGGGCTCGTCCTTGTCTTCGGAGATGACCCGGATGGTCTCCTCCGTGAGGCCCTTCTCGGCTTCGAAGGCGGACTTCTCCTCTTTCTTGAACTCGAAGCGCTTCTCGGTGTCGGTCTCTTTGAGGTGGTCTTGATCTGAACTCATAGTGTGTGTAGTGTTATCGCTGTGTACGGAAGGGCGTTACGCGGCCTCGTAGGCTTCCTCTCGGACCCAGTCGTACCCCTCGTCTTCGAGCTTTTCGGCGAGTTCAGCGCCACCGGAGGTGGCGATCTGGCCGTCGAGCATCACGTGGACGTGGTCGGGTTCGACGTAGTCGAGGATGCGCTGGTAGTGGGTAATCTGGAGGATGCCCGCGCCCTGCTCGTCACGGAGCGCGTTGATGCCGTTGGAGACGTCCTGCAGTCGGTCGATGTCCAGCCCGGAGTCGATCTCGTCGAGCACGGCGATCGAGGGCTCGAGGATCGCGGCCTGGAGGACTTCGTTCTGCTTCTTCTCGCCGCCCGAGAAGCCAGCGTTGAGATACCGGGAGGCGAACTTCTCGTCCATGTCCAGCTGCTCCATCTTCTCCTGAAGGATCTCCTGGAACTCGGCGACGCCGATTTCGCCTTCTTCGACGTTACCCTCCATCGGGGAGGTGTCGTAGCCGGCAGCGTCCTCGTTGGTGTCGCCGCCCTCGGATTCGGCTTCTTCTTCGTCGTCGTCTTCGAACAGCTCTTCGCGCTCTTCGAGCTTGGCGTTGAGGGCCGTGCGGAGGAAGTTCACCATCGTGACGCCCTCGATTTCGGCCGGGTACTGGAAGCCGAGGAAGATGCCGAGCGCGGCGCGCTCGTTCGGTTCGAGGTCGAGCAGGTCCCAGGTGCGGAGGTCTTCCGGGATTTCCTCGTCCCCGAACTCGTCCTCTTCGAGGTGGATGAGTACTTCGCCGTCGGTTACCTCATAGGCGGGGTGACCGGCAATGATCTTCGCCGTTGTGGACTTGCCTGAGCCGTTAGGACCCATCAGCGCGTGGATCTCACCGGACTCGACTTCGAGGTCGACACCGCGGAGAATCGTCTCACCGTCCTCTTCTGCGACTTCTGCGTGGAGATTGTTGATTTCGAGTTTCGCCATAGGTATCTCTTAGGTCAACCGAAAGAAGGTACGTTTCACCCATGAAGCTTTCGCATTGCTGCGAACTCAACTTCTGTATATAGAAATAATATTTCTTGCAGCAGTAAGCCCCTGCTTTCTGTGGGTTACATGAAGCTCCCGAGTCCAGTCTGTTCCTGCCCGGACTTGACCTCCTCCCAGGAGATATCCATCGCCTCCAGAATGCGGGCAATCGGGCCCTTCAGCGTCTTATCCAACATCTTGTCCCAGTCGATTTCGAACTCCTCGGGAATCTGGTCGGCGTACTCGAAACAGATTACGTCGGGGTCCCGGCGGAACTCGCCGTACAGCGGGTCCCGCTGAGGGTCCAATCCCTCCTCGTCCTCGATGCGCTGGAAGAAATCGGAATGCACTCTGTCCAGATACAGCCGCTTCGGTTTCGACCCGCTCTGGAAGTTCGTCCCCAGCAGGAGGTTGGCGTACTTCGCGCCCCGGACCTGTGCGGTGTCGGTGTCGTAGTTGTCGAGTTTCTTCCCGATGCCGCCGGGAATGCCCACGTCGTCATAGTTGACGTTGCCGTCCTGATAGTCCTCGATAACGTCGCTGACGTACTGCTTGATCGACTCGGCGTCCTCCCCGCGGACGATGCGGTCGATGACCTCCTTCTGGACCCGCTTCGTGATCGGCGCGATGTCCGACCGCTGGTACTCGAAGCCGGTGATGTCGATGTCGTCGACGTGCTTGCCCTCCTTCCAGACGATGTTGCCCGCGTAGCGCTTCTTCTTGCCCGCCTGGAAGAATCGGCGGTAGAGCTTCTCGAACTCGATTTCGAAACGGTGGAACTGTGCGTTTAGCTCCTCCATCGCGAACTCGTCGTAGGAGTCGTTGATCGTCTCCTCCAGCTCGAACCCCTTCTGGATGGTCGTGGCGATAAGTTCGAGTTCGTCGTCGCCCATCTCGGGGTGCTTCTCGCGCATCTCGTCGGTGATTTCAACATCGCCCTCGACGTCGTCGGGGCCCACGTCGCCAAGCTGGAGCATGACGGAGTCGGTGTCCCCGTATACGACCTCGTACCCTTCGTTTGCGACGACTTCGTCGGTGTAGTCGATGACCTCGCGCCCGGTGGCAGTGACCGCCGCCCCCATCTCCTTGTCGTAGAGGCGGAAGCGGTCCCACCCCAGAACGCCGTAGAGCGACTGACCGACGAACTGGAATTTCCCGTTGCGGCCGGCCATGAGCGTGTGATTGTCTTCGACGGTGACGCAGTAAACACCGTCCTCGGCCGTACTCTGTGACCCGCTGCGGTGCATCCGGAGCGTGTTCTTGCTGTCTTCGGTGACGTATATTCGCCACGAGCCGCTGTTTCGGTTGTAGTTCGCGGTGAGACCGAGATGTGCACAGAGCCGAAGCACGTCGTCGCGGAGTCGGTCGCTGGAGGTCGTGTACCGCCAGGAGTTCTTTTGGCGGTCGCCGTCACCAGCGATGAGCGTCTCGAGGAACCGCCGTTTCTGACGCTGACTCAGGTCGAAGACGAACTCGGGGACCTGTTTCTCAAAGCTGTCTCCACCGCAAATGTCGCGGAGCAGGTCGCCCAGAAGTTCCGAGGTAAACTGGTAGCTCTGGTCGTCGACGTAGTAGTCGAACCCCAATCGGTCAAGTAGATCTCCGATTGCCGCGTGGTCGGACTGCCCGCCGTCGGCGATGGCTTCCTGGGCGATTTTGACCGTGGTCGATGCGCCGCGCGTCTTCTCGGCGAACTGCTTCGTCTCGGAGGTGTAGACGTTCCCCTCAGTGATGTACCACGCGAGCAGTTCGAGGAAGTCGTCGCCGTCGAAGGTCCGGGGAATCCACTTGCGGCCCGATTCGGCGTGGATGTACGTCCGTTCAGCGACCGACTCGATGTACTCACGGTTAGCTTCAAACTCCTCGGGAGCGAAGACGTACCCTTCTTCGCCGATATCGTTTTTCAGCACTGTGTCCGGATAGTGGCCGATTTCGGCCGCGAACGTATGGCCGTGGACCGACGGCCGTATCCACACTTCGTAGTCGTCGACAAACTCAGTCAGGTCGACGGTCTGCATTGTGTCGCCATTGGGGCCGTCCCAATCGTGCGGGAGTTCGTAGTTCGTCGCGTCGTCGAGGTCGCCGGCTTCCACGAATTGGTACTCGTCCTCAGTGATACCATTCGTCTCGTTCTTTCGGACGAGCATCCGGTGATTCGGTGTGATTCGGAAGTCCATCTTGCTCGTCTCGATGTCGACCAGTTCGCCGCGGTAGTCCGGGTAGGACTGTGTCTCGACGACAGGCTTGACCTCCATCTCCTCCGTCACGGGGTCCAACGAATACACCTCGTCGCCGATTTCGAGGTCACGAATGTTGCGGACCCCCTCGGGCGTCAGCACATCCGTGTCCGGTGTGAAGCAGTTCATGATTACCTTGACAGCCGCTTGCTGCCTGTCAAAGCGCTCGTACTCCGGGTTATCGGGGTCGTAACTGTTCCGCTCGGCCTTCTTTTCTTCACGTTCTGACAGGAGTTCGTCGACCATCTCCCGGATGACGCCGTCTGGTTCCTTCCGGAAGTGGGTGCCGTTGGGCGCGCGGTAGGTGTCGCCGTCGTACTGCTCGGGGTCGACTTTCGTCTCCGGGCTGGCGTTGGTCGTCACCATGCACATCGGGTACAGCGACTTCAGGTCAAGCACCGTCACGTTCTCGCGGACGCCGGTGATAGGGTCGAAGACCGCGCCGCCCTCGTAGTCCTCGCTCTCCTGTTGGCCCTTCGAGGGGAGCGCGAACTCGCCGTGGAGTTTGTGCAGGACGTACATGTCGACGGCGTCGCCGGGCGTCGTCGCATCCTCAAGCTTGCAGCCGACGAAGGTTCGAACCTCGTCCCAGAAGTCGATGATGTCCTGCTCGCGGTCGAGTTCGACACACAGCTCCACGTCCCGGAGGTTGTACTCCAGCAACTGCTCAGGGTCCTGCTCCCAGAGGTCGCCGATGTCGCCGGTGTAGCGCTCCTTGCCGACGCCGAGTTCCTGCTCGCCGACGGCGTCGAGCCGGTAGGATTCGAGTTCGGTAAACTGCGTGCGCTTGTAGGCATAGAGGAGGTCGAAGACGACCCGGCCCTTGATATCGGGGCCGCCCCAGCCCGAGCGCCAGACCTCGTCGACCCGCGAGAGGCGGTCGATCTGGAGGTCGAAGTCGTGGTTGTAACTCTGGAGTTCTTCCAGACGGTCAAGGAAGTACGGCGCGTCGAAGTCGTCGAAGTTCCACCCGGTGAGTACGTCCGGATCGGTGTCGACGATGTAATCCACAAAGGCCTCCAGCATGGCCTCCTCTTCGTCGAAGACGCGCACGTCGGCCTCGAAGTCCTCCCGGATCGGGTCGTAGCCGGCCAGCGCCTCAGGACCGTTGATACCGTCGGGGGACTCGTACAGCCAGACGACGTACTCGTCGCGGTAGGAGTCGTGGGAGGTGAGACAGATGATCGGCTCCTCGCCGTCTTCGGGGAACCCCTGCCTGTCGTCGACCTCGATATCGAAGGTGTTGACCCGCGGGTCGGCGTGGGCCTCGACCGGCTGAATCTCCTCGTGGTGGACCTTCAGGCTCCCGTCGTCGAGTTCCCGGGCGGGGACACGCACGCCGCTAGTGATGTCCTTGTCGATGAGCAGGCGGTTCGGAAAGAGGATGTCCGCCTCGTAGTGGTCGAAGTCGTCACGTATCTGGCCCACATCGCGTGGTGTCTGGCCGAATATCTTCGTCAGGCACTCGCCCCGAATCGATTCGTATGGCTCGCCGTCCGCGTCGGCTTCTTCCCAGCCGGTGATGCTGTCGTACTGGCGGAGTTCGTCTTCGGTGACGCTGTCGGTCGGCGCGTAGAAGTACGGCTTGAAATCGAAGACACGAGCGTGAACCGGTTCGTTGTCGTCGGTGCGCCCGAAGGCGTGGACGACCGGGAACTCGTCGTCGCCCTGGCCCTCGATGGTGTAGTCGACCTGCGTGACAACGAACTCGATGGTCTCCTCGACCGGCGGGAACTGACGCTCGTCGAGATCGACGACGCTCGTCCCGCCGTCGCTTCCACCGTTGCCTGCGATGGCCGCCGCTTCGTCGGCGACCGGGCGGTCGTCTGTGCCCGCGTCCTCCCCGAAGTCCCCCAGCGTGCCCTGGGTGCCGTCACTCATTCTTGGCCTTGTTTCGAGATGCCGCATAAAAACACCGGCGGTCGACGGGGTATTGCCACAGGCAGAAAGTATATGCCATCGAGTAACATACCCAAGTTTGACGGCCAATGTCGCACCACGCATCCCCCCACGGCGAGGCGGATAGGTCCGAAGAACTGCGGTCGGAGCCGGCGCTCCCAGACGCCATCCAGACGACCGAGACCTACGAGACCGAGGAGGGGACAGTGTTCTACGACGCGGAGAACCCGCTCGCGTGGCTACAGACTGATACGGCGCTCACGTTACAGGAGATCGCCTGACAGGAAGTACTTTTAGCCTCCACGCGTCGTAGCTAGTGTGATGGACATCCCCGGCGAGGACGACCCAAACGAGAGCGGCGGCGTCCTCTCGGAAAAAAGCGAGTACGAGCCATCGGAGTTCGACCCGGAGAGCCTCGGCCCAGACGTTCCGTCACCGTCAGATAGCGATTACAGCGGCGAGGCCACGGGGCTGTTCGTCATACTCGTCATCGTGTTCAACATCGCGCTGCTGGCCCTCTCGCTCGGGCCGATGCTGGCCTACTTCGAGGGGCAGGTCGACCTCGGGGTTCGCATCTTCCTCGTCGGCGTCATCGCCTTCGGCTACGGAACGTTCCGGTACGTCCAGTTCGAGCGGGAGCGCAAATCGGACGACGAGGACGACCCAGCCGAGACCACACATACCCAGTCCGACGGCACAGAGTCGGGCGACCATAACGGCTAACCGGTCCGGACGGCTACGAAGCGCTATATGCGTACTGTGCGGGACGACGACGGCACGCGGTACTTACTGCTGAAGGAGTCCACCGATTCGAGTCTGGTCAGGGACCCCGAAACCGGCGAACAGCGACACGTTCCGAACGCCGCTCTCGAACCTGTGGATGGCGACTCACCGCTGGTAACTGCCGCCAAGGCCGTTCCCGACGCCGCTCGTTGCGTCCTCACAGCGGCCCACGACGACCGGGCACTTGGCCTGCTCGTGGAACTCGACGAGCGCGGGCCGCTCTCCGTGGCGGAACTGCTCTCAGCCTACGACCTCTGCGAGAGCGACCTGCACGGCTTGCTGGCCGAGTTTCGCGCCGCCGGCCTGCTTACCGAGGCCAGAGTCCACGGCCAGCGAGGGTACGACACGACCGAAACGGCCAGTGATGGACTGGCGCAGCTCCGCGACTGAGGCCCGTCCAGCGTCGTGACTGCGGTCAGGCCAGTTCCGCCACCGTCGCCTCGACCTGTTCGACCCGCGAGCGGTTGGTCGTGGCGTCTTTTTCGACGCGGACGAGGTCGTCGGCCGCACCGACTAGCTCCTCGTCGTGACTGACCACGAGAATCTGCTCGACGCCGACCTCGTCGCGCATGTACTCGACGAGGTCGAGCAGTTGCGTGACGTGACCCGAGTCGAGGAACACCGTCGGCTCGTCGAGGATGAGCGGGGGCATCGGCGCTGCGCCTTCGATACCCTCCGCGAGCAGGCGATAGATAGCACACCGCAGACTGAGGTTGAACAGCGCGCGCTCGCCGCCGGAGAGCTGTTCGGGTTCCAGCGGCTCGCCGTCCTTCTGGTACACCGTCAGCTGGTACTGGCCGTCGAGTTCGATATGGGAGTATGAGTCGTTCTGATACACCAGATCGAACGTCTGGTTGAGCATCCGTTCGAGCGTCTCGACGTTGCGCTGGCGCAGCTCCGCCCGGAGCGTGCCGTACATCTCCTGTAGCTCCTCTGTCTCCTCGTACAGCGTTTCGAGTCGCTCCAGGGTCGCTTCGAGGTCGTCGCGGCGCTCCCGCAGCGACTCCAGTTCCTCGATTTCGTTCGTGACACCGCCGATGGCGTTTTGCAGTTCGTCGCGTTTCTCGCGTTTCTCTGCCAGCGCCTCTTCGGCCTGCTCGATGTACTGTTCCGCGCGTTGCTTCTCGTTGCGGGCTTCGTCGATTCGCTCCTCATCGAACGACCGGGCCAAGTCCTGCTTGCGCTCGCGCTTCTCCGCGAGCTGTTCGCGGCGCTGGTCGTTCAGTTCGGCCTGTTGCGTGCGTTTCTCGCGCAAGCGTTCGATGTCGTCGTCACAGTCGTCGATGTCCCCAAGCAGGTCCTCGACCCGCTCTAAATGCTTGATTGCCTGCTTGACCTGCTGGCGCTCCTGATTGCACTCAGCGACGACCGAACGGCAGTCTTCGGCCTGCTCGCGGGCTTCGGCGGCTTTCTCGCGTTTCGTCTCAGCCTCGGACTCGTGTTCCGCCGCGTCCTCGCGGAGCGTCTCGATGCGCTCCCGGTCCGCGTCCAGCCCGTCCTCCTTCTCTTCGACCAGTTGGACGATGTTCGAGCGGTTGTTCTCGAGTGTCGCCAGTTCGTCGGCTGTCTCGACCAGTGCCGTCGCCGTTTCGTGTTTCGACTCCAGCGTTTCGACTTCATCGCGAGCATCTGCGAGCGTCGACTCCAACTCCGCGATCCGCTCGCGGTCCTCCTCGATGGAGGCGACGTGCGGTGACTCGACCACGTCCTGCCCACATTCGGGACACTTGCCGGCCTCCAGCAGCGCCTCCGCCTCGGCCAGCGCCTCGCGCTCACTCTCCAGTTTTGTCTCCAGTTCTGTCACCCGCTGTCGGGCGTCGTCAAGGTCACTGGCGACAGATTCTTTGTACGACTGTGCCCCGTCGCGGTCCGTCGGCGCGCCCTCGAACCTGGCTTCGAGGTCAGCGATCTGGTCGTCAATATCGCTGATCTGCTCCCGGCGCTCGGCGATGGACTCCCGCGCGGCCTCGATGTCTGCTTCCAGTTCGTCGGCTTCCTCGCGCTTGTCCGCAGCCCGGGATTCGAGGTCAGCAGCGCTCTCAGCGAGCGCGTCTGCGGTGCTGCTGTGCTCTTTCGCGTCGACGCGCTGGTCCTCGATTCGGCCCTGCAGGTCGTCGTCGCGGGACTGCAGTTCCTCCAGCCGTGCTGCGACGGCCTCCGGGTCCGGCTCCGAGCTGTCGAGGTTAGTCTCGGAAACCGTCTCCGCGAGCTGCTCCTGAAGCGATTCCCGGCGGTCCTGCAGGTCGCTGATGCGCTCTTTGAGTTCGGTTCGCTCCGTCTCGGTCTCGGTAATCGTCGCCTCCAACTCTTCGATGTCGTCTTCCAGTGCGGACAGTTCCTCGCGTTTCTCCTCGTACTCTTCGAGGACCGAGCCGGCCTGCGTGAGCGTCTCCTCGGCGGTGGCCTTCTGGTCCTCGATGTGCTCGATTTCGTCCAGAAGTTTCGCCTCCTTCGTTTCGAGGCTGTTCAGGCGCTCGTGGAGGTCTTTTTCCTCTTTCTCCTGAATCTGCTCGTCGAGCTGGGAGAGCGCTCCTTGTTTGTCGTCGCGCACGCGACCCACCCCGACGCGGGCGTCGCTGGCCCGCTCGCGGTACTCCTCTAGTTTCCCCAGTTGCAGGAGGTCGTCGAGCATATCTTGTCGGTCGCCCGGCGAGGCGTTGATGAGTTTGTTCACCTCGCCCTGACGGACGTACGCGCAGTTGACGAACGCCTCGCTGTCCATCCGCAGGAGTTCCGTAACTCGCCGGCGCACGTCGCGCGCCCCTTCGTAGTTTCCTTCGGGTGTCTCAAGGACGCATTTCGCCGTCGTCGGTTGCGCTCCGGTCGCGCGGACCCGGCGCGTGAGGTGGTAGTCGCCACCGGCGTGAGAAAACCACAATTCGACAGTGCAGTCGTCAGCCCCGATGGTAACCACATCGCCGAGGTTCTCATCCAGCGCCTTCGAGCCGTACAGCGCGAAGAAACAGGCCTCAAGCAGGGATGACTTCCCACTCCCGTTGAGTCCGTGGATGACGGTCACGCCGTTGTCCAGTCGCAGGTCGGCATCGTCGTAGCACTTGAAATTGGATAGCTTGACCCGGTGGAATTTCATCGTGTACTCTCCATTACAGGAACTCCTCGACGCTCGCTTGACTCTCGTTGTCTGTGCCGCCAGCCTCGTTCGCCGCTACGTCGTCGTCGGTGTCAGCCTCGTTCGCCGGTGTGCTGCCGTCGGTGTCGTCCGCGTCTGCGCTCGCAGTCGCTTCTGTGTCGGCCGTGAGCGCGTCCGACACCTCGGACAGCAACTCCCTGACGTGCCGTTCGACCTCGTCTTTGACGTTCGCGTCGGCGACCTTCGAAGCGCGAATCGTCTCATCGATGTCGTGGGCGGCCTCGCTCAGCCCGAGGTCGCGGACACGCTCGGTGACGGCGTCGTCGGGGTCGGCGAAGCTGATATCGGTTTCTCGCTCCTCAGCCGTAATCTCTCGGTGATCGGTGACCCGGGCCACGAGCGCACCCCGGTCAAGCGCGAACGATTCGACGCTGGCCGGGGTGACCGGGTCGCCGTCGCCGCTGATAGAGACGATGACCACGGCGTCGTCCAGGTCGTGCTGGCCGACGCGGCTCCGGACGCGCTCGACGCCCTCCTCGGGCCCCAGTTCGACGTCGATGAAGACGAACTCGCGGGTGTCGAGGCCACGCCGGGTGATGCGGACCTCGTCGTCGAAGGTGACGATGTTGTAGCCGCGGTCCTCGCGCTCGCTGGCGCTCGCCCGTTCGGTCGACCCGCAGTAGGTGACCCAGGCGTCGTCGACCCGCTGTTTGCCGGGGTCGTGGTTGTCGCCGAGCAGCATCGCGTCGAACGCGACCGACGACTCGGTGAGTATCTCTTCGGCGTCCCAGTCGCCGTAATCGAAGGGCTGGAACAGGCCGTGGGTGACCAGCGCGGCGCTGTCCGCGTCGTGGGCGGCGAAGTCATAGTCGAGGTCGTCGCGTTGCGAGCGTGGCACGAAATCGAGGCCGTAGAAGGCGGTGTCGCCGATGACGGTCGGCTCGTCGTCGAGCCGCGTCGCCAAGCCGAGTGACTCGTACAGGTCGAGCCACTGGGCGTCCCGCTTGGCCTCGTGGTTGCCCACGACGGCGAGAAACGGGATACTGGCTTCAGAGAGTTCTTCGAGGACGCTTAGCGTGCCCATGATATCGGCCAAAGCTGGGCGGCGGTCGTGGAACAGGTCACCGGCGTGGACGACGGCGTCAGCGTCGTCCGCGATGGCGTCTCGGACCACCTGCCGGAACGCATCGAGGAAGTCGTCCCGTCGGTCGGGGACGTTGTACTGCTGATACCCGACGTGGGTATCGCCGGTGTGTATCACCCGTGTCATTTGCCCACCTGTAAGCCAGCGCCACCTAAAGGGGTATCGTGAGCGGAGTGAAAGTGGTCAACAGGACTGGAGTTGACCCGGTGGCTACGACCCATCGTCTGTCCCCGCTGCGGCGTCCCGGTATCGCCGGAACGCTCGCAAAGCCGCCCGCCCCTCGTCTGCCAGCCCGCTCACTTCGTGTTCGGCCTGTTCGACGGCCGCTTCGAGTTGTCCGACGCCGACCGTCTCGACGAAGGCGACTGCTTCGTCTATATCGTCGGTTGCCCGAGTCGCTCGCTCGATGACTGTCTGGTAGCCGGCGTCACCGCCCGTCTCGTCGATCGCCATCCGGGCTGTGCTACTATCGCCCTCTCGGTCGGCTGCTTGGGTCGCTTGGCCTCTGTCGTCGCTGTCGCCCTCACCGGCAGCGAGCGCCGAGAGTGCCGCTTTCACCTGGTCGCTATCGGCCATAGAGCGGCGTGGCCGCGGCATCCGATATAAATGTCCGCTGGCTCCGAGGTAGAGGATGACGCCGTGGAGACAATCGCGCAACCGAACTGCTCAACAGCGCGTACATGGTCGTAAAGTGATTCGTTCGATAGAACTAACCGCCCTGCGACAGTGCTAGCTGACAGCGAAACGCCATCAGTTCGCCATCATGTCGCTGTATAAATTCCGCTCCGACGACACGGCGCTCTCGTCAATCACAGTCGTCGCGCTGCTGATTCTGGCAACCCTGCTCATCTCCGTCATCCTCGCGCTGTTCATTCTCGGCGGGTAAGGCGGGGCGAGCGCTTTCTGGCAGCGGCCGGTGCATTTCCCGCAGTCCCCGGCGGCGTTTAGTTAAGCGTGAAAAGTGAGGCGGGAGAATTTCTTGGTGGTCTATGCCAGAAATCGCCCGCCTCAGCGGTAGTAGAGACTGGATTGATTTGGATTTTGTGGAGCGCGAGCGGACACCCGAGCCAGCGATGGCGTTGGGTATTCAATCGCACGTTGCGGGGCTCTCACTGTCGAATACCGTCGAATTACTCGACTCACTGGGTGTCCAACGCAGTCGAAAAGCCATCCACGATTGGGTACAGAAAGCCGATTTACAGCCCGAATCCGGTAAATCTCCGAATCAGATCGCGCTCGACGAAACAGTGATTCGAATCAACAACCAGCAATTCTGGCTGTATGCCGCCGCCGATCCGCAGTCGAACGAACTGCTTCACGTCCGGTTATTTCCGACAACTACGACCGCTCTCACGGAAATTTTCCTGCGCGAACTGCGGCAAAAGCACGATGTCGAAACTGCCGTCTTTCTCGTTGATGGCGCTCAACACCTCCAAACTGCACTTCAACGAGCTGGCCTCCGATTTCAGACGTGTCGCCACGGAAATCGGAACGCTGTCGAACGGATTTTTCGAGAACTGAAGCGTCGAACCTCGTCGTTTTCGAACTGCTTCAGTCACGTCGAACCGGAAACAGCCGAAAATTGGTTGCAAAGTTTCGCTCGCTGGCACAATGCTCCAAACTAAACACTACCCAGTCCCCCGTCCAAGCGTTCAAATACTAGCACGGGACCAGCGCCAAGCATGACAGATATCGAGACGCTGGCCGAACGGCTCCGTGCGGTCGAACGCGCGGTCACGGATGGAACGACGGAGTTCCCGGACGTGACGGAGCTCGCTGAGCTGGAGAAGCGGGTCGACACCGTCGAGCAGCGTATCGACGACATCGACGAGCGGACGACGGAGCTCGAAGCCGCTACACAGGCTCTCCGCGGCTACATGGGGAACGTTCGCACGGTCAACGAAGATATCGAGCAGCGCGCCGACGCGGCGCTGGCGGCCACTGACCGACTGGAGGAGCAGCTTAACGACGCACTGTCGTCGCCGTCGGCATCTAGCCCACAGGCGGCGGGGAGCGATCAGCATCGAACCGGGGGAGGACAGGCCGCTCCACGTTCGTCGGACGGCGCCCATGCAGCGCCCGACACCGCGACCGATTTCTCCGCCATCACTGACAGCAGCAACCACGACAGCGACGAGACGCCTGATACAGGCGTCGTCGGCCGCATCCGCGCGCTGCTGTGATATACCGGCTGGTCCTTGCCGTCGCGGTCATGACCACACTCGTCGGTGCAACAGCCCCGGCACTGTCGACAGCCCGAGCGGACGCGGCCAGCGGCACGATGGAGCGTCAAGTGGACGAGCTGAGGACCGAATTGACGAGGCTAGTCGAGACCGACGCCGCGACAGCGAACGGCGACGCACAGCGAACAGTGGCGATACGAATTCCCGCAGGGACCTACACGAATGCCGGCGTCAGTCAGCTCCAGTTTGCGGAGCGGGGTGGTGTCGGCGTCGCGACCTGGACGGTCGAGTCTCGGAAACAGACCGAGCGGCTGGTCAGCATTCCGATCCGAACGACAGCCGCGACCGACAGACTCGACGAACCCGGCACACATCGGCTCGTGTTCGTGCTGACGCGGTCAAATGGCCAGCGGATGCTGCGGGTCCATCGGTTTAAGTCAGAAGCCGCAGCGAGGCGTAGCCATGCGTGAGTGGCTCTTCGGGTCATCGACAACGGCCGGCTGTCGCTGTGAAACGGCTATCGAGGGTGGGCGGCTGATGGTGACGGCTGACGAGTGTCCGGGCAGCGGCGACCTCGCCGCGTCGGCTGACTGCCGGGCGACAGTCGTCGATTCACTCTCGTCGGCCGGTATCGAAACTGTCGTCACAGCGCAAGCAGGACAGGCGCGAGTGTACGCCGAGCGGGCGGCGGCAGTACTCACTGCGGCTGGCCGGTTCGCGACCAGAGTCGCCTCGCTGGACGACCGCCTCGCAGCCCGTGCCCGACGGGACCCCGTCGCTGCCGCGGCAGAGGCAACCGGTCGAGCGGGACCGGTCGCCGACCTGGCGGCGGAGACCGGATTGGCTGTCGCTACCGAGGGCTTCGACACCAGCGAACAGGCGCTTACTGCATACACTGGGCCAACGATTAGCGACGCCCGTGTCGGGGCAACGCCGCCGACGGATGCGGCTCTCCGGGACCAGCAAGCGCTCCCGACGGAGGCCGTCGTTCGGCGATACGACACGCACGGCGACCAACTACCGGTGTATCATATCGAGCCCCGCGAACAGCGATTCGACGCAGACACGATGGAGACGCTTGTCGAAGCGTACAGGCGAGTCGCGACCGCTGCCACCGACGGCGGCTGTCACCCGTACGACGCAGCTGCCGCGGTAGCCGGTGACAGTACGACGGCAACCGCGGTCGGTGCCGTGCTTGAAAAGCACACGGGCGGGCTCGGGGTCTTGGAAGACATCTTCGCCGATCAGCGGGTGTCCGACGTGTTCGCGACAGCCCCAGTAAGTGACACCCGGCTCCGACTGCGCTGTGACGGTGAAACCATGCGAACGAACGTCCGTCTGACGGAAGCTGGCGCAAACACGTTAGCGTCGACGTTCAGACGGGCGAGCGGGCGGGCGTTCTCGCGAGCGAACCCGACGCTCGACGCGACGACGACAGTGGCTGACCGGCAGATCCGCGTCGCCGGTGTGAGTGACCCAATCAGTGACGGCCTCGCCTTTGCCTTTCGCGCTCACGACAGCGACGTATGGCGGTTGGCCGACTTCGTCGACAACGGGACAATGCCGGCCGCCGTCGCCGGACTGCTCTCCGTCGCCATGGAGCGCGGCGGGGCCTGCCTCGTCGCTGGCCCCCGTGGTGCGGGAAAGACGACAACGCTCGGGGCGTTGCTCTGGGAACTCCCCCACGAGATCCGGACGATCCTGATCGAGGACACGCCCGAACTTCCGGCGGCGTCGTTGCGGTCCGACGGCCGGGACGTGCAGGCACTTCGGACCACGAGCGGGGACGGACCATCAGTCGATGCTACAGAGGCTCTTCGGACCGCGCTCCGGCTCGGCGAGGGCGCGCTCGCCGTTGGAGAGGTCCGCGGCGAGGAGGCCGGCGTACTCTACGAGGCGATGCGTGTCGGTGGCGGCGATGGGGCCGTCCTCGGAACGATTCACGGCAACGGCCCCGAAGCCGTTCGCGAACGGCTGGTGTCGGACCTCGATGTCCCGGTCCAGTCGTTCGCCGCGACGGACCTCGTGATAACGCTGGCTCCGCCCGCATCGGCGCACGGCCGCGGTATCGAATCTGTCGCGGAAATCGTCTCTCATGGCGCTGATATCTCTTTCGAGATGCTCTACGAGCGCCACGGATCGACAGCGACGGCAACCGGTCGCCTGACGCGGGGTAACAGCCGTCTGGTGGAGTCCATCGCCGCGCCCGGCGAGCCCTATGCAGAGGTGCTCGACGCTATCGAGGCGCGAACCAAGCGATTCGAGGAGTCGGTGGCTGTCGAGACAAATGAGAACGAACTGCACACAGACGAGGGCCAGCCGTGAGCGACACCAGCGGTGCAGACAACTCCGGTGACGGCGCGAGTACGGCACCAGCCGCATCGCTCACAACCGCGGTCGTTGCGGCCTACCCGGGCACTGTCGAGGTACCAGACGACTACCGGCGAGCGTGTCAGCTGCTCTCGGTTACGGCTCCGCCTGAGGCACTGCTGGCGACGAGTTACGTCGTTGCGGTGTGTGGCCCCCTGCTCGCACTGCTCGTCGCTGTGACGGTGACCGGACTGCTGGCGACAACCGTCAGCCTCGGGGTCCTCGTCCTGTCCCTGAGCGTTGCGGCGCTGGGACGGTACGGCGTGCCGTTCGCCGCGGAAGCAAAGCGGATTCGAACGCTGGGCGCCGCACCCTCGCTTGTCATGACGCTGGTACTCGGCGCGACGCTATGGCCGAGTGCTGAGCGGGCGGCGGCGTTCGCCGGACGGGCAGGACACGGGCTGCTCGCCACACGGCTGGACCACCATCGGCAGCGAGCCGCGGGCACGCCACGGAGCGGTCTGGGAACGTTCGCGACAACTTGGAGCGACCGGTTCCCGGCACTCGAACGCGCAATCGGGCTAGTCGAGAGCGCGACCGCAGCCCCAGCCGAGGAGCGGCCCGAGGTCCTCGAACGCGCACGGCGACGCATCCTCGACGGGACGCGGGACGAGATGGCAGCCTTTGCGGCCTCGATTCGCGGACCGGCGACCGGCCTGTACGCGTTCGGCGTCCTCCTACCGCTGGCGATGGCGTCACTGCTGCCCGCCGCCGCTGCCGCGGGTGTGCCAGTAACTGCTCCTGTGCTGGTCGGGACCTACGGCGTCGTCATGCCCGCCGCGCTGCTGGTCGCCTGTTGCTGGCTTCTGGGACGGCGACCGGTCGCGTTCCCGCCGGCGACAATCCCCCGAAGCCATCCGAACGTGCCGGCGTCGGCACTCCCGTCAGTTGTGGTCGGAATCGGTGCCGGAATCGGGGGGTGGCTCCTTGCCAGCGCGCTCGTCGCCGCGTGGGCATCTCCCATCGGCGCACTCGGGGCTGGTGTCGGGAGCGCACTCGTCAGCTACTACAGACCCGTCGCCGAGGTCCGCGACTACGTCACCGACGTTGAAGCAGGCCTGCCGGACGTGCTATCGGCTGTCGGTCGACGGCTGGGTCGCGGCGAGTCAGTCGAAGCCGCGCTCGTCGAGGCCGTCGATGAGACGCCCACACCCACAAGTGCTGTCATCGAGGCCGCCGTCGCGCGTCAGGAATACCTCGGGACCAGCGTCGAGGGAGCGTTTCTGGGTCCCGGCGGGGCGCTCGCTGACGTTCCGAGCCGTCGCACCCACCGAGCGGCAATCCTGCTGGATACGGCCGCGACAATCGGGCCGCCGGCGGGAACGTCCGTGACGGCGATGGGCGAGCATCTCGACGCGCTCCGGACCATCGAGCGCGAGACGCGCCGGGACCTCGCACAGATAACCGAAACGCTGTCGAACACCGCTGCGCTGTTCGGTCCACTTATCGGCGGTGCGACCGTCGCACTGGCCGGGTCGATGGGCGGCGGCGAGCAGTTCGCTACCGTTTCGAGTGCGGTTCTGGGGCCGGTTGTCGGCTGGTACGTGCTCGTTCTGGCTGTTTTGTTGACGGCGCTATCGACGGGTCTGCACCGGGGCCTCGACCGCGCGCTCGTTGGGTACCGAACCGGTCTGGCGCTCCTGTCGGCCACGGCTACCTTCCTCGTCGCCGTCGTCGCGACCAGGCTGCTGGTCTAAGTGTTTAAATCGGAGAGCGCGGCCAAGACGGTCCATGTTCGAAACGCACGTCGACACGCTGTCTCTCTGGGTTGGGCTGGGAACAGTGAGCGTGGCCGTCCTCGGCGTCGTGGTCGGTCTCCCGACGACCGCGCCGCCGGACGCGACGGCGGCGGCCGCGACTATCGATGAGGTCACGACCAGCCCGCCCGGGTCAGTCGCACATCGACGACTCGTCGCTACAGAGTGGACGTTCGATGGCCGCGAAATCCGCCTCCGCAACGACGGCGGGTCAGCCACCGCACGACTGATTCGAACGGCTGTCCCGGCACGGACCGACGGGCTACAGGCTGTGGTGAACGGGGAACAACCGGAGGCCGTGTACGACTCACCGGACGCGTTCAGTCGGGCGACCCGTCAGGCTCGGACCGCGGACGACGGGTGGCGACTGGCTCCGGACCGGGTGACCGTCAGGCGCGTCGTCTGGGGAGGGACCGATGTCACCATCGTCGGATAGGGCGACGACGGAACCGCTCGCCGCGCTCGTTGCTGTCTTCGCCGTCACGCTCGGCGTGTCGCTGTATGCCGGTGTGGTAGACGACGCGTTCAACACACTTGACGACGACCGAAATATCGCCACGCCGACCGCCGATACTGTGGAACAGCGGCTCTCGTCGACTGGCGTCGTTCGACCGGAAAAACTCGACAGCGCGCTCGATGGGGTGCCAGCAAACTACCACGGAAACGCGACCATCACGGCGACGACCGGCGAGCGATGGAGCGGTGGCCAAAAGCCACCGAACAGCGCGGACATCGAAGCCAGAACAGTGAGTGTACAGATCGGACCGGGGGCAGTCCGTCGCGGAACGCTCACGGTGCGGGTGTGGCGATGAACAGGGCGATGAGTGCCGTCGCCGACGTGACAGTATTCCTCCTGCTCATTGGTGCGGCCGCAGGGACTCTCGTGAGCGGCGTCGGCGTCGAGACGCCGGCGGCGACCACAAATCCTGCGGCTGACCAAGCGTCGACGCTGGCGACGAGTACCGCAAGCGTCGAGTATGAGTTGCTCGTCCCACCGTCAGATCACGGCAGGCCGCCCGACCACGCGACGCGGCAGCAGCGGACGAGTCACGGGACCGTGGCAGAGCTACTCGGTGAGGCCGCGATGAGCGGTGTCACCGTGGACGGCGAACGGGTATCGAGCGCCGGCACGGATTTCGAGTCACGAGTCGCTGGGGCGACGCGTGATAGACTCCACAGCCGCGGGCATCGAACGTCCGTCCGTGTCACCTGGGCACCGTATCCCGGTGCGCCACTCAGGAGCGAGTACCACGTCGGCGACCGGCCGCCGGATGCCGTCGACGTTCGAGCGGCGACAGTGACCGTCCCGAGTGGGATGGAGAACGTCTCGGAGCCAGCCCGCGAAGCAGCGAAGACTGACGGCTACGATGGCGTGGCGACGGTCGTGGCTCGAAGCGTCGTCGACGGACTGTTCCCGCCGACGCAGTCACGCTACGCCCTCCGTGGCGACTACCCATCGGATGTGCTGATGGCCGCGCGATACGAGCGCATGGCCGATCTGACAGGGGCGAGCGTTGCCGTTGAGCGACAGTCGACGGTCGAGATGAACCACGACCTGACTCCGGTGCTTGCCACGCGGCTTCGAACCGATATGCGGTCGCAGTACGACTCGCCGACGGACGCCGCCCGTGCCGTTCGGGTGAGCCGTGTCCGTGTAACTGTCAGGACGTGGTCGCCGTGAGAGACGACACCCGCGGCCGAGTCCCGTTCGCGTTGCTCGGTGTTCTCCTGCTGGTGAGTAGTCTCACGTTGGCTCCCACGTTCGTCACCGAGCCAGCCCCGAGCGAGACGGCGGTCGAACGGGCGCTGAATCAGGCTACGGCGGAGACGCAGGTGGCCGTGCGGGACGGCGTTTCGACGGCTGGCCAACGGGCGGCTGCGAACCCAGTTGTCACGCCCGCTGACACACCTGCTGGTCGAGTTCTGAACGACTCGGCGGCATTCCGAGACTCGCTCAGAATCCGTACCTATCTCCGTGTCGCGGACCGGCTGGAGCGTGTCTCCGGCCGAAGCGGTGACGTGACCGTGACCGCCAGTCTGCCGGCGGTTTCTAACGTTCGCGGTCTCCGAGCGGCGAAACACCGCGTCTCGGTCGAACGCGCCGGGCCGAACAAGACCGCGATGCGGGCGACAGTCGAGAATATCGTTCTGACAGTTCGGCGCAACGGGGCGGTAGTCTCGACGCGGCGCGTTTCACCGACTGTCGTCGTCCCGACGCAGGCGCTCATGCTCCACGATCAGGTGTCGACCTACCAGACACGTCTGAACAACGGTCTAGACAGGCCGGGGCTGAGCCAGCGAATGACAGCCCGGCTGTACCCGATAGCGTGGGCGAGAGGGTATGCGCAGTACGGCGGCGCTGGCATCGAAAACGTCGTCGCGAACCGGCACGTCTCGCTGGCGACGAACGGTGCATTGCTCGGCGTCCAGCGGTCGACCTTCGGGCGGAGCGACCCGGCTGGTCGCCGTGCGCTGAAAGAGGCAACAGCGGTGACCGGAATCGAGGACCTGATTCGGGGTAGCCAGGGGACAGCGCTCTCGACTGAAGTACTCAAACAGGCCCAGTACAGACCGGTCAGCGAGACACCGCCGCGCCCGACATCCACGGGCAGTCCGAGCCCGACCGATTCGATGACCGTCGGCGTCAACGGGACGGCCGACACCGCGTTCCGGTCTGTCACCGAACCGTCAGCGCTCAACGAGACACTTGAGGACGCATACACCGTCGAAGTGGCGCTTGAAACCAACAAGCATCGACTGGGCGGAGGACCGCCGGGGACGCCGCCGTCGCCGGGCACCGACTGGACACTGGTCGCCGACCGGGTGACTACCGCGACGGAGACAGTCGGGAACGCTAGCGGTCGCGTCGCAACGCCGGACCGTTGGCATACCTTGGAGACGTTCAGCCGAACTGTCGAGCGCCAGTACACGCGGACCGCCGTCTGGCAGAACGGGTCACTACGCCAGCGCACAACGACGTCAAGCACCGCCCGCTATCGCGTGACCGTCGCCGTCGTCGGCCGCCATCACGGCCGTTCACCGGCACCGAATCGCTCGATCCGGACGGCACACGACGCCAGCGCAAGTCCGTTGAACGGGTCGAACTTCGCCGACGTGGAGCCGAAAGCGATGGACAGGCTCGTCGGCCACGCCGGGGGCCGGGACGGAGTGGCCGAGCGAGTCGTCGACGATAGCCTGAGCCGGACGGAGGCGACAGTGGCGGCCGACCGACCGCCAGAACTGCACAACTGGGTGTATCGGGACCTGATGGACCTACGGGCGTCAGTCCGCAACGCGACCGTCTCCGTCGAGCGCGGACGCGTCGGGACCTTCGAGACGAATCCCCCGCGGGAACTCCGGGAGCGGGTCGCGCAACGTCGTGCCACTCTGGCGGCCGTGCCGGGAACCTACGACAGCGCGGCCCAGAAGGCACGCGTCGCGGCCCGGTTGACCTATCTGAGTGCGGTGTCGGCGGAGCTAGACGAGCAGGCCACGGTGCGTGACAGCAATCGAGAACGAGTCGACACACAGCTATCGAAACGCACCGACGGATCGCTGCGTGCGCTCCGGAAAGGATTGGTTGCGCGTGAGACGCCCGTTCCGCGGTCACGACCGGTGCCAGTCGGTCCGGCTGGTCCAGTCAGAACACGGGTCGACACGCAGACACCGTATCTGACGCTGACTGAACTGGATGAGAGTCGGTATCGCGCGCTGGATGGGAGCGAACATCCGCTGGTGGCGCGGAACGCAAACGTGTTCACAGTCCCATACGGTGACGCCGCCGATGCCGTCGTTGGTGGTGCGTTCGAGAGCGGTGACAGGGTACGCCTCGCAACGGCGGCGAACACACTCGCGGCCGCGAACGAGACGCTCGAATCGGAGTCGAACGCGACGCTCACTTCAGAGCGCGACACACTCCAGCGGGAGGTCGAAGCGGCCAACAAGGAGATGACGACGACGCTCTGGCTGGCGGTCTCCCAGCACACCGAGGCTGAACAGGACGAGAGCAAGGCCATCGTCGCTGACGCGATGGCGCCGTGGGACACATCGGCGGCCCGAGCGCTGGCTCTGACCAACGGCTCCGCACAGGAACGGGTCGCCCGTGTCGCCGGTGCGCGACTGAACCTCACACGGGTCGAACACGACCGCCTCCGCCTGCGGCTGCTCTCGGTCGATACACCGGCAACCAAACCGACACTGGGGTCGGCAAACGGGACGGCCTCGGCGGTGCGCTCCGTTGCGAAAGCCGAACTGAGCAGCGCGCTGGCAAGTGCCGGCGAGCAGAAGGTCCAGCAGTTCGCGAAGAAGCGGCTCGGGACGGACAGGCTCCCGGCGGGTCTCCCGCTGGCACCGCCAGTTGCCCCCTGGTACGCGACGACAAACATCTGGTGGGTGACTGTCGAGGGCGAGTACGCACGGTTCGCCGTCTCTGCAAGTCACGGCCCGCCGAGCGAGCCCGGGGCACAGACCACCTACGCGCGTGACGGGCACACCGTCACGCTCGACGTGGACGACGACGGAACAGGCGAGCGGTTGGGTACCGCCGACCGTGTCTCGTTCCGAGCCGACACGGGCGTTGTCGTCGTCGTCCCACCCAAACCGCGCGGAGTCGGTGACAAGGGCGGCAACGCCGTGGAGGAATCCAGCGGGTGGCCGGACGCAGGCTCCTGACCTCGGGCCGCATAACCGAAGTAAAATACCCCGGGGCCATACCGATTCCCATGCTTCGAGGCGAGTTTCCGGACGCGAGCGAGCAGTCCTCCGAGGAGTTACTGGCGGCCTACGGTACCGTGCTGGCCGAGACAGTCGAGACAGTCGGGGTTGAGGAGATCGTCGCCGAGACCAGTCTCGATCAGGCGACGGTGACAGCGTTCGCCGACGGCGATATCGCCGACCGGACGCTTGATGAAGCGGTCGCCGTACTGGCGACCGGACCGAACCGGCCGGACGCCGACGCGTTGCAGGCCGAGGCCCAGGACATCCTCCTGATGGGGATGACGACGGCCGTGATGGACGTGGAGTCGCTGGCCTCCGGCATCGACGACGAACTGGAGCCGAAGGAAATCCAGCAGAAAATCGAGGGCCGCTACCCCGTGACGCTGTCGGAATATGCCCTCCTGCACAGCTACATCGAGGGTGAAAAGCGGTGACGGAACGCGTCGCCATCCTCGGCTGTGGCTACGTCGGCCTCGAACTCGGGCGACAACTGCGGGACGACCACGAGGTCGTGGGCGTTCGCCGGTCCGACGACGGCATCGCAGCTATCGAGGACGCCGGCTTCGAGGCGGTCCGGGCCGACGTAACTGACCCCGAGTCGCTGTCGGCGGTGCCGGACGCCGACTGGCTCGTCTTCGCCGCAAGCTCTGGCGGGCGGGGAGCCGAGGCCGCCCGCAAGGTGTACGTCAAGGGACTCCGGACGGCCATCGACCACTTCTGGTCGCGGGCCGACCCGCCCGAGAGACTGGTGTACACCTCCAGTACCGGCGTCTACGGCGACCACGACGGCGCGTGGGTCGACGAGGAGACCCCGCTGGACCCACAGACCGAAAAGACCGAAGTGCTGGCCGAGGCCGAGCGGGTCGCCCGCGAGCGCCCAGTGGAACACGGTGGGCACGGAACCGTCGCTCGGTTCGCCGGCCTGTACGGTCCAGACCGCTACCGACTGGAGCGGTATCTGGAGGGACCAGTGACGGCGGGCTACCTGAACATGATCCACCGAGCCGATGCGGCCGGTGCAGTGCGCCACCTGCTGACCGAGGGGCACCGTGAAGAAGTCGTACTGGTCGTCGACGACGAACCCGTCGAGAAGTGGGCTTTTGCCGACTGGCTGGCCGAGCAATGCGACGTCCCGTTCCCGCCGAAACAGACGACCGAGGAACGACTGGCCGACGAGAGCCTCTCGGAGACCGCAAAGCGACGTATTCAGACGAGCAAGCGATGCTCGAACGAACGGCTCCGGGAACTGGGCTACGAACTAGAGTACCCGACGTTTCGGGAGGGATACCGCGCCGCTATCCGAGAATACCGGCAAAATTAGCTGTATAAGGGGCGAACTTTATTACTGATAGGCTGGCGAAGAGCGTGGTATGACACGCGTTGCCGGCGGCGGACGCCAGATTGACGCCGCCGCGGCGTTCGCTAGCGAGAACCCTTTGTTGATCGCTGGTGTCGCTGTGGTCCTTTTCGCCCTCCTCGGTGCCGGTATCTGGTTGCACCGGTATCTCAACCGAACGCCCGGCGAACGACTGCGTCGAACGCTGACGGACTACGACCGGATTGCAGTGTTGATGCATCCGAATCCCGATCCGGACGCGATGGCCTCTGCTCTGGCTGTCACCCAGCTCATCGCCGGCACCGAGACATCGGCGTCGCTGCAGTACCCCGGGGAGATACGCCGTCCGGAGAACCGGGCCTTCCAGACGGTGTTGGATCTGGCTTTCGAACACATCGAAACTGTCGAGGACATCGACGAGGAGGCGGTCGTCCTCGTCGACCACAACACGGCACGCGGCTTCCCCGGTGCCGAGGAGGTCGAGCCGGTTGCCGTCATCGACCACCATCCCGGCAACGGGAGTGGCAACGAGTTCACCGACATCCGGTCCGACTACGGGGCCTGTGCGACCATCTTCGCGAGCTACTTCAATCAGTTAGAGTTCGAGTTCAGCGACACCGGAGAGAGTATCGATATCGACGCAGCACCGGCAGAAACCATCCCCTGTGCGCTGGCAACGGGGCTGATGTACGGTATCCAGTCAGATACGCGGTCGCTGACAAACGGGTGCGAGTCCGAGGACTTCGCGGCCGCTGCGTTCCTCTACGAGGGGATGGACAGCGATTTGCTCAACCGCATCGCGAACCCTCAGGTCGACGCCGAAGTGCTCGACGTGAAATCCCGCGCCATCGGGAAACGAGAGGTGCGCGCGCCGTACGCGTTCAGCGACGTTGGCGAGGTGTCGAACACGGACGCGATTCCACAGGCTGCGGACGAGCTGGAGACGTTAGAGGGTGTCTCGGCAGTCGTCGTCGTCGGCGAGAAGGAAGGGACCATGCGCATCGCCGGGCGCTCGCGGGACGACCGCGTCCACATCGGCCGGGCGATAGAGGCCGTCGTCGACAATATCCCGATGGCCGAGGGAGGCGGCCACGCGCGGATGGGCGGCGGGAAAGTCCCGATCAAGCACATGGCCGGTCTCGGACCCAGCGACGGTGTCTCCCGTGAGGACTTCCGCGAACGAGTGTTCGACGCTATGAGTGGCGAACTGTAGCGGTCGCCGACCGTAGTGTATCTCTGTCCTTTTGTCCCTGCCCGACCAACGACTGGTATGGCTACACGGGAGGCGACCTGGGCGTACCGGGACGACCACGACGAGTTCGCGCGCACCTTCTACCGCCGGTTCGGCGACGGCGTCGTCTCCAGCATCGGCATCGGCACGTATCTGGGCGACCCGACCGACGAGCGGGACGCGAGCTACCACGACGCCCTCGTCACGGCGCTGGAATCCGGCGTCAACGTCGTCGATACGGCGATAAACTACCGCCACCAGCGCTCCGAGCGCGTCGTGGGGGACGCCGTCGAGGAGGCCGACGTTGACCGCGAGGCAATCGCTGTTGCGACGAAAGGGGGGTTCATTCCATTCGACGGGGCGCGCCCGGCTGACCCCGGCGCGTTCGTCCGGTCGGAGTACCTCGACACCGGCATCGTCGACCGCGACGACCTCGTTGCCGGCCAGCACTGCATTGCGCCCGACTACATCGACGACCAGGTCGACCGGTCGCTGACGAATCTTGGACTGGATACAATTGATCTCTACTACGTCCACAATCCGGAGACACAACTGAAGTCGAAATCCCGCGCGGCAGTGTACGACCAGCTAGAGGCGACCTTCGAGCAACTGGAGAAACGAGCGGCGACCGGCGATATCAGACACTACGGCGTCGCGACGTGGGAGGCGTTCCGCGTACCAGCCGACCACGACAGCTATCTCTCGCTCCCCGAGGTCGTCGAGCGTGCCCGTGCGGCGGCAGAGACAGTCGGCAACGCGGCGACGCATCTCCGCGCGATTCAGTTGCCGTTCAACGTCGCGATGGCCGACGCGTTCACTGTCGAGGCCCACGACGGCGCGGACGGGCCGCAGTCGGCGCTGTGGTTCGCTCACGAGGCCGGGCTGGACGTGTTCACCAGCGCATCCATCATGCAGGGCAAGCTGGCCGCGGAAGTCCCGGACGACGTCGCGGCGAAGCTCTCGGGCGAAACGAGCGCACAGCGCGCGATTAACTTCGCACGCAGTGCGCCGGGCGTGACCTGCTCGCTGGTCGGTACTGGATCGGTCGAACACGCCCGGGAGAACGTCGATGCCGGCCGGTACGAACCGCTCGGTGCTGACGCGTTCGACGCGGTCTTCGAGTAGCTAACTGAGCTCTTTCCACTTGCCGTCGCACTCGGGACAGACGCGCACCTTCCCGACTTCGTCCGGGTCGTTTTCCGTCGCGAGCGGCTCGTCACAACTGGTACAGGAGAGTCGCCCGTAGTTGTCCTTCTCGACATCGCCGGCCCGGAGGGCCTTCCTCACTGAGTCCATACCTGCCAGTGTGCTACCCGCGTGTAAAAACCCCGTGGCGGCGTTCCGGAACGTTGTTCAGGTGTTCCCATCTATCACTGGTCGTGTCTCGTCGCCGCGTCTTCGGCTCGCTGCTGGGGATGGTGTTCTGCATCAACCTCGCGAGAGTCGTCTTCGCACCACTCATCGAACCGATTCGGGCGACGACAGGCGCTTCTGATGCGACACTCGGACTGCTCGCAACGATGGTCTGGGCCGGGAGCGCCCTCCCACGGCTCCCAACCGGCGTCCTGCTGACCCGGATATCGCGGGCGAAGGTCATCTTCGGCTCCGGTGTCGTTCTGACAATCGGGACGACGTTTACCGCGCTCGCGTTCGACCCGACGCTGTTGCTCGTCGGGGCGTTCACCATGGGGATTGCGAGCGGCGTCTACCTGACCGCGGCAAACACGCTGGTCAGTGAGCTGTTTCCGGAGCGGCCCGGCCGCGCGCTCGGGCAACACGGCGTCGCCGCCCAGCTCGCCGCTGTCGGTGCGCCGGCGCTGATATCGTTCGTTCTCATTGTCGGGACGTGGCGGACCGCGCTGCAAGTGATCGCCGTCGCCGCGGGAGTGGTAACCGTCGCGTTCACTATCGTCGCGAGACGCTCCCACCTCCCTGACGCCGGGAGCGAAGACCGCGACCTCCTTGGCGCGGCGCGTGCCCAGTGGCATATCATCGTCACCAGCGTCGCGACCATCGGCGTCGCGGGGCTGGTCTGGAACGGGCTGTTCAACTTCTACGTCACCTACGCCACGAGCGTCGGCCTCACGCCCGGACGGGGGCGGACGCTCCTGTTGCTCGCGTTCGGAGCGGGGGTACCGGCCTTCTACGTCAGCGGTCGTCTTGCCGACCGGCTCCCGTCGATTCCGTACCTCCTGACGATGCTTGCGGCCTTTACCGGCTGTGTGCTGGTGTTGCCGTCACTGACCGGGTTCTGGTCGCTGGCCGCGTTCAGCGTCGTCGTCGGCTACGTCATCCACAGCATCTTCCCGGCGGTGGACGCGTACCTGCTCGGCTCGCTCCCGGACCGCCACCGCGCGAGCGCCTATGCCACCTACGGCGCAGGGATGATGCTGCTACAGGCACCCGGAAGCGCGCTCGTCGGGCGACTGCTCGACACTGGCGTCACGTTTCCGACGCTGCTTCGGGGCATGGGCATCGCGTTGCTCGTCGTCCTCGTGGCGATGGTGTCGCTGCACCGCAACGGCCGGCTACCGAGCGCCGCCCGAGCCTAAAGGCTGAAGCCGCTCGGTGCCGCGTCACCTGTATGGACCTGCAACCGGACGAGCTGGCTGGCGTCGTCGACCTCTTTGGCTCGCTCACCAGAGCGGAGCTCGTCGACGCCTGCGGCGAACTCGCGTTCAAGCAGGGCGTCGACGCCGACCCGGACGCAGTAGCGGCAGCCATCGACGGTGCTATCGGCACGTACCACCTCGTCGCCGTCGGCGACCACGCCGCAGACACCGACGAGACGCTGCTGGTAGTCGGCCCGGTCGCGTTCCCGGCTCTGCCCGACGGCGCGGCCGACCTCCCGCACATCATGGACGTGCCGGCCCGCGACCTCGCACGTGACGCCGTCATCGAGGCTGTCAAGTCGCGCTTCCGAGAGGACGCGGTAATGGCAGTCAAGAACGGCAACGCGGACCGCGTCGAGACACTGCTTGACGTGAGCTACGACATCGAAGCCTGGGAGAACGTCGAGATGGACGGCCTCCGGGACCGACTCGATGACGTATGAACCCAGCGCTCCGAAATTCCGAACGATTAAATCTGATATTTCGAGCGAGTGAGCCACCCGAATTAAGACGGTCGGTCACCTACCGTATGCTATGCAGTTCGACCGGGTCGCGGCCCACGAGCCAGTCGTCGTGGACGATGAGCCACAGGAGGCGGCCGTTATCGCCCCGGTCGTCACGCGACCCGAGGGCGAGGCGATACTGTTCACGAAACGCGCTGACCACCTGTCGGACCACCCCGGGCAGATGTCGTTCCCCGGCGGCGGCCGCGAACCCGAAGACGATGACCTGCTGCGGACTGCGCTTCGCGAGGCCAACGAGGAGATCGGGCTCGACCCGCTGGCAGTCAACGTCGTCGGTCGGCTGGACGACATCAGAACCATCACGCGCTACTCCGTGCGCCCGTTCGTCGGGCGAATCCCGGACCGTGACTACCTGCCCTCGGACGAAGAAGTCGCGGAGATAGTCACGCTTCCGGTGTCGGAACTGACCGATCTAAACAACTACGAGTCAGAGCACCGTGACCACCCCCACTACGGGGAGATTCGACTCCATTTCTTCTACGTCGACGGCTACACTGTCTGGGGCGCGACGGCGCGGATGCTCGTCCAGTTGCTCGAACTCGCGACCGACTGGCGGATGCCACCCGAGCCTGACCGGTACATGGAGCGCGACGACGATCTGCCGCCGAGCGTGCGCGACGAAGCTGAGTGAAGGTCGGCCCTGAGTGAAGCAGGACCGGCTGTGCCGGGGTCGAGAGCGACAGGATTTTGCAGCCTCATGACGTTGACCGCGTACTGGATGACCACGCTTACCGGTGCGACACTGGCGGCTGCCGGCATCGACGCGGTGGCGCTCAAGCCGACGGAAGTGGACGTGTCCCAAGCAACGGCCCTCGATGTTGAGACGCTTGCAATCGATTACGAGGGGGCGGCCCACGTCCCAGACGCCGAGACCATCGAGCGACTGGCGTCGGCCACTGACGTGCGCGTCACGACGCCAGTCCGGGCCGACGGCTTCGACCCGCTGGGCGACGACAGCGGGTTCGACGCGCTGCCGGCGGGTGCGGGCCGTGTTCTGGTCGCTGGCCACAGCGCGTATCTCTCGGAAGACGAGGCTGAACGAGCCGTCGCACCGCGGCTTCAGGCGGCCGTCGACGACGCCAGCGATCCATGGGTCGGCACAGAGGGCATCGAGCGCCTCGCGCTGGCAGTCGGCGGGACACAGTACGAACTCCTCTCGCGGACGACGGCCCGGGACGTGCGGACGCTCCGGACCGCCGGCTTCGACGGTTCGATTGCCGTTTACGCCCCGCTGGTACTCTCGAACAGCGAGGATACGATGCTTGACGCCGTCGGCGACTACACGGCCCGGCGCGGTCCGGTTCGGAACGCACTGCCCGACGGTGCGCCGACGGACAGTCGAGCCACGGGGCGGGCCAGAGACGTACTCAAACAGGCCATCCGCGACTACGCGCTCGTCGGCTCCGTCGAGACAGTCGCCGAACGAACCGAGCGGCTCCACGACATCGGCGTCGACACGATTGTCGGCTACCCGGCGCGTGGACTCGGCCCCTTCCTTTCGTAGATGAACGCCGCCGTTGTCGGCGGCGGGGCCGTCGGCCTGTCGACCGCGCTGGCACTGGCTCGCCGCGGCGCATCGGTCACGCTATTTGAGCGGGACACTCTCGGAAGCGGCGCGAGTGGCCGTGCGGCCGGACTCTGTTACGACGCCTTCGCCGACGACGTGGATGCCGCCGTCGCCGCGGACGCACTCGGTCGCTACCGCGACCTTGGCCTGTTCGAGCCACAGCCGTACGGCTGGGTCGCACGCGACGAGAGCGACGCCACAGCCGTCCGGGAGCAAATCGCGCAGATGCAGAGCAACGGCGTCGCGGTCGAGGCGCTCACGCCGGCGGCACTCGGCGACCGCTACCCCGCACTCGATACCAGCGGCATCGAGGTGGCCGGCCTCGCCCGCGACGCCGGCGTACTCGACCCGGACGAGGTGGTGGCGACCCTCGCCGAACAGGCCCGGGCAGACGGTGCGACCATCGAGACGGAAACCCCGGTCTCGCTCACCTCGCCGACGACCGTCGAAACGCCGAGTGAGACGCGGACGTTCGACGCTGTGGTCGCCGCGGCCGGCCCGGAGACGAAGCCCCTTGTCGCCGATATCGGCGTCTCGCTCGCACTGAAAACGTATCGCGCACAGGCCCTCGTGACTGAGCCGGTCGATGCCACGCTGCCGTCGTTCTACGACGCGACCCGGGAGTTCTACTGGCGGCCGAAAGCCGACGCACTACTGCTCGGCGACGGCGCACACGAGGTCGACCCGATGGACTGGAACCCGGACGCGGACGCCGAATTCGTTACCCGGAGCCTCGACCGCGTCGAGCAAACGTCGGCACTCACGCCGGCCTGTGACAGAGCCTGGGCCGGCCTGTGTACCGCGACGCCGGACGGCGCGCCGTTGGCCGGACAGGTCGCCGACGGGCTCTGGGTGGCGACCGGCTGGCAGGGCCACGGACTCATGCGCGCGCCGGCGATGGGCGACTATCTCGCCGCAGACGTTCTCAATCGCCCGAGCCCGCTCTCGGAACACTTGCCTGATCGCGTCGACCCGACACGGTTCGACGGCTCCGAAGAGTTCGCCGCGCTGGACGACCCGACGCGTGACTGGGTCGAGTGAATACGTTGTAAGAAGGCGTATATACGTCGGTCAGGCGTCGTCGTCTTCGCTCTCGTCGGCTGATTCGGTCACGTCTTCGACATCGGCCGTGTCGGTGTCTGCCTCCGCGTCGGCCCCCTCGTGGCTCTCGCTGTCGTCGGTTGCAACGCCGACATCCGTTGCCTCGTCCTCATCGTGGTCCGCCTCGGCCTTCGGAACGCGGACGTGGAGCGTGCCGTTGCTCTTGAGCGTGGCCTGGGCCGTCTCCGGGTCGACGGCGGCATCGCTCGGCAGCGTGACGCTCCCGTCGAGTGCGAGCCCGCGCCCGGGATAGCGCATCTCGAAGCCCTCGTAGAAGTCACGGAAGCGGTCGATACGGACCTCCACGCGGTCGTCGACGTACCGGACCTGAATGTCCGACGCGGTCGTGCCGGGCGCGTCAAAGACGACGAGATAGGCGTCGTCCGACTCCAGCAGGTCCGAGGCCAGCGGCTTGTTCTCCTGCACCCGACCGGCGGCCCGACCGATGTTCTCGAATATCGCGTCGCTGATAGAGGAGCCGATGTCCCGCATCATAGTTCCACTTCGTCGAGACAGTCCGTCCCGCCACAGTACGGGCAGGAGAACGCCGCGAGTTCGACATCGTCCGGCATGTCGTACGTGTAGTGCATCTCGAACATGTCGAGTTCGCAGCTGTCGTCCGTGCAGACGACCTCCATAGTGGCTGGCATACTATTTCGTTGGTCCGTCGGGGACAAACCCCTTACGGACGGGGCCGGGGTTACCACGTCCAGCCAGTCCCAACATTGATACCGTCACCGGCGTACTCGGGTGTATGAGTGAACGCGTCCTCGGGGCGGATTTCAGCGGCGCAGCGGCCGCTGGCGACGCGCTCTGGGTCACTGAGGCGATACCGACGGACGAGGGGCTCGAAATTCAACGGTGCTACCGCGGAACCGACGAGTGGGGTCGTGACCGTGAAGCGGCCCACGCCGGCCTCGTCGACCGCATTACCGACGACGATGTGAGCACGGTCGGGCTGGATTTCCCGTTCAGTCTACCACAGGCGCTACTTGACGCGCAGTGTGGCGGGACCTGGTCCGGTTTCGTAGACTGGCTCGCGAGCGGGAGCGGCCCGACCGACCCGGGGTCGCTCTCCGAGGCCTGCCGACACACCGCCGAGATGGCGACCGGGAGCCGTGACCTGCGCCGGGAGACTGATTTCCGACGCGGCGCACTGTGTCCGTACACGAACCGGACGCGCAGCATGACCTTCTACGGCGTCCGGGACGTGCTGGGGAAACTGCGAGCCGACGACGACACGGCCGTCGTGCCGATGCAGGGCTGGGACGCCGACACGCTTGTCGCCGAGGTGTACCCCGCTGCGACCTTTGGCTGGCTTGGCTGTTACCGTGAGGGATACAAGAACGTCGACGACCCCCGGCAGCGCCGGGAGGCAAACGTCGCGGCGGTCGAAGCCTGTAGCGTCACCGTCGATGACCACCGCGACACCTACCTCGGGAACCACGACGCGCTGGACTCGCTCGCCGCTGTCGTCTCGGCGGGTCGGCTGGCTGACGGTGCCAGACCGCCCGCAGCAGGCCCACAGAGCGAAGGCTGTATCTACGTCTGACGACGCAGTGGCGTCGGTGTTCCGGATCGAAGCCCGGCATATATCAGCTTCCGGCCCAACTACCGTCTATGTCTGACGACCGGGGCGGCTTCGAAGGCGTCCGTGAGAACGTCGACGGTCACCCGATGGTCAATCTCGTCGGCTACGCCACGTCCTACTGGCTCCGGCTGTTCATCGGTATTCTGGCGGCGTTCTGTACCCGATTCGCCCGCCTCGTGCCGCCGATAATCGTGGCTGCGGCCATCGACCGCGTCGTCCTCAACAGCGGCGAACCGGGACTGCTGACCGACGCCGGGCTGTTGCCGCCCGGCGAAATCACGGGCGAAGCCGCCCGGATCGCCTTCCTCCAGCGACTCGTCGTCATCGCAGCCATCGCGTATCTCATCCGGTCGGCTGCGCGTTTCGGCTCCAGATACCTGCTCCAGTCCAGCGCCCAGAAGATACAGCGGGACCTCCGCAACGACACCTACGACCACCTCCAGCACCTCTCGCTGTCCTTCTTTGCGAACCACCAGACCGGCGGGATGATGTCGATACTCAACAGCGACATCAACCGGCTGGAGTCGTTTCTCAACACGGAGTTCCGCCAGCTAATCCGGGTGGTGGCGACCGTCGGCGGCATCGCCGTTATCCTGTATACCTACTCCCCGAAGCTGGCGCTCATCGCGCTCGCGCCGGTGCCGATTATCGGCGTCGCCAGCGGCTTTTTCCTCACGTGGATCGAGCCACGGTACCGCTCGATTCGCCAGACAGTGTCGCGGCTCAACACCCGGCTGGAGAACAACCTCAGCGGTGCGCCGGTCATCAAAGCGTTCGACCGCTACGACTTCGAGCGCAAGCGGGTGACCGACCAGAGCCAGACGTACCACGACGAGAAAGTCGCCGCCCTGCGAATCCGCCGGGCCTTCTTCGCCGGCCTGCGACTGCTGACCGGCATCGTGTTCGTCCTGATTCTGTACGTCGCTGGGATGGACTTCATCACGAACCCACAGGGTGAGGCGGCGCTGTCGGCGGGGGCCTTCACCGCCTTCTTCCTCTACATCCGCCGGCTGTACTCCCCGATGCGCCGGGTCGGCAAGTCGGCCAACAAGTACCAGCTCGCCAAGTCCAGCGCCGAGCGCGTGTTCGGCCTGCTGGGGCAGGAGCCGGAAGTCACCGACCCCGAAGACCCCTACGAGCCCGACCGCGTCGACGGGGCCGTGGAATTCGACGGCGTGACCTTCGGCTACGGCGACGAGCCGCCGGTCGTCCGGGACGTGTCGCTAAACGTGCCCGACGGTGCGACCGTCGGGCTGGCCGGTGCCACCGGGGCCGGAAAATCGACGCTGCTGAAACTGGTACCGCGATTCCACGACGTGGACGCCGGCGCGGTCCGAGTGGACGGCGTCGACGTACGCGAATACGGCCTCCAGAGCCTCAGGAGCGAAATCGCAATCGTCGAACAGCAGCCGTACCTGTTCTCGGGGACCGTCGCTGAGAACATCGCCTACGGCGACCGCGAGGTGCTGGACGCCGAGCAGTCGGACGACGAAGCGCGGGATACCGGATGGGAAACGGCACGCGAGCGGGTCCGTGACGCAGCGGAGGCCGCCCAGGCCCACGAGTTTATCCGGGACCTGCCTGAGGGGTACGACACGCAAATCGGCGAGCGCGGAATCAAGCTTTCGGGCGGCCAGCGCCAGCGGGTCGCCATCGCCCGTGCCCTGCTGAACGACCCCGAAATCATCATCTTCGACGAGGCGACCAGCGACGTAGACACGGAGACGGAGGACCGCATTCAGGAGAGTATCGAACAGTTGGTCGCGGACCGCACCGCCTTCGTCATCGCTCACCGCCTCTCGACGATTCAGGACGCGGACCGCATCGTCGTGATGGACGACGGCGAAATCGTCGAACGCGGTAGCCACACCGACCTGCTCGCGGCCGACGGCGATTACGCCGCTCTCTGGCACGCCCAGGCCGACGACCGAACGGTCAGCGCCGACGACTGAGACTGGTGCTGTCTGAGCCTTTTTGACAGCGGATCAGTGCCGGTGATGCGTCCGACTGCGTTGCCGTAAGACGTGATTCGCTCGTTCGAGCCCGTCAATAACAACCAGCATGGCTGCCAATCAGGTGCGCGTTAGTCCCGTTTTGGGTCCGCTGTATCGGTGTCTGGTACCGATAGTCTTGAAAGAGATAGTGTCACATATGCGCTACAGAGATATTATCGCTCATTTTAATACACACAAGTTATTAGGCCGGGGTAGACGTGACATCACTCACTCTCGAACCGCTAACGTACGAGGACATCCCGTCGGAGCGCCGGCCGGGGGTTCTTCAGGCGCTAGTCCCTGTACTCGGTGTCGTCCTGTTCCTCGGCATCGGGTCGGGATATCTGAAGCTGGCCCCACACGGGCCGCTACTCTGGAGCATCGTACTGACTGGTGCAGTCGGTAAATACTGGCTGGGGTACTCGTGGGACGACCTCTACGAGGGGCTCGCAGACAGTTTGCTGATGGGACTGCAGGCCATTCTCATCCTGTTCATCATCTACGGACTCATCGCGACGTGGGTCAGCGCGGGCACCATTCCCGGGCTGATGTACTACGGTCTCTCAATACTGACGCCGGACGTGTTCCTCCCGGCGACAGCGCTGCTTGCGATGGTCGTCGCGTTTTCCATCGGGTCGTCGTGGACCACAGCCGGCACGCTCGGTGTGGCCTTCATCGGCATCGGCTCCGGTCTCGGTGTTCCGACCCCGATGACTGCTGGTGCCATCCTCTCGGGTGCCTACGCGGGCGACAAGCAGTCACCCCTCTCGGACACGACAAATCTCGCGGCCGCCGTGACGAACACCGACCTCTATGACCACATCCGGGCGATGCGCAACGGGACGATTCTGGCGTTTGGCCTCTCAGTATTGCTCTACGCTGCGCTTGGACTGCGTGCTGTCGGTGAAATCCCGACCGGGCGTATCGCCGAGATACAGGGCGCACTCGCTGGCAGCTACGACCTCTCGGTGCTGGTACTCATCCCGCTCGTTGTCACCTTCGGGCTGGCGCTGTACGGAACCCCGGCGCTCCCGACGCTCGTCGCCGGAGTCTTTGCCGGTGCTTTCACGACCATCTTCGTGCAGGGCCGGTCGTTCACTGCGGCCTGGACCGTCTTTCTCGACGGAACGGCCCCTGAGACGGGGACAGCGCTCGTGAACGATCTGCTGGCCAGCGGTGGTATCTCGGGGTCGGCCTGGACGATTGCCGTCGTCGTTGCGGCCCTCAGTCTCGGTGGCCTCCTCGAACGGACCGGCGTCCTCGCCGTGCTCGCACACCACCTCGCGACCGCTGTCCGCGGCCAGCGCAGCCTGGTCGTCGGGACCGGCATTTCGGCCATCTTCGTCAACGCCTTCTCGGCCCAGCAGTACATGAGCATCGTCGTGCCCGGGCTCACGCTCCGGAACCTCTACGACGAGTACGGCCTGACAAGCGATGACCTCTCGCAGGCTATCGAATCCGCCGGAACCCCGACCGGTGCGCTCTTCCCGTGGCACGCCGGTGCCGTCTACATGTCTGCGGTCTTCGGGGTTGGAACGCTTGCCTACGCCCCGTATTACTTCTTCGCGTTCCTCTCACCGTTGATCCTGTTTGCGACAACGCTGTTCGGGAGACGATACGACGGGTCCGAGCAGGCTGATTCAGTCGCGTCGTCCGCTGTCGCCGACGACTGATACGGAGTGTTGTCACTATGTACCGGTGTGCGCCGCCCCCGGGGTCGGAAAGAATCCACATTGCTCCGTATGGGTGTGTGGTTCAGTGGGGACGTATCACCCAGCCAACACACCCATTAGGACCCCGTTCGTGTGTCACCTATGGACACGGAACCGGCGGCGCTGGGCCGCATTCGAACCGTCGCCCACATTCTTGACGAGAGCGTCCGCATACCCGGCACCAGGTTTCGAGTCGGTCTCGACCCGATACTCGGCTTGCTCCCGATTGCGGGCGACGTCGCGATGGCGCTGTGTTCGCTGTACATCGTCGCCGAGGCCGTGCGGCTCGGCGTCCCGAAACGAACCGTGGTCCGACTGCTCGCGAACATCGCGGTGGACGCGACGGTCGGGAGCGTTCCGGTGGTCGGTGACCTCTTCGACGCCTACTGGAAGGCCAACGTCAGGAACGCCGAACTGGTCGCCGCCGCGGTTGCAGAGCGACAGTAACGGATCAGTGTAGCAGCGCGAGGGGTGCGGAGCACCGGAGAGTACCCGCCGAACCGGCGTGTCCAGCCGATACATGCAGGGCGATTTAGCCGGTGTGTTCCCAACTGTATTTTGAGACGCCACGGACGACCAGACACGGTTTTAGGCATCGAACATCAAGCGACGGGTATGACTGACCCCGAGACGCTCGACGTGACCATCGTCGACGGCTACGTCGACGAGCCAGCACACTTCGGGGTGCCGCCGTACATCTCGACGTACCCGCGGTACGCCGCCGGCGCCCTCGTCGATGCCGGTGTCCCCCGCGAGCAGATAGCGTATCACACTATCGACGAACTCCGGGAGGACAACGCAGTCTGGCGAGACGTCGAGGCCGCCGACCTCATGGTATACGTCGGCGGCATGACCGTCCCCGGCAAGTACGTCGGCGGGACACCGGCGGAACCTGACGAGGTGCGCGAACTCGCCTGGACGGCCAAGGGGACCTCGCTCATGGGCGGTCCGGTCCGGTTCGGCGTCGGCGAGGCCAACGAGGGCGCAAGCGAGACGGCCCGCGACGATCTCGATTTCGACTTTCTGGCGATGGCCGATGTCGAGGCCGCAGTGTTCGACCTCGTGGAGTCCGGTCTGGAAGGGTTTAACGACCGCTACCGAGATATCGAGGAGGAGACCCGCTGGGCTCGGGCCGGCGCGTTCGTCGTCGAACAGCACCCGAACCACCCGGACTACCTCATCTGCGAGATGGAGACCTCCCGGGGCTGTCCGTACCGATGTTCCTTCTGTACGGAGCCGATGTACGGGAATCCGGACTTCCGGCCGCCCGAGAGCGTCGTCGACGAGGTCGACGCCCTCTCGGACCGCGGTGTGAAGCACTTCCGACTCGGTCGGCAGGCCGACATCCTCGCCTACGGCGGCGACGGCGAAGCGCCCAACCCGGACGCCCTCCGGCGGCTCTACGGCGGTATTCGCGAGGTCGCGCCGGACCTTGAGACCCTACACCTCGACAATATGAATCCCATCACGGTCGTAAAATGGCCCGAGAAAGCCCGCGAGGGGATTCGCATCATCGCCGAGCACAACACGCCCGGCGACACCGCCGCGTTCGGCCTGGAGTCGGCCGACCCGAACGTGATGAGCGACAACAATCTCAACGTCACCGCCGACCAGTGTTTCGAAGCAGTGAAGATTGTCAACGAGGTGGCTGGCTGGCGGCCGGGAGGGGACAAAGACACTGCCCCCAACTTCGGCGACGACGCCGCCTGCCGGCTCCCGAAACTGCTGCCGGGAATCAACCTCGTCCACGGCCTGAAAGGCGAAACGCGGGAGACCTTCGAGCACAACAAGCGGTTCCTCCAGCGGGTCTACGACGAGGGGCTCATGCTCCGGCGGGTGAACATCCGGCAGGTGATGGCCTTCGAAGGGACCGACATGGCCGACACCGGCGCGGACATCGCCAAGGACCACAAGCAGCTGTTCAAGCAGTACAAACAGGACGTCCGGGAGACTATCGATAACCCGATGCTCCAGCGGGTCGCGCCGCCGGGGACGGTACTCCCCGACGTGCATCTGGAGTACCATCAGGACGGCAAGACGTTCGGCCGGCAGTTGGGGACCTATCCGCTGCTCGTGGGCATTCCGGGCGAGCGCGAACTCGGCAGTGTCGTCGATATCGCGGTCACCGACCACGGCTACCGGTCGGTCACCGGCGTCCCATACCCGCTGGATCTCAACAGCGCGTCGATGGACGAACTTACAGCGATTCCCGGTATCGGCCGGAGTACCGCCGGTGACGTGGTAGTAAACAGACCCTACGAGTCGGTTAGGGACATCGACGTCGCGTCCATCGAGCGGTTCGCGACCACCCAGTCTGGAGAAGGCGCTGACTAACTGCCGTTCCCGTCCCAGCAGCGTAACGAACGGAAAGTACTTTTCATTCCGGGGATGACCAAGAGCGTATGACTGCGGTCGAGGTGAGCGTCGTTCTCCCTGCCTACAACGAGGCAGACACCATCGAGCAGACGGTCTCGATAACGCTCGAGACGCTCGCCTCGTTTCTTCCCGAAGACGCGTACGAGGTGATCATCGCTGAGGACGGCTGTTCGGACCGCACACCCGAAATCGCGACGCGGCTCGCAAACGAGGACAGTCGGATCCGACACATTCACAGCGACGAGCGCCTGGGTCGCGGCGGCGCGTTAGAGTACGCCTTCGAGCGGGCCGACGGCGAGACGCTAGTGTATTTCGATACGGATCTGGCGACGGATATGTCCCATCTCGAAGAACTCGTCAACGCCATCCGCATCGACGGCTACGACGTGGCGACGGGGTCACGGTGGATGCCCGAAAACCGAGCCGACCGACCCGCAAAACGTGGGGTTCCGAGCTTCGGCTACAACACGCTCGTCCGGACGCTCCTCCGGTCTGACCTCAGGGACCACCAGTGTGGGTTCAAGGCCTTCGACCGGGGGGCACTGGAGACGCTATTACCCCTCGTGCAGGACGAGCACTGGTTCTGGGACACAGAACTGCTCGTGAAGGCCCAGCGCAACGGCTACCGGGTACAGGAGTTCCCCGTCGACTGGACGCCGAAGGGGGACTCCAAGGTGGACATCGTCCGGGACGTGTTCGGCATGGGCAGCCAGATACTCCGGACGTTCTGGGAGCTGTCGGTCAGCCCCAGAATCACGCGGGAGGTGTCGCTCGGCGCGGGGACGATGCTTGTCGTCATTGCCCTGCTGTTGATGACGCAGTATCTCGACCCCGACCGGGTTCTTGCGGAGATGGCCGGGGCAGCGCCCGAGATCGTCGCACTAAGCGCCGTCGTCTACGCCGTCTCGTGGCCGCTCCGAGGCATCCGCTACCGGGACATCCTCGTCTCGATGGGGTACCGGGAGCGGTGGCGCTTCCTGACGGGGGCGGTATTCATCAGCCAAACCGGGAATCTCGTGTTCCCGGCGCGAGCCGGTGACGCGGTCCGGGCGTATGTTATCAAGGCCCGCCGTTCGATTCCGTACCCATCGGGGTTCGCGTCGCTGGCCGTCGAGCGGGTGTTCGACCTGCTGACGATAACGTTACTTGCTGGTGTCGTCATGATCGGGCTGGCTGTAACGGGATCGGCCGAACAGTTGCTGACGGCGCTGACGGGCGATAGCGTCGGCGGCGACGCAGCCAGCAGCGGACGGACTGCCGTGGCCGTAGCTGGTGGTGTTGGCCTTGCAGCAATCGGAGCTGTGGTGGCTATTGTCGCCAGTGCGCGGAGCGACCGGAACCTCGTTCGGGCCGTCATCGGGCGACTGAGCAGCGACTCCTACGCCGACTACGTCGCCGGCATCATCGAGGGGTTCGTTGGCGACGTGCAGACAGTCGCTGCCGACGGTCCAGCCTTCGCTCGCGTCGGTGCGGGGAGTCTCCTGATCTGGACGCTCGACGTCATTACCGCGTTGATCGTCTTCGCGGCTTTCGGCTACAGCCTGACGCCGTCACTGGTTGCCGTTGGCTTCTTCGCGGTCAGCGTTGGGAACCTCGCCAAAGTTCTGCCGCTGACGCCCGGCGGGGTCGGTCTGTACGAGGGTGCGTTCACCGTCATCGTCGCGTCGCTGACGCCGGTCGGCGTCGCCGCAGCTATCGGTGTCGCTATCGTCGACCACGCGGTCAAGAACATCGTCACCATCATCGGCGGCGTCGCGTCGATGGCCTGGCTCAACGTCTCCCTGACGACAGCCGTCGAGGAGTCCCAGTCGACGGACGCTATCGAACCGGAAACGAACGATTGATCGCCGTTTTGACGCGCCCTGCAACAGCACCCAGTACTACCGGGATTGCGCTGGCGCTACTCGGGCCGATACAACGGCGCTCCACCGAGACTTCTCTTCCAGCCAGCAGTCTCCGTGCCGCTGTATTTCTTTATTAATATTACAAATAAGGGCGTTTTTACTAACAATGTTAATTATAATAGTTAATATTATATAACTTCGAAATCTATGCGGTTTTGCTATGTTTCAACGTAGCATACAATGGAGCGAACTGGACGGACAGACGCGACGCAGTTTCCTCAAAGCTTCGACCGGTGCCGTGGCATCGGTGGCAACGCTCGGTGCGAGTGGCTCTGTACGAGGCGGCAAATACGGCGGTGATGACGGAGAATACACGGCTCCAGCGGGGTTTCCACTCGTCTCGACACGCGAGCAGTTCACAGACAACGCGAAACTGAAGTCTGAGTATACCGAAACAGAGTACGAGACTGTCGGGGATTGGGAGTCTAGTCAGGGGGGCGACGATTCGGAACTCGTCATCTTCGTCCACGGCTGGAGTCTCGGGGAGACGGATGCCAGAAACGCCGCCTACACCTGTCAAATCGGGCTTGAAAAGAACGAATACGACCAGTTCACAGTGGGATTTACCTGGGATGCAGACAAGGGCGACGGCATCGGCTGGAACGAGGGTGTCGCCATCGCCGAACAGAACGGTCCGAAACTCGCACAGTGGGTTATCGACCACAACGACGGCGGTGGACTTCCAGTCCGGATAATCGGGCATTCGCTTGGCGCAAAGGTAGCTGTCGAGGCGATGGCATCGCTTCACGAGCGCGGCCGTGAAGATGCCGTCACATCGGTGACGCTACTGGGTGGCGCTATCGGAGAATCCGTCGTTGAGGTCGACGAGGCATACGGTGAGCCAATCGAGTACGCCACCACATCCTTCAACAACTTCCACAAAGACGACGACGCGGTGCTGGGAATTGCATTCAGTGCTGCCGAGTGGACGGAAGCGGTTGGTGAAAAGGGTGTGCAGAGTCCCGAAGATGCTCCCGAGAATTACACCGATTACGATGTCACGACGACTGTTGCCGATCACAATTCCTACTACGAGCCCGGCGAAGGGTGTCTGCCCGCTGTCGTCGAGACGTTTCAGTAGACAGTGATAACGAGGGGGGCGGCGCTACTTATTGTACGCAATTATAACCGAGTTGTGGGAAATGACCCCGAAAATACCCGACAGCTGTTATATGAATGGTCATGCGACTAATGCACAAACGTGGGTTTCGTGACGTGTATCGGTGGTCTCCATGACAATACCGGAATGCTTTAATGACTTTCGTTCGAATACAGTGTTACCGACTGCCTCCGGGTTCTGTGATGTCTCCCACCCGGTGAGCACCCGCCTTCGCAACCAATGAGTGAACACACACGGACACGACAGCAACGTGAAGAACAGACGACGGAGTCGACTGAATCAGAGAGCACAGCGTGCCCGGAGTGCAGTGGCTCGCTCGTTATCGACGACGAACACGGCGAAACAGTCTGTGAGGATTGTGGCCTTGTCGTCGAGTCCGATGAGATAGACCGCGGCCCCGAGTGGCGCGCGTTCGACTCCAGCGAGAAAGACGAGAAGTCCCGCGTCGGCGCACCGACGACGAATATGATGCACGACAAGGGCCTCTCGACCAATATCGACTGGCGCGACAAGGACGCGTACGGGAACTCGCTGTCGGGCAAACAGCGCCAGAAGATGCAGCGCCTGCGCAAGTGGAACGAGCGCTTTAGAACGCGAGACTCCAAGGAGCGCAACCTCAAGCAGGCCCTCGGCGAAATCGACCGGATGGCCTCAGCGCTTGGCCTGCCCGAGAACGTCCGCGAAACGGCCAGCGTCATCTACCGCCGCGCACTGGACGAGGACCTCCTCCCCGGCCGCTCCATCGAGGGTGTCTCGACGGCCTCCGTCTACGCCGCCGCGCGACAGGCCGGCGTCCCCCGCTCGCTGGACGAGATTACCGAGGTTTCCCGCGTCGAAAAAAGCGAAATCGCCCGCACCTACCGCTACGTCGTCCGCGAACTTTCACTCGAAGTCCGTCCTGCTGACCCCGAGAGCTACGTCCCGCGCTTTGCCTCCTCGCTGGAACTGTCCGACGAGGCCGAACACCGCGCCCGTCAGCTCCTCCAGAACGCCAAGGAACAGGGCGTCCACTCGGGCAAGTCGCCGGTCGGCCTCGCCGCCGCCGCCGTCTACGCCGCCGCGCTGCTGACCAACGAGAAGACGACGCAAGCCGCCGTCTCCGAGGTCGCCGACATCTCCGAGGTCACCATCCGCAACCGCTACCACGAACTGCTGGAAGCCGAGCAGGACCTGCCTGTCGCATAAAATTTGACTACGCGCTGAATCGCTCTGCGGAACGCGTTTTCTCTCGTAAATGGAGACATAAACAGCGTGTCCAGTTGCGTAACTGGTGGTCCAAACAGCATGAAAGCCCCGGCCGCCCCTTTCAGTCCCATCCGTAGCTGATTGGCCAGCTGACATCGGGTGCGACTGAAAGGGGCCGTACTCTCAGCGAACCCCGACGACGCAAGCACTGGACGAGTGACTGTAGGGAGCGAGGAAGCGCGCAGCGAGTCGCGGGAGCTGAGAGTACGGGGGCTTTCTGGGTCTCTACAGTTGTCACTGCAGGACGGGACACGACAGTCACAGAGTGACAGTCATCGACCGACAACCGCAAGACTAGAGTCAGTTCATCCGCTGGAACCGGTATGGAGACGACACACCGGGTTCGAACCGGTGACGCCCGCACGCTCGACTGTCCCGACGACAGCGTCGAACTGGTGGTCACATCGCCACCCTATCCGATGATCGAGATGTGGGACGACATCTTCGCCGAACTGGATTCTGACATCGGAGCGGCGCTGGACGACGGCGACGGCGACCGGGCGTTCACACTGATGCACGACGTGCTCGATGCAGTGTGGGCGGAGATAGAGCGCGTGCTGGTCCCCGGCGGCATCGCCTGCATCAACGTCGGGGACGCGACGCGATCCATGGAGGATGGATTTCGCTCCTTTCCGAACCACGCAGAGATAACCGATCGGCTGACCGACCACGGACTGCGCGCGCTGCCCGATATTCTGTGGCGGAAACCGACCAACAGCGGCGCGAAGTTCATGGGTTCAGGGATGGTGCCGCCGAACGCCTACCCGACCTTGGAACACGAACACATCCTCGTGTTCCGCAACGGGGAGCGCCGCCGCCTCGAACCCGGTGCGGACCGTCGCTACGAAAGCGCCTATTTCTGGGAGGAGCGCAACGAGTGGTTCTCCGACCTCTGGGAGTTGCCCGGCGAGACCCAGGACCTCGACGACGGGCTTCGGGACCGCTCGGGTGCCTTCCCGCTGACGGTGCCCTATCGGCTCATCTCGATGTTCTCTGTGTACGACGACACCGTACTCGATCCGTTTCTCGGGACCGGGACGACGACGCTGGCAGCGATGCTCGCCCGTCGGAACTCTGTTGGTGTGGACCGCGACCCGGACCTGCTGTCGGCGCTCGAAAAACGGGTCGCCACTGCCCCGGAGCGCTCCCGGACCATCGCTCGGGAGCGCCTTGCCGACCACCGCTCGTGGGTGGAACAGCGGCGCGCCGACGGCAAGGAACCGGGATACGAAGCCAAGCAGTACGACTTCGCCGTCAACACGAAACAGGAGCAGCGAATCCAGTTCTACGCGGTTGACGCAGTCACAGCGACCGATGACGGCTTTCGGGCCGTCCACGAGCCGGTCGAGTAAGCACGCCTTTTTGTGCGACTCCGTCGAAGCCGACCTATGGACTTCGAGTCGTTCACCCTGCTCGCCGCCACCGACGACCTCGGGGTGGAGCCGGCCGCCCGAGCCGATGCTGACGGACTGGAGTTACGGATGGACTTCGCCGACGAGCCGCTGGCACAGCTGGACGCCTACGACGGCGATCTCCCGATACTCGTCACGAACCGACCGACGTGGGAGGGTGGCGAGGCCGCTGATACCGCAAGTCGTCTCGATACACTCGAAGCCGCGCTCGAACACGACGCCGTGACGGCTGTCGACCTCGAACTCGCAGCGCTGGAGGGAGCCGGCGACCACAATGCTGGCCGCGTTGCCGACGCTGCCCGCGACCGCGATGCGACCGTGGTCGTCTCGACGCATAACTTCGAGTCGACGCCCGACCGTGACGCAATCGTGAGTCGACTCGACCGGGCCTGCAATCAGGGCGACGTGGGGAAGATGGCCAGCACAGCTCAGTCGCCCGACGACGTGCTGGCGATGCTCGGGGCGACCCGAGAGCTGACCGCCGCGGGCGAACAGGTCGCCACGATGTGCATGGGGTCGGCCGGTCGCCACTCCCGGGCCGTTGCCCCGGTGTACGGCTCCCGAATCGGCTATGCACCGGTCGACCCCGCTGACGCGACCGCGCCGGGTCAGTACGACCTCGCAACGCTCCGGACGCTGGTCGGACAGCTACAGAGCGACGGCTGATTGGGGAGCCGCCTGTACGGGGCTTTCGTCCGGACAGTGATTCTTCGGAAGATATAGGGGTATGCGAGATAGATTCGCCGAGTATGACTGACAAAGGACGCAAGCGGCCGTTGCTGGCCGTGGTGCTTGCGTTCATCTTCCCCGGGCTGGGACACTTCTACCTCCGTAAGTGGGTGCGGGGACTACTGTGGCTCGGGTTACTGTTCATGCTCTCAGTGGTCTTCGTCGTCACTGGCGCTATCGACCCTGTCTCCCAGCTAAGCTTAGAGGCTATCTCGTCGTCGTATCAGTCCAGACCCACCGAGGTGACAATCGGCTCGGTTGTGATCACGACGCTCAACGTCGTCGACGCCTACTGGGTCGCGGTCAACGAAAATCAGGCCACAGAAGTCGACGCCGGCACGACGTGCCCGAACTGCGGCAAGGAACTCGACGAAGACATCGACTTCTGTCACTGGTGTACGACGCAACTGGAACCGGTCGAGGCGGACCAGCAGTAGCCCGACGGCTGCGGTCAGCCCCGAACAAGGTCGGCTTACTTTTCGATGATGCTCTCTTCGATCCGCTCGCCGAAGTGCGTCGCCGTATCCTCATGGTGGATGAGGATTTCGTCGCCGGGTTCGAGATCCGTGACGGCGGTTCGGCCGTTCTGGGTGTGGACCTTGATCGTCTCGGCGTTCTGGAGCAGCGTCTCGATGCGGTCGCCGTCCTTGGTTTCGGCTTGCACGCGGAACATCGGGCGCTTCTCGATTTTCGCACGACCGACGATAGCCTCGCGGGTCCGACCGTTCGCGTCGACTATCTGGACCTCGTCGCCGGACTGGAGTTCCGAGAGATATTTCGTCCCGCCGTCAGGCGTCCGGACGTATGCGTGGACCGCGCCGGCGTTGACCCGGAACGGCCGGGAAGCGACGTACGGTGATTCTGCCGTCTCGGCGTGAACGAAGAAGAGTCCGCGAGCCATCGACCCGACGAGCATCCCCTCGTCGTGTTCCATCAGGCTGCCCGTGTCGATACAGACGCGGTCAGCGGAGCCAGTCTGCTCGATGGCGGTGACCTCGGCGTACTCCAGGTCGAGCGTCTCCCGGCCCATCTCGTCGCGGACCTCCACCGTCTTGCGGATTTCGTCGACATCGTCGGTATCAAGCAGGACACCGTCGGCCCCCAGTTCCAGCGTCTCGTAGGCCGTCCGGGCGTCCTCGGCGGTCCTGACGCCGGCGATGAGGTCCGTCTCCTCGCCGACGCGGGCGATGAGGTTTTCGAGTGGAATTATCTGCCAGTTCTCGCCGATGACGATGGTGAAGTCGGCTTCAGCGGCGACCGCCTCGGCGAAGGCCTCGTAGTCTTCGTCGAAGATGCGGACGTAGCCGCCGTCGGGGGCGGCTCCGTTCTGCCGCAGCGTCGAGAGGTCCGCAGAGCCGGAGAAGTCAGAGGGGAGGTCGACCGTGCCGTCGCCCTCGCCGTCTTTCCCGACGATAGTTGCATCGGCCTTTGAGTCCTCCGCCTCGGCCTCCATCACGTGGACGTCCCCGTTGGTGAACGCGGCGATGTTTATTTCACCGAGTTCCGAGACGCGTTCGACATCGTCCTCGTCGACCAGTACCCAGTCGACGCCGGCCTCGATACCAGCGGTTATCCGGCGTTTCCGTGTCTCCCAGTCGCCGACCTCGCTGTCGGCTTTGAGCCAGACGCTTCGAGTCATACGCCCACGTCCGCAACGGCGAGGCTTGAACGTGGCGGAACCCGGGTGGGTCTGTCGAGTGGTGAACAGAGAAGAGAGATGGGTACGAGAAGCGATATCGAGTGGGCTTCCTGGAATTAGAACCGAGAAAATACGACACTTGTTATTTATCCACATCCGATTGTCGTAATTAAATGTTAGCCAGTAAACTTATCAATGAGCTTTACTAATAAAGTAACTACAGAATACAGCCCAGCTACAGATGGTTACTAACCACGTCTACACAATCGCCGGGGCGAAAGGGGGGGTCGGAAAGACGACGTCCAGCATCAACCTCGGTACACTGCTGGCGAAGGCCGGATACTCGACCGTCGTCGTGGAGATGGACCTCGCGATGGCGAACCTCGTTGATTTTCTCGATGTCGACATCGACACTGACGAGGACGCCACGTTTCACGACGTGCTCGCCGGCGATGCGTCGATCACAGACGCGATGTACGAAACCGACGTGAACCTGTCAATCGTGCCGAGCGGGACGACGCTCGAAGGGTACGCGGACACCGACCTCGACCGACTGCCCGGCGTCGTCGAAACCCTTCGGTGGCACCACGACATCGTTCTGTTGGACACCCCGGCGGGACTGAGCGAGGAGACGATTCAGCCGCTCAAGCTCGCTGACGACGTGTTGCTCGTGTCGACACCGCGGGTGGCATCGATACGGAACGTTTCGAACACCAAAGAACTCGCAGAGCGGGTCGACGCGCCAGTTCGAGGCCTGCTCCTCACGAAGTCTGGGACAGGCGCGTCGCCGGGTGCCGATGAAATCGCTGCGTTCCTCGACGTCGAACTGCTCGGACACGTTCCGGAAGACGACGCCGTCCCGCACTCCCAAGACAGTGGCACGCCCGTCGTCAGGAACGCGCCCAACAGCGGTGCCGCCATTGCCTACAAGCGGATATCCGAACAGCTCGTTGACACTGAAAAGGCGTCGACCGACACCACGCCAAACGCAGCCGCTCTGGCGGAGCCAGCTGACTCGGACGACCCAGAACCGACGAGCCGGCAAGCGGAACAGCCACCACAGCGGCACGGCCTCGGGACAACGGACGGCGGCAAGACAGTCCACCCACCGGAAGCAATCAGGGATGACAGCGATCTGATCGGCCCAGCGCCGGCCGAGCAGGACAGAGAGGACGAGCCGCCGGCGGATGATGGAGCCGAAGTGACCGACCTCGAGAAACCAGCCGCTTCGGAGACAGACATCGAAGACGGAGCCGAAACCATGCCGGTAATCGACGGGAGTGAGCTGGTGGAGAGCGAATCAGCGCCGACGGACGAGCGGGAGCAGGATGCCGACGAGGTAGAGCGAGACGGCAGTGAGTCACGAGGTGCCGACGCGCCGGAACAGGAAGCCAGTAACTCGCCGTCGGACACCCCAACCGAGGGCGACGCGGATGCCGGCGACGGAGACGGTCTCGGCTCGCGAATGCGGTCGCTGTTTGGCTTTTAGGCCTCGACGGCCAGTCCGGCCTCGCGGAGCGCCTCTTCGGTGGTGGCGTCGTCGTGGACGACGGCGGAGACGGCGCGGGCGATCTTCTCCGGTTCGTCGTGCTGGAAAATAGAACGGCCCATCGAGACGCCGGCGGCCCCGGCGTCCATCGTCCCGCGGACCATCCGGACAGTCTCCTCGTCGGTGCCCTTCGAGCCGCCGGCGATGACCACCGGCAGCGACGTGGACTCGACGACGTGCTGGAACGTCTCGGCGGAGCCGGTGTAGCCGGTCTTGACGATGTCCGCGCCGAGTTCCTCGGCCAGTCGGACGGCGTGGCCGACGGACTGGTTGTAGTCCTCGTTCTCGGAGTCGATGTCGGGGCCGCGGGCGTAGGCCATCGCCAGCACCGGCAGGCCGTACCGGCTGGCTTCGGTCGTCAGTTCGGAGAGTTCCTCTATCTGTTCGGGTTCGTACTGACTGCCGACGTTGATGTGGAACGAGACGGCGTCGGCCCCGGCGCGGATGGCGTCTTCCACCGTTCCAGTGGTCCGCTTGTCTTGCTCGTCCGGGCCGATAGTAGTAGAGCCGTTGAGATGAGTGATATAGCCCGCGTCGTTCTTGTTGGGGTGGACCCGTCCGGCGATGCCACGCTGGGTAAGGACGGCGTCTGCGCCGCCGCTGGTAACCGCGTCAATCGTTGATTCGATGTCTTTGAGGCCCTTTACGGCCCCCATTGTGATGCCGTGGTCCATCGGGATGATGACGTATGTGTCGTCTGTCCCGATACGTTCGAGTCGTGCGCGTTTTCCTGCAGTCATGATATGAGACAGTGTGGCAAGTACGATTATGTGCGTTCCGGTTGCGGTCGTTCTGCCGCCCCCCGGAGCGCACCCTCCTTGAGTTCACGAGCCTTCGCTTCGAGCCGGTCGGCCACCGCACCGACAGAATCGCCGTTCTCGTGGCCCTCGGCGACGATATCGACCAGCGCGGAGCCGACGATGACGCCGTCAGCGCCGGCAGACACGATTCGCTCGGCGTGGTCGCCCGTCTTGATGCCGAACCCGACGGCCTTTGGTACGTCCCAGTCTGAGAGGCGAGCCAGCGACTCCTCGGTGGCGTCGTCCACGTCCTCGCGCGCGCCGGTGACGCCCAGACGGGCCTGCACGTACACGTAGCCCGACACCTGTTCGAGCATCCGTTCGAGCCGGTCGCCTCTCGTCGTTGGCGCGACGATGAACACCAGATCGAGCCCGAACTCGTCGCAGGCCGTTCGGAGCGGCCCGGCCTCCTCAGCGGGCAGGTCCGGGACAACGAGCCCCTCGATGCCCACCGCGGCGGCCGTCTCGACGAAGGGGCGGGGACCTTCTTCTGAGCCGTATTGATAGATGAGGTTGTAGTAGGTCATACACACCAGCGGCACGTCCACGTCGAGGTCCTCAACGAACTGGAAGAAGCGGTCGGGCGTCATCCCGGCTTCTAGCGAGCGGACGATAGCGTTCTGGATGGTCTTCCCCTCCGCGATGGGCTCGGAGAACGGCAGGCCGAGTTCGATGACATCCGCGCCGCCGCGGGCCAGCGCCTCGACGTACTCTATCGACGCCTCATAGTTCGGGTCGCCGGCTGCGAGGTACGGAACGAACGCAGGCTCGTCGGCGAAGGCGCGTTCGAGGCCCATCAGAGGCCACCCCCGCCGACGCGCTCGAAGATAGACATGTCCGGCGCGATATCGAGGTCACGCTTCGCGGTCTCTTCGATGGCAATTTCGAGGTCCTTGTCGCCGCGGCCGGAGACGTTGATAATGACAGAGTCACCGACTTCGTCGTGGTGCTCTTCGAGGTAGCCAAAGGCGTGGGCCGTCTCCAGCGCCGGAATAATACCCTCGTCTTGCGAGAGGCGGTGGAACGCCTCTAGCGCGATGTCGTCGTCGACATTGACGGGCGTGACGCGGTCCTCGTCGACGAGGTGGGCCAGTTCCGGGCCGACACCGGCGTAGTCTAGCCCCGACGAGACGGAGTGAGATTCCATGATCTGGCCGTCCGAGTCCTGCAGGAGCTTCGTGCGCGCACCGTGGAGAACGCCCTCGTCGCCGGTCGAGAGGGTGGCGGAGTTGGGCGCAACGCCCTCCTCCTCGTCGACCTGCAGTGAAGAGCCGCCGGCTTCGACGGCATAGAGGTCGACGTCGGTATCATCAACAAAGTGGGCGAAGGTGCCCATCGTGTTCGAGCCGCCGCCAGCGCAGGCGAGGACCGAATCGGGCAGCCTGCCGGTCTTCTCGATGACCTGCTCACGGGCCTCCTCAGAGATGACTGCCTGAAAGTCCCGGACCATCTTCGGGAACGGGTGCGGGCCGACGATACTCCCGATGACGTAGTGGGTGTTCTCGACGGTAGTCGCCCAGTCCCGCATCGTCTCGGAGATAGCCTCCTTCAGCGTCCCGCGGCCGACCGTCACGGGATTGACCTCGGAGCCATTGATTCGCATTCGGAACACGTTGGGCCGCTGGCGCGCGATGTCGGTCTCGCCCATGTAGATCTCACAGGGCATGTCCAGATGGGCCGCCGCCATCGCCGTCGCGGTGCCGTGCTGGCCCGCACCGGTCTCGGCGATGATGCGCTCCTTGCCCATGTACTTCGCCAGCAGGACCTGCCCGAGCGCGTTGTTGAGCTTGTGGGCCCCGCCGTGGAGCAGGTCCTCGCGCTTGAGGTACACGTCCGTGTCGTACCGGGCCGAAAGCTGGTCGGCGTACTGGAGCGGCGTCGGTCGGCCGCCGAAGTCGGCCAGTCGCTCCCGGAACTCGTCCATGAAGCCGTCCTCGTTTTCGAGCACGTACCGCTGGTAGGCGTCGGTCAGCTCTTCGATAGCTGGCATCAGCGCCTCGGGCACGTACTGTCCACCGTACTCGCCGAACTTGGGGTCGTGTGCGTCGTCAGTACTCATGTGTCTGTAGTCGTCGTTTCAACCGCATCAGTGTCCGCATCTGTCAGTCGCCGCGTGTTCGCTTCCACGTCCGTCGCCGCGTCGTGGTCCATAATCGCCGAGCCGATCAGTAGGGCGTCCGCACCGGCATCGCACATCCGCGTGACATCGTCTGCTGTCTGTATGCCACTTTCAGCAATGAGTGTGACGCCCTCCGGGACGTCTGGCGCGACGGACTCGAACGTTCCGAGGTCGACCTCTAGCTCCGCGAGGTCGCGGTTGTTGACGCCGATGATGTCCGCGCCAGCGCCGACCGCCGTCTCGACCTCTGCCGCGGTGTGGGTCTCCACGAGGACCTGAAATCCACGCTCTCGCGCGGCCGTAAGGAGATCAGCGAGGTCGTCAGTGCCCTCGGCTTCGAGAAAGCGGACGATGAGCAGAATCACGTCCGCTTCGACGACATCCAGTTGGTCCTCGTGGAGGATGAAGTCCTTCCGCAGAACAGGCACGTCGACGGCATCACGGACCCGTTCGAGCGTTCTCGCCGACCCGCCGAAGTGGTCTGGCTCCGTCAGCACAGACAGCGCCGCCGCACCGCCTTCGACCATCTGCCGGGCGAGGTCGACCGGGTCGTCGGTCCGCTCGCCATTCGCGGTCGGACTCGTGGGCTTGATTTCGGCGATAACCGGCGTTCGCCCGTCGGCCGCCGCCGCGTCGAAGGCGTCCGACAGCGACCGGGGCGACACCGACACCCTGTCGCCGCCGCCACCGCGCTCCCGCGCCGCATCGAGAATCGACTGAACCGCTGGGGCTATCTCCTCACTGTCGTCCATTACTGAACACTAACGTACAGAAGTGTACATAAGAGTTGCCCTATTACCTCACGCGAAGCGGGGGGCACAGCGGATACCGCTCGGTGTCAAACAGACCACAGTTCTATGAGGGTTCACGCTGCATGTTCACATATGTCGTTCCAGACAGCCATCCGACCGGCCGAATCGGTGGATATCGCAGATATCCGTCGGGTCGCACGGGCCGCATGGCACGCGGTGTACGATGATATCCTCGGAGCAGAGACGGTGAACGACCACCTCAGGGAGGGGTACGCGCCGCCGGTACTAGAACGGATGATTGAACTCGACGAGGTCGGACTGTTCGTCTCGACGGCCGACGACGACGTAGTGGCGTACATGAGCTGTGGGATGACGGACGCGACCGGGTTCGGTGACCTCGACCTGTACGTTCACCCGGACTACTGGGGCGAGGGCATCGGGACCGAACTGCTCCGCCGGGGCGAGGCCCACTTGCGCGACCTCTCCGTGCGGAAAATCCGCGACGAGGTGCTGGCCGAGAACGAGGTCGGCAACGGGTTCTACCGGGCCCACTTCCAGAAGGTCGGCGAGCGGACGGCCGAGTTCGGCGGCCAGGAACACCCCGTGAACGTGTACGAGCGGACGGTGTGACCCCGCCCGTTGCGTGTGACTCACACGCTCTCGTCGCTCGTGTAACAGCGTTTAAGCCGCTGAAACCGCTTCGTCGGTGCAATGAGCTACAAGATCGGACTCGTCGGCAAACCCTCCGTCGGCAAGTCCACCTTCTTCAATGCGGCGACGATGAACGACGTGCCCGAGGGCGCGTACCCGTTCACGACAATCGACCCGTCGATGGGCGAGGCCTACGTCCGCGTCGACTGTGCGGCCCCGGAGTTCGACCACACCTGCACGCCCAACCACGGCTACTGCACGGACGGCGTCCGCTTCGTCCCGACGAAACTGGTCGACGTGGCCGGCCTCGTCCCCGGCGCACACGAAGGAAAGGGGCTGGGGAACCAGTTCCTCACGGACCTCAACGAGGCCGACGTGCTCGTCCACGTCGTCGACTTCACCGGCGAGACGGACCTCGAAGGGGAACCCACCGAGGACCACGACCCGCGCGAGGACATCGACTTCCTCGAAGACGAACTGGACATGTGGTACCTCGACATCCTGGAGAAGGGCATCGAGCGCTACCGCTCGGGCTACCACGGCGAGGACAAGGCCATCGAGGACGACCTCGCCGAGCAGATGTCGGCGTTCAAAATCAACGCCGACGAGATAAAGCAGGTCGTGCTCGCACTGGACCTGGAACTGGACCCCGACACCTGGGACGACGCGGACAAGGAGGCGCTGGCCCGCGAGATTCGCATCCGGACCAAGCCGATGCTCATCGCGGCGAACAAGATGGACACCGAGGCGGCCCAGGACAACTGGGAGACCGTCACCGAGGACCCGGCGTACGAACACCTCACGTTCGTGCCCGTCTCCGCCCACGCGGAGAAGGCGCTGAAAAACGGCAACGAGCAGGGCGTGCTGGACTACCGGCCGGGCGACGAGGACTTCGAGGTGACGGCGGACCTGCCCGAGGAGAAGGCCGCGGGGCTGGAACAGATTCGGGAGTTCGTGACCGATTTCGGCGGGACGGGCGTCCAGCAGGCGCTGGAAACCGCGCTGTTCGAGGAACTGGGCGCTATCGCGGTGTTCCCCGGCGCTCGCAAACCTCAGGAGGATGGCACCTTCCTGCAGGACTGTTTCGTCCTCCCCGACGGCTCGACCGCCGAGGACTTCGCGTACTTCCTGCACACGGACATCGGTGACGGGTTCCTCCATGCGCACGACGTGCGCACCGAACGCCAGATCGGCGCTGACACCGAACTCGACCACCGCGACGTGGTCGAAATCACGACAACGAACTAACACTAGGAGATTCACCGCTGATACTCTGAGGGTGCGACTTTTTATAGATCGGAGAGAACGTGACACATGCACCCGAAAAGGCCTATTTTTGTCGTCTGTTTGGCACCTGTTTCGAGGTGGTTTCGATGACGACCGCAGATGATTCGACGGGCGCGCTTGGTCGGCTCATGCTCGCGGTCGGCACTGTGCCCATGACAATCGAACCGTTCCTGCCGACGCCGCTTCGTCGGACGTTCAGCGCCCGTGTCTTCCTGCTGGCAGCGATGTCGATTGTGGGCGCACCGGCACTAGCTATCGTGCTGTTTTCCTCCGTGACAGCCGCCGCAGTGTTCATCGGGTTCGTCGTCGCCGTGACCGGATTTCTGGGCTACTGTGAGATGTACCGCGCGATAATCGAGATAAACCGAAAGGCGACGGCAGTCGACAACGGCCAGTACGACATCGACTTCGGCGTCGACCGGATTGACGAGGTCGGAGACGCGTACACGAAACTCGAACGGGCGGCGGCCTCACTCGGCCGGAACATTCAGGAAGCAAACGAAGCTCAGGAGCGTGCCGAGGAGGCTCGCGAAGCGGCCGAAGACGCCCGTGAAACCGCAGAAGCCGAGCGCAGCGAGATGGAGGCGCTGAGCAGCCACCTCGAACTGAAAGCGTCACAGTACCGGACGGCGCTCGACGACGCGGCCGCCGGCGACCTGACCGCCCGTGTCGACACCGACAGCATGAGCGACGCCATGGCCGCTGTCGGGACCGCGATTAATGAGACGCTGAGTGATCTGGAGACTGCTATCGGCAGCGGCCAGTCGACCTCGACACGTATCGCCACCGGAAGTGAAACCGTACTGGCCGACGGGCAGCAGGTCCGTGATGAGACACAGTCCGTGGCCGACACCGCGTCCGACATCGCCGACGGGGCAGAAACCCAGCGCCAGCAACTAGACGACGCGGCGAGCGAACTCAGTGACCTCTCGGCGACCGTCGAGGAAATGGCTTCATCTGTGGCTGAAATCGCCGAACAGAGCAACACTGCTGCGAATCTCGGCCGAGACGCCCAGCGGTCCTCGTCGGAAGCTCAGAGCGCCGTCGACGAGATCCGCCATCACTCAACGAACGCCGCAAGCGAGGTCCAGCAACTCGACGATATCGCGGAGGACATGGCCGAGATCGTCGAAGTCATCGACGGTATCGCCGAGGAAACGAATATGCTCGCGCTGAACGCTTCCATCGAAGCCGCCCGTGCCGGCCAGGCGGGCTCGGGCTTTGCCGTCGTCGCGGACGAAATCAAACAGCTTGCGACCGAGACACAGGCCGCCACCGGCGACGTGGAGGACCTCATCGGCTCGCTGCGATCCCAGGTCGGCACATCCGTCGACGCCATGGAGACGATGGAGGAGGCTGTCGACCGCGGTAGCAACACCATCTCCGAGACCATTACCACGCTCGAAGATGTGGTCGACGCCACCGTCGATGTCAACGGCGGCATTCAGGAAATCGACCGTGCGACTGACCAGCAGGCGACCAGCGCACAGGAAGTCGTGCGGATAATTGACGACATCAACGACATCGCCGGGGAGACCGCAACCGACGCCCGTGAAATGGCTACGACGGTCGATCAGCAGGGCCAGACCGTTGCCGGGATGGTCAACTCGGTGGAACGGTTCGCCGACGACGCCACCACCCTCAACGACGAACTCTCGCAGTTCGAGACCACCGGGACCGACGGCATGGACACGCCGGCTGGCTCCGGATCCGTGATGAGTGACTGAGGCGAGTCAGGAACTGACTCACACACTGCCGTCCGGCGGGCGAACGGCTACAGCAGAAGATGAGCGAGCAACGCAATGATGGCGACTTTTTTGACGAGGATGACGCCGATAATCAGTTGCGTCGTCGACAGTTCCCGGACGCGTTCGATGCCTCGCCGGACGAACGCGGGCGACTGCGCCAGTTCAGCCACCAGTAACCGCCACTCCGCGCGGAATGTCTCGACCGCCGATCCCGCTCCGTCTGTGTAGGCAGCCTCTGGCCGCGGTAGCCACTGTGACCCCGTGTATTCGAGTTCGACAAGCGACCCTTCTAGATGACTGGCCTGCTCGAACTGCAGGCCGTTCGCTTCACAGAGCCGCTCGACCTTGGCGATATCGCGGTCGCTGTTCAGGTCGTAGCGCCGCTGTATCGGGTCGGTCGCCCAGTCGAACTGGAACCGACAGACGAGTTCGCTCTCACCGACCCACACGTCGACGACTTCGGCCAGTTCGACCGTCCCGGCCGTCTCTTTCCGCTTCCGGTGGAGGTGCTCGTACTCGGCGGGGGACTCCGTCGAAGCCGTCACCTGAGACTCCGTCTCGGACATATCTTCTCGGTATGGGTGTTCGGCTGCCGATACTATACGTTTTCTCTCACTGACACGGATATCTCCTCGATAAAGCCGAACGGATGACCGCACAGCGACACATCAGATGTCGACCGGACACCCGTTGATTTCGCCGCCGCGCATCCCCTCTGCGAGCCAGTAAATGGAGAGGGTCAGCACCACGAGCGCAAGCAGTGCGAACTCCAGCCCATCGAGAGGCAAGAACAGCAGCGAGGTCGAAACGCCGAGGAGCGACAGCAGCCCCAGCAAAACCGCCGACCCACAGGCCGCACAGCCCGCGCCGAGTGTGCCGAGAACAACGCCCGCAACACCCGCGCCACCCTGCTGGAGGTCGAGCCCATGCTCGCGGAAGTGGTACGTCACCAGACCGATGTCGACACCCGTGAGGACGGCGACGACGACCAGCAGGATTCCCTGGGCCGGGTTGAACGACGTGCCGATAAACGGATACAGTTCAGCGAGTACACGGAGCCGGCTGGCAAGCGGGAGCGATCCACCGATAACGAGGTCAAGCACCAGCGGGACGTTCAGCGAAACGACGAAGACCGTCAGCGAGACGACGGCAGCGATCACGGCGACCGCCGCATAGACCGGCAGCGTGAGCACGAGCCTGACCGTCCGGCCCATGAGCCGCCAGTCCCCGCGCGTCGTTGGCAGGCGGAGGCCGCGTGCGGTGCTCATCCGTCGCGCTCTCCCAGTGCCTCGGCGATGAGGTCGTAGCTGACGCTCCCGTTAACCTTCGTCACGAACTCTCCGTCCTCGAACAGCAGAATTATCGGCGTTGTTTCACCCAGTCCGGCGTTCTCGGCCGCCTGGATGTCGGCCTGCACAGCGTCGTCGTGTACCCGCTCTTGCGCGTCGCGTGCGACTGCCTCGCCGTCGACCGCTGTCTCCTCGGTGAGAAACGTCGCCGTCCGGTCCAGAACGTTGTCCGGGCCGAACGACGACTGTTCGGCGAAGTAGTGCTCGAACAGCGCCCAGTACGCCTCGCTGTCGCGGGCGAACGTCGACTCCAGCGCCTGCGTCGCCGGCTCACCCCAGGGGTAGATGACCGGGTACGTCCGGACGACGTACGCGCCCTTGCCCGTCCCCACGATGTTCTCCCGGATAGCCGGCACCGTGTTCTCGTGGAAGCGGCGGCAGGTCGGACAGGAGGGGTCTTCGAACGCCAGGACGACGTGGCCGCCCAGTTCGCCGCGGCGGGGCTGGGCTTCGAGGTCGGCGGCCGCCGGGTGGCTGTCGACGGATTCAGCGCTGTCCGCCTCGCTACTGCACCCCGCGATTGCGCCGACGACACCCGTTCCCGAAAGTGTGAGAAAGCGTCGTCTGTTCATATACGACTGGTTGACCCGCGTGGGTTTAGCGTTTGTTCCACTGTGTGGCCACGATGAGTAACCGTCTTGTCGCCGGCGGCGGTACCATCTGGCGGCCGATGACGACGACTCACAGGGCCGAACCGGGGTGACTCCTCGCTGATGACGAGCCCTATGAGTGCCGAGGCTTTCCCAACTGTTAGCTGTAGCTGACGACGGTTTGTCGAGTGCCTTCTGACAGTCCGATTAACACAGACATGAACAGTATTTAGCACGTCAATTACTGTGATACCCCTCCTGTAAAAGACTCCCTCTGTTGACCTCGCCGATATCTAGGGCATAAATTATACACGGTTACACTGTTCTAGTATCACTACTGATACTCTCGGCAACGGCTTTTTGACTCTCATTAGCTACAGGTTGAGCAATGGTAGATGAAAGACGGCAGCCGTGGACCGGAAGCCGGCGACGGTTGCTCGGAATGCTCGCGACTGGCGGAACCGCCACGCTGGTCGGTTGTTCGAGCGGCGGAGACACAGAATCAAGTACAGTTGAGAGCGGGGACGAAGCCGCTGGGTCCGTCAACGGTTCATTGTCAGTCGTCGTAAGTTCAAAAGGCTACACGGAGCAGTTGAACCTCGGGTACATCGCTTACGAATTGCTCGCCAGCAACACGAGTGCGAATCTCGTGGATGAAACCGGCTTCGGCGGGAACGCTGCACACGCCGAGGCGTATCAGGCAGGCGATATCCACGCGTACTACGACTACATGGGGTCACTGTGGGCTACGCACCCGCCCAGTCACGACGAAGCCGACTTCGAGACACCTGATGAGCAGTACGAAGCGTTGAAATCCGAGATGGAATCAGAGCACCCAATCCGGATTCTCGACCGCGCAGACTGGCAGAACACGTGGGCCGTATTTATCCGCGAGGACGCTATTGAAGGGACCGGTATCGAGACAATCAGCGACCTTGCCGGCTACGTCAACGACGGGAACTACGATATTCGACCTGCGTTTGGCGACGGGTTCAGGACTCGTAGCGATGGCTTCGATGCCTTAGTTGAGTACTACGGATTTGAGGCCGAGCACGTGGCGCGCTGGGAGACAGAACAGGAGTTCATCGAGGCGGCGTCGGCACAGGCAGCTGGCACGGCCGTCGATGAAGGGTATGCTGACCTCAGCTTTGGGTACAGCACCAGCGCGTGGCTCACAACCGTCGAAGACATCGTGTACCTCGATGACGACCGAAACTTCTGGCCGTTTTTCCACCCGGTCGGTGTTGTTCACGAGGATGTCGCAACGGACGCCGTGGTGTCGGCGCTGAACAAGATGCCAGATGCCATCCCTGACGCGAAGACGATGCAAGAGCTGAACAGCCATGCAACCGAGGTCGGTAGCCAGCAGGCGGTTGTTGACCACCTCAAAGCCAACGGCTTCATCTGAGTCAGTATGGACGAATCTACAGCACATTCAGGTAACGGTGACGACGAATCAGGAGACCCGACAGCGGAAGCGGCCTCGGACACAGCAGGACTGGAGCGAGCGAAAGCTATTGCGCTGCTGCCAGTTCGGTCGTATCTCGTCAAGTTCGCTGTTGCATTGCTCGTGATTGTGGTACTTATCGCGGCCGGCGGGTTCTGGGTGCAGGGGAACGCCACTGCCACACTCGAAGACGACACGGCACAACAGCTCGTACAGGAGGTCAACGCCGAAGCCGGCCTGTTGAACGAGTGGGTTGAGCGCAACGAGCGGCCGGTACTCGTCGCGTCAAACAATCCGCTGCTTGGTTTCAACGCGACGCGCGAAGACCAGCAGGCCTACACGGAGCGACTCGCAGCAGATGAGCTACAGTCCGACCGCGTCGCTGCCGTCCACCTCGCAGATCCCACTGTCGGCACGGCGGGGGAGGCAAGGATTGTGGCGAGTACTGACGAAACGCTCCGCGGCACGCGCGTCACATCGGACACCCATCCGTGGGTGGACCGGACTCGGTCTATCGGCCGCGACACAGTAGTCTCGTCGAACCCGTACACGAACGCGAACGACAAACGAGTGGTCAGTTCGATGAGCGTCGCCGCCGACTTCACACACGTACTCGTGGTCGAGTACGACGCTACCGACCTGAGCAAGCAGTTCAGCACTGGTATCGATGGCACGTTCACACAGGTCGTTCGTCCCACGTCGAGTTCGACTGAAGTCCTGTTCTCAGACGCAGGTACCAGTGCTGTCGGGCAGCCGTACATCCCGAACACGTCGCAGTCTGCCATCCCAGAGATTAGCACAGCGACGGAACAGGGCACCTTCACCAGCTCGCCAACAAAGGAAGAACTGCTCGACACCGATCACGTTGCCGCGTACGCGACTATCCCCGGGACAAACTGGGTCGTTATCAAACACACACCTGCGGCGAACGCGTTCGCGCTGAGCGAGCAGATTCGGACTGATATCTTGGCGTTCATTCTGCTCGCGCTCGGTGGTGTTGTCGTCGTCGGTGGTACGATTGGCCGGAACACGGCGACGTCCGTGCAACAGCTCTCTGCGGCCGCCACTGCCATCGAGCAGGGAGAGTACGACATCAACGTTTCGAGCTCTCGTCGAGACGAAATCGGGCAGTTGTTCACGTCAATCGGGAGTATGCGCGATGCACTCGTCTCGAAAATCGACGAAGCTGAGGCTGCCCGTGAGCAAGCAACAGACGCCCAGCAAGAAGCGGAGGAAGAGCGTGCCCGCGCCGAGCAGGCAAAGGAAGAGGCAGAAACGCTCGCAGCGGAACTGGAACAGCAAGCAGAGATCTACAGCGACGTGATGGAAGCATGCGCAGACGGTGACCTGACTCGTCGTCTGCCCGAAAGCGAGACCGACAACGAGGCGATGGCGGCTATCGCGTCGTCGTTCAACGATATGCTCGCACAGTGGGAGCGCACTATCGTCGACATTCAGGAGTTCGCGGATACCGTCACAGCCGCCAGCGAGGAGGCCGAAGTCGGGGCGGCTGACGCCGAGCGTGCGAGTGGTGAGGTCAGCGAATCGGTGCAGGAGATCGCGGCTGCCGCCGACGAGCAACGCGATATGCTGGACACGGTCTCGGGAGAGATGACTGACCTTTCGGCAGCCATCGAAGAGGTAGCCGCGTCCGCTGACTCGGTTGCAGAACACTCGAATCAGACCGCCGACGTCGCCCGAGAGGGCGAAGACACGGCCAGAGTCGCGCTCGAAAGTTCGCGCAGGGTACAGGAAGCCATCGACACGACTGTCGAGAACGTCGAACAGTTGGACGAGCAAATGGCGGAAATCAGCACCATCGTCGAGCTGATTGCAGACATCGCAGAGCAGACGAATATGCTCGCGCTGAACGCGAACATCGAAGCTGCACGTGCCGACAAAGACGGCGACGGGTTTGCCGTCGTGGCCGACGAGGTCAAGGAACTCGCCGGGGAAACGCAGGCATCGGCGACCGAAATAGAGCAGCTCATTACCGATGTCCAGTCACAGACGGAGATAACTGTCGACGAAGCCAGAGTAGCTGAGGAATCGATGGAGGCAGGCATCGACGCGGTCGAAGAGGTCATGGCGGCGTTCACAGAAGTATCGGAGTACGCCGACAAAACAGACGCCGGCGTTCAGGGGATCAGCGACACCACTGATGATCAGGCCGCCAGCACTGAAGAGGCGGTGTCGATGACCGAGGAAGTCGCTGACCTCAGTGAATCCACTGCTGATGAGGTACAGAGCGTGTCCGCCGCCGCAGAGGAGCAGGCGGCCTCGATGTCGGAGATTAACGACAGCATCAAATCGCTGAGCGGGCAGGCCGAACAGCTCAAGACGCTACTGTCTGAGTTTGAGGTCAGTGTCGACGGGGGCGAACACTCCCGGGACCGCTGATCGACAGCCGCGTGAACAGGGCTGGCGCTCGGCGCAGTCCAGTACGCACTTTTCTCTGCCGTTTCGCTACGTATCTCGACCGCAACGCGGCCCGGTGCAGTCAGTGAGGCAGTCGCCGGTCGCGTACGTTGCAGAGATATCGGACATGTTCGCCGAGTGGCTCCGACGCCGTTGGTCGGTGTCGGCGAGTGAGAATCCCCAGTATGCCTTTATTTTGGTCGGCTGAGCAACACACATGAGCGTCATCTGTGAGTTCGAGTTGCAGTCCGCGGATATGCCGCTATGTGCGGTCGCTGCTGAGCTGAACACCCGACTGATCGTCGACAACGTCGTTTCCGGGACGACCGACGAGCCGGCACTCGTGTTCTCTGCGACGGGCGTCGAACCGGACGCGCTCGAATCCGCATTGCTCGGCGACGAGTCGGTCGTGGCGTTTGTCGCCATGGACTCGGCTATCGTCGAGTCGCGGTATCGGGTCGTCCTCGATACGGATTACGTCGAGATGTACACCCAGCTCGTCGACCGGCAGACGTATCCGATGGGTGCGCTCGTGACAGAGCACGGGTGGAAGGTGAGCACACAGTTCGCTGACCGAGCGGATCTCGAAGCGTTCCGGGACGCCTGTCAGTCACGCAGTGTCACGTTCCGCCCGCACCGGCTCTGTGAGACGGAGCACGGCGGCGACGACTACGGACTCACCGCCCCACAGCGAGAGGCGCTGCTGGCAGCCCACCGACAGGGATACTTCACCGTTCCCCGCGAGGCAGACCTGTCGGAACTCGCGGCGGAACTCGACGCGACCACGTCCGCCATCTCGGAGCGCCTCCGTCGTGGAACAGACCAGTTGATCGACCACACGATTGCCAGCTCCGAACAGTGACAGCAGGCCGACCGGAGCGGCGCTGTTCCGGCGAGAGACCCCCTCTTATAAATTGCTGTACATATGTTGGCAACGGTTAGGGCTGGGAGTTGCGTAGGATTACATGACGGTGATTCAATATGACTGCCCACCAGCACCCACACGTCAGTGACCGCGACGCACACTTCGTCGGCGGCGGTATCGCCTCCCTCGCCGGCGCGGCGTTCCTGGTACGGGACGGCAACATGCCCGGCGAAAACATCCATGTCTACGAAAAGCTGGACGTTGTCGGTGGCGCGATGGACGGTGCCGGCGATCCGGACGAGGCGTACCTGATCCGGGGCGGGAGGATGTTCAATTACCCGACGTACGAATGTACGTGGGACCTCTTCGAGACGATTCCATCCCTCGAAGACGATTCGCGGTCGGTCAAAGACGTGATGGACGAGTTCAACGAAGCGAACCCCTCGTACGCGAAAACACGGCTGATGCACGAGGGCGAGCGAATCGACGCGGGCGAGTACGGACTGACGCGCCAGCACCGGCAGTCGATAGTTCGGTTGCTCCTTACGCCCGAACCGCGACTCGGTGACACGCGCATCGAGGAGTGGTTCGACGAGTCGTTCCTGGAGACGAACTTCTGGTACGTCTGGGCGACCATCTTCGCGTTCCAGCCGTGGCACAGCGTCGCCGAAGTCCGGCGATACATGTACCGGTTCCTCCACGAGTTCCCGCGTCTACACACCATGGAGGGTATCGACCGGACGAAGTACAACCAGTACGACTCGATGATTCTCCCGCTCCGGCGCTGGCTCGAAGACAGGGGCGTCTCCTTCGAGTACGGCCACGAGGTGACGGACATGGACATCGTCCCGTCGCGGACGGGGCGCACCGTCGAGCGGCTCTACTGTGAGACCGACAGCGGCACCGAATCGGTCCCCGTCGAGCCGTCCGACCTCGTGTTCGTGACGAACGGGTCGATGACCGACGGGTCGTCTATCGGCGGGATGGACGAGGCCCCCGAACTGAACGAAACCGGCGCGTCGTGGGAGCTGTGGAAGTCCATCGCCGAGGACAACCCACAGTTCGGCAATCCGTCGGTGTTCGCGGACAACGTCACGGAGACGAAATGGGAGTCGTTCACCGTGACCCTGCACAACACCGAGCTGTTCGACCACATCGTCGATTTCACGAACGAGGAGCCGGGTAACGGGCTCGTCACCTACCTCGGGTCGAACTGGCTGTTGTCGACGGTCGTCGCCGCACAGCCCCACTTCGCGAACCAGCCGGACGACGTGAAGGTCTTCTGGGGCTACGCGCTGTTCCCGGACCGCGAGGGGAACTACGTGAAGAAACCGATGTCCGAATGCACCGGTCGTGAGATCCTCCAGGAGCTGTGTTACCACCTGCAATGCGAGGACCGGCTCCCGGAGCTACTCGACGACGTGACCTGCATCCCGGCGATGATGCCGTTCATTACGGCGCACTTCCAGCCCCGAGAGCCCGGTGACCGGCCCGAGGTCGTCCCGGACGGGTCGAACAATCTGGCGTTCCTCGGACAGTACGCCGAACAGCCGCGGGATGTGGTGTTCACCGTCGAGTACTCCGTTCGGTCGGCGATGACTGCCGTCTACGAGATGCTCGACCTCGACCGGGAGGTGCCTCCGGTGACCAAACACTACCGGAAGCCCGGTGTCATCGCGGACACTGTTCGCGCCGCGTACCGCTGAGAAGTGAGCGCGGTACGGGCGCGGATATTCCAGTATTTTAGTACGGTGACCGAGATGGGTGTGTATGTACACATCGACGCACCCCGCCCGGAGGGTGCGATGGTAAACCTCGCGCTTTCTGCGGCGCAACTCTTCGTGGCGCTGGTACTCGTGGGACTGAACGGCTTCTTCGTCGCCGCTGAGTTCGCCTTCGTTCGCGTTCGCGGCACGTCGGTCGAACAGCTCGCCGACGAGGGGCGGGCCGGTGCGGGCTCGCTCCAGGCGGTGATGGCCGACCTAGACAACTATCTCGCGGTGACCCAGCTCGGCATTACGCTTGCCTCGCTGGGACTGGGGTGGGTCGGTGAGCCCGCCGTCGCGGCACTGCTTGAACCGATCTTAGCTCCGGTACTGCCGGAGAGTCTCCGCCACCTCGTGGCGTTCGCAGTCGGATTCAGTATCATCACGTTCCTCCACGTCGTCTTCGGGGAGCTCGCGCCGAAGACGTTCGCGATTGCCCGGACTGAACGGCTCTCGCTGCTGCTCGCACCGCCGATGAAGCTGTTTTACTACCTGTTCTACCCCGGTATCGTCGTGTTCAACGGCTCGGCCAACGCCTTTACGCAATTGCTGGGTGTCCCGGCGGCCTCGGAAACGGACGAGACGCTCGGCGAGCGTGAGATACGCCGGGTACTGGCTCGGTCTGGCGAGGAAGGGAATATCGACGCGGCGGAGGTCGACATGATAGAGCGCGTGTTCGACCTCGATGATACCGTCGTCCGGGAAGTCATGGTTCCGCGGCCCGACGTTGTGAGCGTGCCGGCCAGCGCCACGCTGTCGGATATCCGGGCGGTCGTTCTCGACGAAGGACACACCCGCTATCCGGTGGTCGACGCCGACGACAGCGATCAGATCGTCGGATTCATCGATGTCAAGGACGTGCTGCGGGCCGGTGAGGAAGGCAACGAGAACGCCACTGCCGGCGACATCGCTCGCGAGATACCGGTCGTCCCGGAGACGACAGCTATCAACGACCTCCTGTTGCAGTTCAGGCAGGACCGCCGGCAGATGGCCGCGGTCATCGACGAATGGGGTTCGCTGGAGGGGATTGCGACCATCGAGGACGTGGTCGAGGCCGTCGTCGGCGACCTGCGCGACGAGTTCGACGTGGACGGCCGCGAACACGCCATCCGCAAACAAAGCGACGGGAGCTACGACGCTGACGGCGGCGTGCCGCTGTCGACAGTCAGTGAGGCTCTCGGTGTCGACCTCGACAGCGACGCGGTCGAAACCATCGGTGGGCTGGTGCTCAGTCAGCTCGACCGCGCGCCGGAGGTCGGGGACACCGCCCAAGCGGGCGGATACGTGTTCGAGGTGACGAGCGTCGACGGCACCCGCATCTCGACGGTTGCTATCAGCGAGAACGGCGCTGACGACTCACCGTCGGCCGGGTAAACGACCGCTCAGAAGAATTCGCCTAGATAGACGGATTCGGTCTCGAAAACGTCCGCGAGCGGATCGCGAACGGACGCATCCTGTATCTCTAGCCCGGCCAGACGTTCAGCGGCAGCGACGCCGTGGGTTCCGACCGCCAGTTGGGAGAGCGTCGCGATGTCGACGGTCACGTCGGCAGGCGAGTCGGCAGGCGAAAGCGGATCGACCGTTGCGGTGCCACCGCTCACGGACAGTCGAAACAGGCCGTCGTTGCGGTCGAGCAGCGGGTCGCTGACCGAGAGCGTACAGTCGAGGTCACCCCCGGGCCAGTCGAAGCGTTCGAGGGACCCGACGTCGGTGAGCCGAACCATCGGCCCGGCCTCGACCGTACAGTCGACCGCGCCGGGGTCGGCGACGCGATGGAGGAGGGGAGCGTCGGGCGGTAACTGGAGCGTGACGCGCTCGACCTGTGCGCCGTGGTTCCCGAGGAACGCGAGCAGCGCGCGGCGGGCCTCCTCGTCGACGGCCGCGAAGTTCGAAACCGAGAGCGTGTTGGCAGCATCGTCCGCGACAGTGTACACGAGATATCCACAGAGGTCGCCGTCGCGTTCGTAGCCGTAGCAGTACGGGACGCCGTCCCCGTCCCAGTCAGCGAGCGTCCGCTCGCGCCACCACGCTTCCGAACGCCGGAGTGAGAGCGCCGTCCCGTCGGCGGCAACGGTCTCGACCCGGCGGAGGCGCTCCCAGTCATCCGCGTCGAGGGTGACCATCTGTCCGGCAATGTCGTCGTCCGGGAGCGTCGACGGCGGCAGGTCGAAGCGGCGATAGGTGTTCGCCGTCCCCCAGCCCAGGCGGCGGTAGAACGGGGTCGAGAACGGCCAGAGGGTGACGAAGCCGACATCGGCCTCGCGGTACTCGCGCAATGCATGCCGACAGAGGTCGGCGGCGTATCCCTGCCCGCGGTGTTCGGGCGGCGTCGCGACCGCACCGAGGCCACCGACCGTCGCCGCTTCGCCGCGAACGGTCGTGTCGAGATAGTAGAGCTTGCAGACTGCTCGAAGCGTGTCGCCGTCGTAGAGGCCTCGCTGGTCGAACAGCGACGGCGGCCAGTCGCCGTCCGGGTCCGGCGTCACCGGACCTGTCTCGGGCGTGAACGCGTACTGGAGTATCCGCTGGCAGGCTTCGCGGTCGGTCGTCGGGATGGGGCGGAACTCGGACATACTGTCCCGGGTGTCCGCCAGCTACAGAAACCTAGTCATCTGCGGGTCGGTGTCGCAAGCCTTCGGGGGAGTGGGCCGTCACGGCACGTACCAGATACCTCGGTCCCGGTCGAGGAGTGACCCGACGACGATGTGCGGGAGCGCGACGATACTGATGAACATACTCCAGAACGCTACGGCGCCGGGGAGCAGGTCACTCGTTCCCAGCGGGTTCGGGAACGCCCAGTAGACGGCGACGAGGACGCCGAAGGTGGCAAGCGCCCCGACGACGAGAACGACCCAGGCGCGCAGTGCGACGGTCGAGGCGTCCGCGCCGCCGAGCAGGTCCCAGCGCTCGTCGCCGACCGGCTCCGTCTCGACGGACGCCGTTCGCGCCACCTGCCGGGCAGAGTACCAGAACGGGAAGTACAGACCGACGGCGACGAGGACCGGAACAGACGCGAAGTATACCGCAAGCAGCAGCGACTCTCCGGCATCGACGAGCCAGGAGCGGCCGCCGCCGCGCACGTAGCCCAGCACGATATGCGCCGTCAGGGCGAGTCCGTACCCCGACCCGATGACGAGCCGAGTTGTGTCGAACGACCCTGCGTACGACGAGAGGGCACCGGGTTCGACGAGGCCGACCATCAGCGAACTGAACGCGTGGAACGTCTCCGGCCAGAACACGATGGGGACGAGCATCACCGCGCCGCCTCGGACAGCCGCTGCCAGACCACGCTGGAACCGGGTCTGGAGATGGGCAGTGCCGCTCGTGGCCTCTAGCACCTGCAGGCCGCCGAGGCCACCCTTCGCCATGGCGACGGTCAGTGCCAGCGCCAGTCCAGCAACTGGCGCGGCGAGGAACAGGCCGACGAACCCGCCGATGGACGCCAGATACACCGCGACGTAGCGCCAGCGAAACGAGGGGCGACGGCGACGGAGGTTCTCGAAGTGCTCGTACCCGCCGTGGGGGAGATTGAGCGCGACCATCCCGACGAGGTACACAACCATCTGGGCCCGGAGCGGAACTCTGACCTCGGCAGCGCCGAGGAGCGCGAACGTGACAGCGAGTACAAGCAGGCTCGCCCGAGAGAGCAGGAGCGACGGATGGCGGTCGGTATCCCGATGCCGCTGCCAGACGGCCTCCAGGCCGGTCGTTGCCATATCGCGAGCTAGGGAAATACTCACAATAAACGAAACAAGCGATTCCAGAGAACTGGGAACGGCCCGATGGATTAATCATGACAGTGTCTGTTGTGAGGTCCTGAGAATCCAGACAACCCTTTTTCAGTCATAGTCGCTAGCGCCGGCTATGCGTGATGGCCTCCCTCGCGACCGGACGGTGACCGTCGTCGGCGGCGGCTTCGGCGGCCTCTCGGCTGCGTGCTATCTGGCCGACGCCGGGGCCGACGTTCGATTGCTCGAACGCTACGACCGTCTCGGCGGGCACGCGGGCGTACTCGAACGCGACGGCTTCCGGTTCGACACCGGCCCGTCGTGGTACCTGATGCCCGACGTGTTCGAGCGCTTCTTCGGGCACTTCGACCGCGAGCCGAGCGACTACTACGAACTGGAGCGGCTGGACCCCCAGTACCGGGTGTTCTGGAAGGACGGGGACCGCGTGACGATGCGGCCCAACCGCGAGAACGCCCGCGAGGTGTTCGAGTCCTACGAGGACGGGGCCGGCGACGCGCTGGCCGAGTACCTCGACACCGCCGAGCGCAACTACGAACTGGCGATGGACCGGGTCGTCTACGAGGGCCGCGAGCGACTGCGCGACTACGTCGACACCGACCTGTTCCCGCTCGCGCCGCGGGCGCGGCTGTTCGGCTCGATGGACAACTACGTCAGCCGCTACATCGACCACCCAAAGCTCCGGCAGTTGCTCGAATACACGCTGGTGTTTCTGGGCGGCGCACCACACAACACCCCGGCGCTGTACAGCATCATGAGCCACGTCGATCTGAATATGAACGTGTTCTACCCGGAGGGCGGCATCGCCGGCGTCGTCGACGGCCTCGGGTCACTCGCCCGCGAACTCGGCGTCGATATTCAGACTGGGACCGAGGTCCAGCACATCGCCGGCGAGGCGGGGGCGTTCGAACTGACCACCGAGGACGGCGTCGTCGACTCGGATATCGTTGTCAGCAACGCTAATCCCGCCGACACCGAACAGAATCTGCTCGACCCAGCCGTTCGCGACCACGACCCGGACCACTGGGACGACCAGACCTACGCGCCCTCGGCGTTCATGCTGTATCTCGGCGTCGAGGGCGACGTGGACCCGCTGGCCCACCACTCGCTGGTGTTGCCGACGGACTGGGACGACCACTTCGAGCAGATATTCGACCGGCCGGCGTGGCCCGACGACCCCGCCTACTACCTCTCAGTCACGTCCAAGACCGACGAAACGGTCGCCCCCGATGGCCACCACGCCGTGGTCGTCCTCGTCCCCATCGCGCCGGGGCTGGACGACGGCCCCGACGTCCGCGAGGAATACCGGGAGTTCGTTCTTGACGACCTCGCCGAACAGACCGGCGTGGACCTCCGCGACCGCATCGTCGTCGAGGAGACGGCGTGTGTCAGCGACTTCGCAGAGCGCTATGGCGACCCCCAGGGGACGGCGCTCGGACTGGCACACACGCTGTTCCAGACCGGCCCGCTCCGCCCCAGCCACCGCGCCGGGCTGGACGGACTCTACTACACCGGGGCCTACACGACGCCCGGCATCGGGATGCCGATGTGTCTCATCAGCGGCGAACACACCGCCCGGGACATCATCGAAGACAGCCCGTTCGAGACGAAACGAGACCGTTCGACCTCGACGGCGGACTGACGCCGCGACCGAGTGGCAGTTCGTGCGCTATCGCGGCACACACCACGGCGGAGCCTCGAACGGTTTATTGTCTCGCTTCAGGTAACGGGGGCATGGAGAAGCTCCGCGAGTCGCTACACGAGGCCCCGATCATCGACAAGGATGGATACTCCTACCTGGTCCACCCGCTCAGCAACGGCGTGCCGATGCTGGAACCCGAACTCCTCCGCGAGGTCGTCGTCGGCGTAACACGGGCGGCCGACCTCGACGTAGACAAAATCGTCGCGCCGGAGGCGATGGGTATCCACATCGCGACTGCGCTCTCGCTGCAGACCGACATCCCGCTCGTGGTCATCCGCAAGCGCTCCTACGGCCTCGACGACGAGGTCCCGCTGCACAAGACCACCGGTTACTCCGAGTCGGAGATGTTCATCAACGACATCGAGGCCGGCGACGACCTGCTCATCGTCGACGACTTGCTCTCGACCGGCGGAACGATGGCCTCCATTTGCGAGGCGCTGGACGACATCGGCGCGAACATCTCGGATATCGTCGTCGTCTTCCGGAAACAGGGCGAGTCGGCGCTCGACGACACCGACTACGAGGTGACCAGCCTGCTCGATATCTCGGTCGACCAGTCCGGCGTGACCATCCACGACTGAGACCGTCGGCCTACTCCTGCTCGACGGCGGCGGCCATGTGCTCCCGGGCTTCCTCGGGGGTCATCCCGCGGACGCCACACGCACAGGAGAGCAGTTCCGGGTCGGTCAGGTCGTCGACCTCCTCGGCGGTTGCCCGTTCGAGCGCGTCCTCGCCGGCGTCGTAGTCGAAGGTCACCCGGTACGTGACCTGTGCCACGCCCTCGATGCGATGGGACTCGTCGGGGTCCGGGTTCGCGATGGCCTCGGCGTGCTCTTCCTGCATCGCCGACTTCCACTGTTCGAGGTTCGCCTCGGGATCCGAATCCTCGGGCATACGCTGGCTGTCGACGGGGAGACTGAAAAAGCGAGCGCTGGCGATCCGGCCAAGCAGGAGCCGAGGAGAGGGTCGCCTCTCGGAACGCTTTTTCCGCCAGCAATCACTGGCTTCCATGTGGCCGAACCGCGATCCGTCTTCGACCGACCTCGGCTCCTGCTGGCCGCGGCGACGGCCGTCGCCGCCGTCGCGACGGCCGGCAGCCTCTATCTCTCGCTGGGTCTTGGGCTTACGCCCTGCCGGCTCTGCTGGTACCAGCGTATCCTCATGTACCCGCTGGTGGTCGTCCTCGGCGTCGCCGCCGTCGAGGACCGCCCCGGCGTCGTCCGGACGGCGCTCCCGCTCGCGGTGCCGGGAGCCGCCGTCGCGGCCTACCACTCCTGGCTGCAGGTGAGCCAGACGACCTGTGGTCTCGGAGCGGTCAGCTGTGCGCAGATACAGTACCGCGTACTCGGCCTGACTGTGCCGAACCTCTCTCTCGTGGCGTTTCTCCTGGTGACCGGGCTGGTGGTCGCGGCGTCCACGATGCGGTCGTAGGAGTACCGGACGGCCTTCGCCGGGACCGCGCCCCTTTTTCCGGTCGCCCGTCGTGGCCCCGATATGGAGTACACCAGACTCGGTTCGACGGGAACGACGGTCTCACAGCTGTGTTTCGGGACCTGGCGTTTCGGCCGTGAGACCGGCGGCGTCGTCGAGACCGACCGCGAGGAGGCCCACGAACTGCTCGATGCGGCCTGGGAGCGGGGCATCAACTTCATCGACACCGCTAACGTCTACGGCAACCCCAACGGGACCAGCGAGGAGTACATCGGCGAGTGGCTGGAGGACTACGACCGCGAGGACTTCGTCATCGCCTCGAAGGTGTACTTCCCCTTCGACGGCCGCGGCGAGCCCGGTCCCAACGACTCCGGTCTGGGCCGCAAGCACATTCGCGCCCAGATTCAGGGGACGCTCGACCGCCTCGATACGGACTATCTGGACCTCTACTACATCCACCGCTGGGACGAACACAGCGACATCGAGGAGACGCTGTCGACGCTTGACGACCTCGTCCGCGCAGGCAAGGTCCACCACCTCGGCGCGTCGACGATGGCCGCCTGGCAGTTGACCAAGGCGCTCTGGAAAAGCGACGTCGAGGACTACGAGCGCTTCGAGGTGACACAGCCGCTGTTCCACGCCGGCTACCGCGACGACGTGAAGGAGTACCTCGACGTGTGTGCCGACCAGAACATGGCGGTCTGTCCGTACTCGCCGCTGGCCGGCGGCTTCCTCACGGGCAAGTACGAGCGCACGGACGACGACGACCCGACGGCCTTCGAGGGGCCGGAGGGCGCTCGCGGCTCGCTGTCCGACCGCTTCGAGGACTTCTACCTCTCGGAGCGTGGCTGGCACGTCCTCGACGAACTCCGCGCCGTCGCGGACGAACTCGACGCCACGCCCGCACAGGTGGCACTGCGCTGGCTCATCGAACAGCCGGACATCACCTGCGTCCCCATCGTCGGCGCTCGCACCGTCGACCAGCTCGACGAGAACGTCGGCGCGACCGACATCTCGCTGTCCGACGAGCAGTTCAACCGCATCGTGAGCGCCCGCTACGCCGACGACGGGGAGCGCTGGGGCCACCGCGAGTGACTGATTAGCGCCGGTCTGTGCGTGGCTTCTGACGGCCACAGCGTCCCCGCGCTATCGGCGATTCGTACTCGCCGCTCGAAGCTGAAAACGCGGTCTCGGTTCCGTCACTCCGCCTCGGCGGGGTCGACAACGTCACCGGAGGCCGGATACACGCCGACCTGGTCGCAGTGGCCCGCGAGCGGACAGGCGTCGGGGTCGTCCAGACAGGCCGGCTTTCTGGCCGAGCAGTACTCGCGGCCGAACTGAATCATCGCGGTGTGGCCGAAGCCGCACTTCTCGGCCGGTACGTCGCGTTCCAGATACTCACGGACGGTCTCGTGGTCGGCCTCTGCCGGGGCCAGCCCCATCCGTCGGGCGATGCGGTGGACGTGCGTGTCCACCGGAAACACGCCGCCGCGGCCGCCCGCGAACAGCAGGACGCAGTCGGCGGTCTTCGGGCCGACGCCGTTCATGTCGAGCAGCGTCGACCGAACCTCATCGGGATCGCCCTCCCTGACGAACTCGTCGAAGCCAGCCTCGCCGTCGTACTCCTCGCAGATGCGCTGGGCGAGGGCGATGATGCGCTCGGACTTCTGGTTGTAGAGCCCGGCCGAGGAAATGGTCTCGGCGAGTTCGGGCTGGTCGGCCTCGGCCAGCGCGCGGGCGAGGTCGGTGTCGTCGCCGCCCCCGTACCGCGCCATCAGTTCGTTGTGGGCGGGCTGGCTGGCCTTGTCGGAGGTGTTCTGGCTGAGAATCGTCCGGACGAGACACTCGAAGGCGTCCCGGCCGCCGTAGGTCTTCTGCCAGTACAGGTCGCCGAGGCAGTCCACGACGGCTTCGGCCCGCGTGCCCGCCGTCTCCGGGTCGAACGTGGCCGACTGGCCGCCGCCAGCGGCCCCGCCGCTGATGTTCTCCACTGGTTCCTCGTCGCTCATACCCGGTGCTAGGGCTGGTGGAAACAAAATGCCTGTCCGAAAAGACGACGCCGGTGCGGACGTAGCGCCTACCGGCGGCTGACGAGAATCAGTGGTTCCAGCGTGGTCCACGGCAAAGGACCTGAAATGGGGCGTCCTTGGGGCGAGACGCCCACGGGACAGACACGAAAAGCTCGTGGCGCGCGGCGACGGGCTATGCCCACGGTGGTCGTCGCCGCGAAAGATGGTCGAGACTGACAGGTCAAGGCCCGGTCACGTCCTGGCTCTCACCTCCCGTCGGGCGGCGTTTGCGCGGACGACAGGGACGGCAGTACCCGACTCGCTACGGCGACAGATATCCCGCCTCGATGTGGCCTGTTCGTCCGGCATACAATTGTTTAGGCTACCCTAAAACACAAAAAGCCATCGGTTTCTAGGCGGGCCAAAAAATACGGTGTCAGTTATTCCTCGACAACGACAGTGCCAACCATCCCCGCGGCCTCGTGCGGCACGCAGAAGTATCCGTGCTCGCCGGCCGTTTCGAACGTGTGAACGTAACTCTGGCCGGACTGAACGGCCCCCTTCCCGTTCTCCCAGCCCTCGCGTGCGGCCGACTCGCTTTCGAACCCGCCGGAGGCCCAGTAGGTCGCACCCTCCGGGAGTTCCTCCTCGTATGCGACGACGTTGTGTGCCTCGCCACCGGCGTGTTTCCAGGCGACCTTGTCGCCGACGCTGACGGTGAGTTCCTCCGGATTGAACGCTACGGCCTGCATGTCAACGACGTGGTCGGCGTCCTCCGGAACGCCTTCGACGACGTTCGGGCCGCCGGACAGTGAGGATTCGGTCTCCTCGGACTCCTCGCCGCCGTGGCCGCCGGAACCGCTCGGGGCGCTGTCGACAGCGCCGACGACGGCGAAGGCTGCAGTTCGGGCGGCGTCTGCGAACGCGGTCGCGCCGTCGGTCGACCCGCTCTCCAGACCGGCGACATAGTCGTTCAGCGCGGCCTCGTAGCCTTCGTATGCCGCCGCGTCTGCGTTCTCGAGTTTGTCGTGCACCGCGGCGTTCTCGAAGGTCGCGAACACGTCGCTGACGATGCTCGCGGCCGCGGCACCGGTCTCGCCGCTGCTCGACCCGACGACGGCCGTCACCGATTCGATGGCCGCGCCGTAGAACGTCTTCGCGGCCGCGTACACGTCGCCGCCATCGTTCGCAGCGGAGATGACGCCCCCGAGCGCCTCGTCCTCAAAGCGGTGATACAGGTCTTCGTTCGCATCTTCGAGTGCCTCGTGGTAGCCGGCGGCTCCCGACTCGAAGAACGCAAGGGCCTCCTGCGCGGTCGCCGCCGCGCGGTCGGCGTTCCCGAGCGTACTCGTTGCCGCCGCGTCGAATGTGAGGCCGGCCATGTATGTCGCGCCGGACCCGCTGGCAACGGCGGCGCTGTGAGCAGACTCGAACTCCAGCAGCGCCGCGAGGACGCCGTCGTGGTGGGTTCCGGCCGCGTCGTCCTCGCCGTTCTCGTAGGCCGACTGGAGCCCCGCGAGGTGCTCTTCCTCGAAGCGGTGATAGAGGTCCTCGCTGGTCTCCTCCAGCGTCTCGTGGAAGTCCAGCTGGTTCTTCTCGAACCGGCCGAAGAGGTCCGAGACGAGCGTCGCCGCCTGCTCCGCGTTGCCCTGGCGGTACAGTTCGCGTGCGTCGGCGAAGCGGGCTCTGAAGAAGCCCGACTGGAGGACCGGCGCGTTGCCGCCGGCCAGTGCCGCAATGCCGGTAACGAGGTTGGTGTCGACCGTCTCGACCGCCGACGCGACTCCCTCGGTGTTCTCGTTCTCGATGGCCGACGAGAGGTCCGACAGACCGGACTCGAACGCTTCGTAGGCCTCGCCGTCCGCCTCTTCGAGGGCGTCGTGGGCGGCCGCGCCTTCGAAGTGGGCAAACACGTCTTCGACCATCGTTGCCGCGGTGGCTGTCTCGCCGGCCCGAGCCAGCCATCCGGCGTCGTGGACGCGAGCCCGGTACGTGTTCAGTGTCGTCGCGTGGGCGTAGTCCGCCCCGACGCCGCCGCCTGCGGCGAGTGCAGCCGCGTCCCAGCCGCGGGCCTGCATCGTCGCGAGGTGGCCCGCACCGGCGACCGACTCCGCTTGAACCAGTGCATACGCGCCCGAAACGGTCGCATCGAGCGCGGCACGGGCCTGTTCAGTGACGCCGCTTGCGTCTTCATTGCCCGCAGCGGACCCGATGCCGGCCAGTGCCGTCTCGAAGGCTTCGTACGACTCCGCGTCTGCCTCCTCGATCTGGCTGTACACCAGCCCGTCCTCGAACGCTGTCATCGTCTCCTCCGCGATAGTGGCGGCCCCCTCGAAAGCGCCCAGGGTCCCGGCCATGGCGGCGTTGCTCGCCCGACTGCCCAGCAAGAGCAGGTCCAACACTCTGGTGGCCCGCTGTCCGGCAGCGGCCTGCTGGGCCGTCTGGAGATGGCCCGACGCCTCGTTGGCGGCCGACACGGCTCCGGACACGTCGCCCTCGGACAGCGATGACTGGACCGCGCCGAGTGCCTCTTCGAACCCCTCGTATGCCGCCTTGGACGTAGATTCGAGCTGTTCGTGGGCACCGTACTCACCGGATGCGCCCTCGAAGCGGGCGAAGATGTTCTGTGCGACGGTCGCCCCGGCACTGGGCGCACCGGCCCGGCCCAGCGCGACGGCGTCGTACAGCCGCGCCCGGTAGACGTTCCACTCAGTCGCGACAGCGGTCATCGGCCCGACCGAAACGCCGCTTTCGCCGCTACTGTCTGTGCCTGCGGTCGCTTCCTGTTCTGTCGTTTCGGTGTCCGCCGCCGTGTTCGATTCTGACGACCCCTGGCTGGGACACCCGGCGAGTAGTCCCGTCGCAGCGATCCCCACTGTCTTCAGCAAGTCACGTCTCTGTGGCATACAGACGATTAGGGTGACCTAAAAGACTTAACACCACCGATCTTTTGGCGTCCCTAAACCGCCGAGCAGTAACGCGTTCTCACAGCGACAGGGCCACAGTATCTCCGGCACTGACACCGAACGCTTCGTCGCCGCGACCGCGGTTGACCGCGAGTTCGACGTTCCCGTGGCTGCCGACAGTGACGAGTCGCTGCCCCCGGTCGACGGCGGCGTAGGCTCGGCAGACCGGGGCGTCGCGGCCGTCGACTTCGATTGTGCCACCGAATCGGTCGGCGAGGACCTCGCCGGGAATGTTCGTCACGGCGTTCCCGAAGTCATCGACGACGAGCACCTCACCGGTCGCGTCGTCCCCGTCGACAGAGGCCGCCGGAAACCGGAGGTCGACGTAGTCATCGGTCGGGGTAGTTTCTGTCCGCGCTTCGAGGTTGTCGACGCCGGTGTCGTGGACGGCCGCCGCGGCAGGCGCGAACACGTCCCGCCCGTGGAACGTCGTACTCGCCGGGTCGTCGTAGGCCCAGGTGAACACCTCGAACGCGTCCGCTGTGTCGGTCTCGTTTGCAGCCAGTTCGCGAGCGACCGGCAGGAGAACGCCGTTATCCGGACCTACGAGCGCGTGCTCGCCTGCGCGAACGACGAGTGCGTCCCGGTCGGTCCCGACACCCGGGTCAACGACGACACAATGGACTGCCGGCGGGAAGTACGGGAGCGTCTGCGTGAGCCAGAAAGCCGCCGCTCTGACATCCTGCCGTGGAAAATCGTGAGCAATGTCCTCGATACGGGCGTCGGTGGCCCGGCAGATGACACCTTTCATCGCCGCTGGGTACGGCGATCCGAAGTCGGAACTGAGCGTAATCATCAGTCGTCGAGGTCCTCGATAGACTGCTCGACCGACTCGTCGGCGGCGGCGTACCGTTCGAGCGAGTCGCTGTCAGAGACGTGCTGGAGGCGCTTGATGCCGTGAATCTCCTCGATGACCTCGACGACCGACGGCGGGACTCGGTCGCGCCAGGACTCGTCGTCGATCATGCGCTGTCGGATTTCGCTGCCCTCCAGCCGGTCGCGGTCGAACATCGGTGACTGGCGGACCTCGATGCCGGCTTCCTCGAACAGGCGGACGACCAGCGGATTGTTCGAGTAGGCCACGTCGAAGTCCGGGCACATGCTCTCGACGTGGCTCACCCAGACGGCGTTGCGGTTGATATCCTCAAGTGGGACAACGTAGGTCGTCAGGTCGTACTCCGCGACGGCCTTCGTGATCATCATGATCCGCTCACCGGCGGTAAAGGGGTCGTGTGTGGTGTGTGAATCGTCGGCGCTTCCGATGCCCAGAACGAGTTCATCGACTTCCTCGGCGATGCGCTCGACCATCGAGTGATGGCCGTTGTGGTAGGGCTGGAAGCGACCGATGTAGAACCCACGCATATTCCCCAGTGGGTGTGGTGGTTTGATAAACCCGACGACGCGGTACTGCCGGAATACAGCCCCACCCAATTCGGGCGCTGTACTGCGTTTTCAGGGGTGTTGCAACAACCGACACGGGGAGAAAGTATATCAGTCGACAGGCCTTCCGTGAGTATGTTAGCAACGTTTGTATGAGCGACAACACCGACACCGACGCGACTCCCGACCCCGACCGGGAGGCATCCGACGCTGGGGAGGAAGAGGCGTCGACCAACGGGGCCAAACAGGACCCCGACGAACCTGCCTCTGACCCCTCAGCCGACGAGCCATCCGAGGACCGATGGGGCGGCGAGGGAGAAACGTCCGAAACGACACTCGGAAGCGATGTCCAAGTTGACGGCGAGTCCGATCTGGAGGGAGACGAGGAGAACCTCCTCGGCGGTCTCGACATCGAGTCGACCGCCGACATCGAAGTCCCGGACCGACTCGTCGACCAGGTCATCGGGCAGGACCACGCCCGTGACGTGATCAAGAAGGCGGCCAAACAGCGCCGCCACGTGATGATGATCGGCTCCCCCGGAACGGGGAAGTCGATGCTGGCGAAGGCGATGTCCCAGTTGCTCCCACGAGAGGAACTGCAGGACGTTCTTGTCTACCACAATCCCGACGACGGCAACGAGCCGAAAGTTCGCACCGTCCCCGGCGGCAAAGGGGAACAGATTGTCGAGGCCCACAAGGAGGAGGCCCGCAAGCGCAACCAGATGCGGACCTTCCTCATGTGGATTATCATCGCCATCGTCATCGGCTACGCCCTGATCCTCGTCCAGCAAGTCCTGCTGGGGATTCTCGCGGCCGGTGTCATCTACCTCGCCTTCCGCTACGGGTCGCGCGGCAGCGACGCGATGATTCCGAACCTGCTGGTCAACAACGCCAACCAGAAGACCGCGCCGTTCGAGGACGCCACGGGCGCTCACGCCGGCGCGCTGCTGGGCGACGTTCGCCACGACCCGTTCCAGTCCGGCGGGATGGAGACGCCATCTCATGACCGCGTCGAACCCGGCGCCATCCACCAGGCCAACAAGGGCGTGCTGTTCGTCGACGAGATCAACACGCTCGACATCCGCAGCCAGCAGAAGCTGATGACGGCCATCCAGGAGGGCGAGTTCTCGATTACGGGCCAGTCCGAGCGCTCCTCGGGCGCGATGGTCCAGACCGAGCCCGTCCCCTGTGACTTCATCATGATTGCCGCGGGGAACCTCGACGCGATGGAGAACATGCACCCCGCGCTGCGCTCCCGTATCAAGGGCTACGGGTACGAGGTGTACATGGACGACACCATCGAGGACGACCCCGAAATGCGACGGAAGTACGCACGCTTCGTCGCTCAGGAGGTCGAAAACGACGGTCGACTCCCACACTTCACCGAGGAGGCCGTCCAGGAGCTCATCTTGGAGGCCCGGCGTCGCGCCGGCCGCAAAGGCCATCTCAGCCTGAAGTTCCGCGACCTCGGCGGACTGGTCCGCGTCGCCGGCGACATCGCCCGCGCCGAGGACCGCGAACGCACCGAGCGCGCGGACGTGCTGCAGGCCAAACGACGCTCCCGGTCCATCGAGCAACAGCTCGCGGACAACTACATCGAGCGCCGCAAGGACTACGAACTCACCGTCAACCAGGGCGACGTTGTCGGGCGCGTCAACGGACTCGCCGTCATGGGCGAGGACAGCGGTATCGTCCTCCCCGTGATGGCCGAGGTCAGCCCGTCACAGGGTCCCGGCCAAGTCATCGCTACGGGACAGCTCAAGGAGATGGCCGAAGAGGCCGTCCAGAACGTCTCGGCGATCATCAAGAAGTTCTCCGACGAGGACATCTCCGAGAAGGACGTCCACATCCAGTTCGTGCAGGCCGGTGAAGGCGGCGTCGACGGCGACTCCGCCTCTATCACCGTCGCCACCGCGGTTATCTCCGCGATAGAGGACGTGCCGATCAAGCAGAACCTCGCCATGACCGGCTCACTGTCTGTCCGGGGCGACGTGCTCCCGGTCGGCGGCGTCACGCACAAGATCGAGGCCGCCGCCAAGTCCGGCCTCGATACGGTCATCATCCCCGAAGCGAACACCCAAGACGTGATGATCGAAGACGAGTACGAGGACATGATCGAGATCATTCCCGTCTCACACATCTCCGAGGTCCTCGAGGTCGCCCTCGCCGGCGAAGCCGAGAAGGACTCGCTGGTCGACCGCCTCAAGTCCATCACGGGCAAGGCGCTCGACCACGAGGTCGGCCGGCAGAGCGGCAGCCCAAGTCCCCAATAAATGCCCGAGTGGGCCGCGTTCGTCGGCCTGACGGGGTTTCTTTTAACCGCACTGCTCGGTCTCGCACGACTCTCACAGGGAGCCGTACGGCCCGACGGCGGCGTCTCGTCCACAGTCGACAGCGTCTCGATGCCCGAGGGAGACCCGACCATCCCGCGTTTCGAAACCCGGCGGGCAGCGGCCCAGCGGCGGCAGATGCGCGACACGCTCGCGCCGAGTGACCTCTCGACCGGGGCGTTACTTGCCAACGTCGCGTTCACACAGGGGCTGTTCGGTGTCCTGCTAGTCGCCGGGGCGTTCTACTTCGAAATCCCGGCCAGTGCGTTCGGTATTACTGCGGCCGCGCTCTCGACTGGACCGCCGGCCCTAGCTGTCGGTATCGGCGCGGGAGTCGGGTTCTGGGTGGGCAACGAACTCGCCGCCGCGCTCGCCGACGGCTTCGGTGTCGCCTTTGACGAGTCGTTGCGGGAACTACTCGCCCCGGACTCGGTCGGCGGCTGGATTGTACTGCTGGGTGGGGTCCTGCCGGTCATCGCTCTCGTCGAGGAACTGCTGTTCCGGGCGGCGGCTATCGGTGTCCCTGTAGCCGGGCTCAACGCACCGGCGTGGGCGATGGCCATCGTCGCCTCCGTCGCCTTCGCGCTGGGGCACGGCGCACAGGGCCGTGTGGGAATCGTCGTCACCGGCACGCTGGGGCTGGGACTCGCCGGCCTGTTTATCGCGACAAACAGCTTCCTCGCGGTCGTCGTCGCCCACTACCTCGTCAACGCTCTCGAACTGATTGTCCACGAGGGGCTGGGCGTCGACCGGCTCTGGGTCTAGAGCCCCTCGATAGCGCGGAGCTTCTGCTCGACGGGCGGCGGCGCGGCACTCGGGCCGTCGCGAACCCGATGGTCCGGAATCAGCAGTGGCACGGGGTTCGCGGCCAGTGCTTCCCGGACCTGCGTGAGGTCGTCCTCGTCGTCAGTGTCCAGATCCGGAGTCATGCGAGCGACCTGTGCGACGGAGGCATCCTCACCGTAGGGAATCTCTCGGACGGCTTCCAGCACTGTGCGCTGGTCGGTCGGGACCGTGAGGCCGACGGTGACATCCGCGAAGTCGTCCTCGGTCCCCTGAAGATACTCGTCGATACGGTCAAGCAGGGCGTGGTCCCTGCCAGCGTCGGCCTCCGCCTGCGACGGAAACGATAGCGAGATGATCCGGTCACCGGCTTCTCCAAGCTGGACGTACCGGTCGAGATACGACGACTCGCGGGCGTAGATTCCTGCGTCCCCGTTCGGTGCTTCCATACTAGCGATGTCGGCCGGTCGCCCCTTCAACATTCGGCATCGGCGTTCGTCAGTCCTGAACCGAGAGCACGCTGGGGTAATCAGAGATGAGCCCGTCCACGCCGGCCCGCACTAGCTCCCGGGCCTGATACCACGTACTAACTGTCCAGACGTTCAGATCCCGGTCTTCATCGGCAGCGATGTCGACGAGGTCGATGTCGCCTAAGTCGGATTCGATGTAGCCGTCGTCGTTGAACGAGGGCGTGCCCTGAACCATGTTCCGAGGGACGTTCATCGCGTCGCAGTCGTAACGGCGGGTGACCTCTAGCCCCTCCTCGATGCTGTCCCAGAAAAGGAAGGCGATGGGAACCGAGTCGTCGTAGTCGCAGACAGTCGCAAGCGCGGCCTCGTAGAACGACGAGACGAGGATATCGTTGTCGTACTCGCTGGCGAGGTCAAGCGCACGCTCGGTGTACGGTCGCCACAGCTCTTTCTGTGTCGACAGGGTCTGGTCCGGCAACGACTCAGCAAAGCGCAGATCATCGCTGCCGGGGTTTTTGAACTCCAGATTGACGGCAACGCTTGGCGGAATCGAGTCCATGACTGTTTCGAGCGTCGGGACCGTCTCCCCAGTGCCGAGAACGGTCGCGCTGGTCACGGTATCGGTCTCGGTCTCGAAGACGAGTCCCTCAGTGTCTGTCAGGCCACGTTCGCCGCCGTCGCGTTCGGCCAGCCCGTTGTCGTGGAAAGTGACCAGCGTGCCGTCGGCCGTTGGCACGACATCGACCTCAATCATGTCGGCGCGCCGGTGAGCCGTCTGCGTTCCCGGCCCACCGAACGAGGCCGCCTCGACCGCCAGTTTCGTGTTCTCCGGGTAGACACCGGCAAACCCGCGGTGGGCAATGAGGGTCGGCTCGTCAGTCATCGCTCCGTGCTCGCTGTCGTCCGCTTCGTTGCTGGTTGTTTCAGAATCATCTGTTTCCTGAGACGTTGCACTTCCCACGAGCCCCGCGCTTGCCAGTGTCGCCGCTGTCCCGCCGACAAACGCCCGCCGACAGATGTACTGTGACATGGTACGTACGGCTGGCGACCGGTCGTGAAAGACCGTTTATATGAGGGATATATGTCTCTCAGTAGACGTATCCAGCGGCAATCAGGGCTGTAGCCGCCTCCGCCATAGCGATCACGCGTCCGTACTGTGGCGCTCACGGGCCGCGGCCACGACCAGTGGGAGTGTAATCGTCGCGTCGGCATACACCGAGACATTCCGGGCGTCCTTTTCAAGTTTCCCCCACGAGCGGGCCTCATCGAGCGTCGCACCGGAGAGGCCGCCGGTGTTCGAGGGGTCCATCGTCAACTGGACGGCGTAGTCGTAGGCGTCGGGCGAGACGAGCATCGTCTGGAGGACGTAGTTCTTCGGGACGCCACCGCCGACGACCATCGCGCCGGCGCTGTCGGCCTCGTACGCGATATCCGTAATCTGTGTCATGTCCGCAAGCGCGTCGACCGTGAACTCGCTGGTCTGGGAGTACATCCACGCCTGCAGGCCCAGCACCGAGTCCTGGAAGGCCGGGCAGTACACCGGTACGTCGTTCTCGTAGGCCGCCGCCAGCACGCCGGCGTCCTCGGGCACGTCCTCGCGCTCGTTGACCGCGGCGTTTGCCCGGCCGAGTTCCTCGGTCATGCGCTGGATCGAAACCGCGCCCTCGTCTTCCAGCGTCGAGAACACCTCGTCCCGGAGATGGTTCTCGAACAGGGCAAAATGCTCCTGTGGGAGGTAGACGTTGTAGATGCGGTCGACGCCCTCGTCCCGGAGCGTCTCGTCGTGTTCGCGCTCCGTCCGTCCCTCGGGCGTGACCTCGCCGTGGTGGTGCTTGCCGCCGATGGCCTCGATGCTGTCGTGGGTGCAGTTCGCGCCCGTCGTGACCAGCACGTCGATGTGACCGTCGCGGATGAGTTCACTGACGATGGCCCGCATTCCGGTGGGGACCATCGCGCCGGCCAGTCCGAAGAAGGTCGTCACGTCATCGTCGAGCATCTCGCTGTAGATGTCGACAGCTTCGTGGATGTCGCTCGCGCCGATGCCGGCTTCGCCGTAGCTGTCAGCCAGTTCGCCGACGGTCATTCCGGCCCGGGCCTCCGCGTGTCCGATAGGGTCGTGATGGAACGTCTCTCGCTCGTCGGTGTGGTCGCTCATTGCTGTGCAGTCGAGCGCGGGTGGGTTTCAACGTCGTGGTTCGCCACGGCGGGGCCGGATTATGTGTTGATTTGTCGTCACATGCCGCGGCTGAAACGGAGGGCTTAGACACCCCTGCGTTGGATAGCAAGCTATGGATACCACTGCGTTCAGGCGCGGCGTTCGGGATGTTGCGCCACTTCTACTGGGGATTATCCCGTTTGGCCTCGTTGCCGGTATCGCGACGGTCAACGCCGGACTCGGACTGCCAGCCGCAGTCGGGCTATCGGTGGTCGTCTTTGCTGGCGCATCACAGCTCGCGGCGCTGGAACTGCTGGGACAGAACGCGCCGCTGACGGTAGTTGTCGCAACGGCCGTCGTCATCAACCTCCGATTGCTGATGTACTCGGCATCCATCGCGCCGTACTTTCGCGATTTCACCAGCCGGTGGAAAGCGGTGCTCGCCTACGTGCTGACCGACCAGGCGTACGCGCTGTCGGTCGCCAACTACCGGTCCGACAGCGAGGCGGACCGGAAGTGGTACTACCTCGGCGTCGCCGTGACGCTCTGGGCCGTGTGGCAGGTCACGACCGTTGTCGGAGCGCTGCTCGGCACTGGCGTCCCCGACGCCTGGGGCCTCGAATTCGCGATCCCGCTTGTCTTCCTCGCGATATTGGTTCCGGCAATCGAAGACGCGGCGACCGGCGTTGCCGCTGTCGTCGGTGGAGCCATCGCTGTCGTCGGCGCTGGGCTTCCGCTCAATCTCGGACTGCTCGTCGCGTCCGGCGTTGGTATCACTGCTGGCGTTCTCACGGAATCCGCCACGGGAGGAACTGATGGCGACTAACTACGGCCCGGTTGAGATCGCCGGCGTAATCGCTGTCATCGGCGTGTTGACGTACGCCTGTCGGCTCTCCTTTATCGCGCTGTTCGGTCGGCTCGACGAGATTCCGCCGGTCGTCGAACGGGTATTGCGGTTCGTCCCCGCTGCCGTTCTCGCTGCCCTCGTCCTCCCGTCGTTCGTGACCCTCGATGCCACCGGTTTCGCCGCGGACAAGTTCGTCGCTGGCGCGCTCGCGGCCGGTGTCGCCTGGCAGACCGAGGACGTGTTCGCGACAATGGTGACCGGGATGGGCGTTCTCTGGGCCATCAGGTTCCTGCTGTAGTCAGCCCAGCTTCAGCGAGGCCCCACAGCAGTCAGAGCGGTACTGCTGGCGTTGCTCGACAAGCTTGCAGTCTTGATAGCGGCGGGCGACGAGACAGCCACACGCCCCGCAGATGAGGACGTACTTCGGGTCGGTGAAGGCTGGACAGTGAACGTCGGTGTCGAGCTGGTCGGCCCGTTCTCGAAACGCGTGCCCGTGGTCAGTCGTCCCGTCGCGCTGGTACTGTTCGACGTGGATGAGTTCGTGACGCAGCGTCATCTCCCAGGTGTCCCTGTCAAAGGCCGAAAACGCGTCCCAGGTCAGCGATACCGTACACCGGAGCGGGCGGCCGTCGCTCCCGTCGAGACTGCCCCAGTCGTACCGCTCGCCGACGGCGGCGTCGTCCAGCTTCGGTCGCTTGACCGCAGCGGCTCGGCGCTTGGCCCGGTGGGACACGTCCCAGTCGACGAGATCGAACCGAACGGAAACACCATACTCGCGGCGAACTCGCTGACAGTACGCCCGCGACCAAGCGATAAGGTCCGCATCCGATTTGATACCCTCGTACGAAACAGAATTGGCCATCGCCTCAGAGGCCGGTCGGGCAGTCGATGTAGGTCGTCTCCAGCCCCCAGTCCTCGGCGACGGTCTGGAGCGACTGGACGCCGAACGTCTCCGTCGCGTAATGGCCGGCGAGAATGACGTGGATTCCCTGCTCGCGCGCCTCGTGGAAGGCCTTCTGTTTCCCCTCGCCAGTGACGAGTACGTCAGCGTCCGCCTCGACGGCCTCCTGCAGCCAGTCGACGCCGCTGCCGGTGACGATGGCGACATCCTCGACAGTCGACGGACCGAAGTCCAGAACCTGAACTGACTGCCCACCAGTGTCTATATTTCCTTCGAGGGATTCTGCGAGTTCGGAGACTGTCTGTGGCTCTGCAAGGGTCCCTTGCTGGCCAATATGTTCGCCACCCATCGCCCCGAACGGGGCACGGGTATCGAGGTCCAGCAAGTCAGCAACACCGGCGGCGTTACCAAGCGACTGATGCCCGTCCAGCGGGAGATGAGCGACGTACAGCGCCAGGTCGTTGTCGATCAGCGGTGCGACACGGCGGTAGTTGGTGTCCGTCACGCGCTCCATCCCGCCCCAGACGATGCCGTGGTGCGTTACGAGGAGGTCAGCGCCCGCCTCGGCGGCGCGGTCGATGGTCTCGACGGCCGCATCGACCGCGAAGGCGACGTGCTCGACCGGGTGGGTCGCCGGCCCGACCTGCAGGCCGTTCGGACTGGCGTCGATGTCGGTGTAGGCCTCGATGTCGAGTCTATCGTCGAGACGTGCTGCGATGTCTCCTGCGTTCATAGCGCGGGCTTCGAGACGGCCAATGGTATGCTTTTCTTTACCGCGTCTGGCTACCCGTCCGATTCGACCAGTCGGCCCTTGTCCTGCCCGATGAGGTCCCGCTCCACCGCGGCATCGATGATGGCGTCGAACTGCTCACCGTCGATGTCGTAGGCGTTGACCGCGACTTCGCGGATCTCCGCTCTGTCGACGGGCATCTCGCGGTTCTGGAGCAAGCGCATCACTTTGTTGTACTCCAGTTTCGTCAGCGAGGGGCTGTCGTCGCTGTCTGTACCGCGATCAGTGTCTCGGGTTTCAGTGGTAGCCGGTGTGTCATCCGACTCAGCCGACTCCGCTGTTTGCGTGTCCGTGCTGTTCGGCGGAACCGTGTCCGTCGCATCCGATTCCGTAGCCGCGGCCGCCGTCTCAGCCGACTGCGACGACTGTTCCTGTCCTGCCGAACTCGCGCTGTCGGCACCCAGCAGCGAACCGTCATCGGTCGGCTCGACCACGCCGTCAGTGGTCGCCTGTTCGCCGGTCGTCTGCGTTCCAGACTCGTCCAGCAGTCCCGGTGGCTCGGCGGCCTCAGCATCGCCAGCCGGGTCCGCTGTCTCGCGGGCGTCTGCCTTCGCTGCCTCGACGGCCGGTTCGACGATAGTTGCGAGCTTCTCCCGGCACGTCGAGCAGAGAACGACAGTTCCCTGCTGTTCAGTGCCCGGATCCAGCGATTTCGGGATAACCGGATATTCGGAGAGCGAAACGTCAAGGGCGCCGCCACAGAAGTAACACGACGATAGCTGGTCCATGCTCGCAACAGAGATTGCCTGTTTACTAAAAGACTGCTTGGTGTATCGGATGCCGGGCAACTAGCGAATGGCAATCGAAACAAGACTGGGGGTGGACCGGTGTTTACACTGTATTATTTTGTATATTCTCGTCCATCGCAGAACGCACGAACCAGTTCTGCGACTTCGGCACTGGGCTCCAGCCACGGCGTATGGCCGTGTCCCGGAAGTTCGTGGAACGCGGCGTTTGGCATCTTTTCGGCGACAGGACGGCCCACGGTTGGTGACCAGAAGGCGTCCTCCGTGCCCCAGACGAACTGCGTCGGACGGTCTATTCGCACAATTTCGTTCCGGATGTCAAAGAGGGGGTGAGCGCGGCCGTACGACCCCTGTACAGTCGCCAGCGACTGCTGGCTTTCCCGACGCCCAGGTAGACCTTGGCCGGCGGCGAGCAGTTCGTAGAACACGCCCGGTATCGCTGCGGTGTCGACGACATTGACCCGCTGCATCGACTGCCTCGCGTTTTCCACCGGGTCGCCGCGGGTAAGCAGCCACAGCAGGACTCTGTTGAGACCGCGAACCGTCAGCAGGCGAAACAGGAGCGGAAAGTCCCGCGAGACGCCGCCCGGCGCACCGACCAGTTGCAGTCGGTCCACGCGGTCGTGGTCGAGGGCGAGCAGGAACGACTGGAGGCCGCCGTGGGAGTTGCCGACTACGTGGGGCCGGTCGATAGCGAGCGCATCGAGCAGCTCCAGCAGGTACGCCACAAAAAACGACCGGAGGTCCCGGTTCCTGTAGCTCGGCGCGGCCGAAAGGCCGAGTCCGGGTCGGTCGGGAGCGTACACGCGGTACTCGTCGGTGAGCGAGGGGAACAGCGGCAGCCACGTCGCCGCCGGCGTTCCGACGCCGTGGAGCAGAAAGACTGGGTCGCCATCCGGGTCCCCGCCGACGAGGTAGTGAACACGACCCGCTGCCTCCGTCTCTGTCACTCGTGACTCAACGTCGAGGTCGTAGTGGTCGGCGAGGCGGGCCTGGGCGTCCGCGTACCGGCGTTCAGCCGGATGCGGCCAGTCGTCTGGCGACAGCGCACGGCTCTCGGGAACTGTGGTACCGCTACACATACCCGAGCTGTCCGGCTCTGGGCGTATCAGTGTACCGTGGCTCACGGCGAGCAGAGCAGAGCCTCCATGAGACACATATAGCTCCGCCACCTCGCTATCGCATGGAGCGAATCGAAGGCACTATCCTTGCCGGGCGGTCGTTCGAACCAGTCCACGGGAGCGTTGTCGTCGAAGACGGGTACATCACAGCTGTCGAGGAGACGCCGGCCCGCGAAAGCGACCACGACCGCATTGTTCTGCCAGCATTCGTAAACGCTCACACCCACGTTGGCGACTCCGTTGCGAAGGAGGCGGCCGTCGGTCTTGGACTGGAGGAGGCGGTGGTACCGCCCGACAGCCTGAAACACCAGCAGATCGCAGCGGCCGACGACGAGACGCTGATTACCGCGATGCACCGCACGCTTCGGTTCATGCAGCGAACCGGCAGCGCGGGGTTTCTCGACTTTCGGGAGTTCGGCGTCGACGGGGCACGTGCGCTCCGCAAGGCCGCGGAGGGACTCGATATCGAGCCGTTCATCTTCGGGAGCGACGACTCCGCGGTGCTGGATGTGGCCGACGGGTTCGGTGCCAGTGGCGCGAATGACGACGATTTCACCGCTCAGCGGGCTGCTGCTTCGGAGCGGTCAGTCCCGTTCGCGATCCACGCCGGCGAACCGGACGCCACCGATATCCACCCGGCACTAGATCTGGAGCCGGACCTGCTGGTCCACATGGTCCATGCCGAGGCGGAGCACCTCGAGCGTGTGGCCGACGAGAACGTTCCCATCGCGGTCTGTCCCCGTGCGAACCGCGTCCTCGGGGTCGGCCGGCCGCCGATTGAGACGCTGCTGGAGTACACGGACGTAGCGCTCGGGACGGACAACGTGATGCTGAATGCCCCATCTATGTTCCGTGAGATGGAGTACACCGCGAAGACGTTCGACCTCCCCTCGCGGACGGTGCTTCAGATGGCGACGACCGCCGGAGCCGAAGCAGTTGGCCTCGACTGTGGTGTCATCGAACCCGGCCGCCGGGCCGCACTACTGGTACTCGATGGCGACTCGGACAATCTCTCGGCCGTCGCGGACCCGGTCGACGCGGTTGTTCGGCGAGCGTCTCCGCTGGATATCGAACGAGTTGTCTGCTGACGCGGACGGCGGGCATGGGCCCGGATATATTCCGGGTTAGCGCTGGTCCGCGTTGGCAAACACGAACGCCCGAAGGAGTTTTGCGGCCAGTGTCGCTGTCTGGCCGTCGTCGCGGTCGTTGACCTCAACCACATCGAAGCCGACGGCCTGCGGTGCGACGGCCCGGACCACGTCGTGCATCTCGCGCGGTTCGAGGCCGAACGGCTCCGGCGTCCCAGTTCCGGGCGCGAACCCGGGGTCGGCGGCGTCGATGTCGACGGAGAGATACACTCGCTCGTCGTCGAACGCAGGCGTCCAGTCGGCCACGTCTTCCGGCGGCACCACGGTCACGTCGGCCTCGTTCGCCCGGTCCCACTCGGCCTCGGAGCCGGTGCGTGCGCCCAGCACGATTGCCTCGTCGGCCACCGAGAGCGCGTGACGGGTCACCGTCGCGTGGGAGTTCTCGTCACCGGCGTAGGACTCGCGCAGGTCCAGATGCGCATCCAGACAGACGAACACGTCCGGATCGAGCGCACGTACACCGGCGACTGAGACAGTGTGTTCGCCGCCGACAATGAGCGGGACGGCCCCCTCGCTGTTGAAATCTGAGAGGGTTCCCTGGAGGTAGGTGAGGTACTCGGCGACGTCGGCCGTGGGACCGATGTCGCCGTGGTCGTAGACGGAACAGTCAGTGAAGTGCTGGTCGGTGCGGTGGTCGTAATCGTCGAACTGCTGACCGAACTGGCGGACGCGACGTGGCCCGAACCGCGCGCCGGGGCGAAACGAGGTCGAGGCGTCCAGCGGCGCACCGACGAGCGCGTAGTCGGCCGCCTCGCGGTCGGCCCCCGCACCGGGCAGCATCGTTACGAGCGTGTGATCTTGCGCTGCTCTTCGTACTGGAGGTACTCGATCTCGTCGTCAGGCTGGAGGTCGATGTCTTCGGGGACACGCATCGTGAACGTGTCGTAGGTGTCGAGGTCCATCACCTGCGCGTCGTTGCCGTCCGTGGAGACGACCTGCCCCTGCTTCCGGTTGACAATCGGGACCCAGACCTTCGCGTCGACAGGCTGGGACAGCGAGCGCTTCTTGCCGTCGAAGACGCCCTTGGCGTCGATTCGAGCCTTGGCGCTGCCGTGCTTGCCCGGCTTGGCCGTGCTGTAGGAGTTGATCTTACACGGCGTGTCCTCAATCATGACGTAGCTTCCTTCGTCGAGCTCTCGAACTTCGGTCTGCTCTCTTGCCATACCGCCGGATTACCCCTGTTTGGGTATAAACGGTTTGGAATGACGCAAGCCAGCTCCGTCGTGACTGTCGCGCTACAGCCGGGTTCGGCTGGGGCGGCTGGATCCTGAACACCAAAACGCCCCGACAGCAGTACCGCATCGCACGGACGCTCTCTGACCCCATCCCCACCGTTCAAGTGAGCTTGCACTAACCACACAGGTGTGGCACTCTCGTTCGACCTGTTCGGGACGCTCGTGACGGCGGACCGGCCGTCGGAGCCGTGGGACGCCGTCGCGGAGTCGCTTACAGCCCGGTCGGTCCGGGTCCCGGACGACTGGGAAGACGCCTACCGCTCGGCCCACCGGGAGTACGACCGCGGCCGGGAAGCCCCGCTGGACGAGCACGTTCGGCTGGCGCTCGCCAGCCGCGGGGTCGAGGTCGCCGCGGAGACGGCGACCGATGCCGTCCTCGACGCGTTCGACAGCCCGGTAGCGGTCCGCAACGGGGCCATCGAGGCGGTGGACGCCGCAGCGCGGCGGGGGCCGGTCGCCGTCTGTTCGAACTGCAGCGTCCCGGGGCTGGTCGAGCGAACAATCGCACGGGCTGACATCGAGACTCAGAGCGGGCACTCCTTCGACGCCGTTGTCGCCAGCGTCGACTGCGGCTGGCGGAAGCCCCACCCGACCATCTTCGAGGAGACCGCCGACGCGCTCGGCGTGGCGCTCGCCGACCTCGTCCACGTCGGCGACGACGCCCGGACGGACGGCGGCGCGGGCCGTGCGGGCGCGCAGTCGGTACTGCTGGAGGACCGCTCGCTGCCGGCGATAGCCCAGCAGCTACGGGAGGGCGACCTGTGCTGAGCGCGCTGGCCGTGGCCGTCGCCGCCGGGCTGGAACTCGCCGTCGGCGAGCCGCCGACCCGGATTCACCCCGTCGCGTGGTTCGGGCGAGTCGTCTGGACCGTCGACCGCGAGTGGGACCACCCGCTGGCGGTCGGGGGGCTGGCCGCAGTGGCGTTGCCGCTCGGAGCCGCCGCTATCGTCGGCGGTAGCGTCGCGCTCGCCGGGAGCATCGGGCCGCTAGCGGCCGTCGCGCTCGCCGGCCTCGTGCTGTTTCTGACCACGAGCCTTCGCAGTCTCCTCTCGACCGCCCGTGGCGTTATCGCGGACACCGAGGGCGACCTCCCGACCGCTCGTGAGGGGTTGCTTGCCCTCGCTGGCCGCGACGCCAGCGCACTCTCCGCGGGCGAGGTCCGCAGCGCCGCCGTCGAGAGCGCGTCGGAGAACCTCGCCGACGGCCTCGTCGCGTCGCTCGCCGCGTTCGTCCTAGGCGGACTCGTCGCCGGGGGCCTGGGCCTGCCGTCGCTTCCCGTCGCCGCTGGCGCGGCGGCGTGGGTCAAGGCCGTCAACACGATGGACTCGATGCTGGGCTACCGGTCGAAGCGGGTCGGAACGCCCGCGGCGCGGCTCGACGACGCCGCGATGTGGCTCCCGGCCCGAGTGAGCGCGCTCCTGCTCGCGCTCGCCTGCGGGTCGCCGCGGTCGGTGGCCCGCGCCCGGGCCTGGCTGGACGGCGTCCCCTCGCCGAACTCCGGGTGGCCGATGGGGACCACCGCCGCGGCGCTTGGCGTTCGACTCGAAAAGCCGGGCGTGTACGTGCTGAACCCCGCTGGGAGGCTCCCCGACGTGGCGACGGCCCGGCGCAGCGTGACCCGAATCGGCGTCGCCGGAGCGGCGGCGTACCTGCTTGCCGGGCTGGGGGTGTACGCGTGGTTCTGACCGCGGTCCGGGGGGCGCTGGGATTCCTCTCGCGGCTTCCGGTGGGCCACACCGAACGAGCGTGGGACGCCTTCGTCGGGACGCCGGCGGCGTTCCCGCTGGCGGGCTACGTCGTCGGCGGCCTCGTCGCGGTCCCGTTCCTCGCCACCGGCCTGCTCCCGGCCCCGGTAATCGCCGCGGCGTATCTCGGGAGCGTCGTCCTCGTCACCGGCGTCAACCACGCCGACGGGCTCGCGGACCTCGGGGACGCCGCCGTCGTCCACGGCGACCCGGCGGAGCGCCGCGACGTGATGCGGGACACGACTGTCGGCGTCGGGGCCGTCCTCGCGCTGGGGACGGTCCTACTGGCGCTCGCGCTGGCCGCGCTGGCGGCGGCCGGGCTCCCGCCGCTGGTCGCCGTCGCGCTGGTCCTTTCCGCCGAGGTGGGGGCGAAGCTCTCGATGGCGACGCTGGCCTGCGTCGGCCGGCCGAGCCACGACGGGTTCGGGTCAGCGGTGATTGACGGGAACGACCCCCGCCGGCTTCTCGCCTCGCTCGCCGTCACGCTCCCGGTCGCCGCCGTCGCCGTTCCGGCGACCGCTGTCGCGGTGCTCACCGGCCCGCTACTCGCCGTCGCCCTCTCGGGGTGGGCCGACCGCCGACTGGGTGGTATCGGCGGCGACGCCTTCGGGGCGGCCAACGAACTCACGCGCGCCGTCGCCCTCCACGTCGGCGTCGCCGCGTGGTCACTGTTCGGCACGCCGCTCGGGGACTGGGGGGTGCTCGCGTGGACGCTCTCGTGATGTGTGGCGGGCGCGGGACGCGGCTCGACGCCGAGACCGAGAAGCCGCTCTTCCGGGTCGGCGGCGTCCCGATGGTCGACCGGGTCGTCGGTGCGCTCCGGGAGAGTTCGGTCGGACGAATCGTCGCCGCGACGTCGCCGAACGCGCCGGACACGCAGGCTCATCTCGACGTCCCCTGTATCGAGACGCCGGGCGAGGGGTACGTCGCGGACCTCGACGCGGCGCTGGCCGACGACCGGCTCTCGCGGCCGGCCCTGACCGTCGCCGCGGACCTGCCGCTGCTCGACGGCGAAATCGTTGACCGCGTACTCAACGCACACGACGGCGGCTCGCTGACGGTCCTGGTCCCGGCCTCGCTGAAACGCGGGCTCGGCGTGAGCGACGACACGACGTTCGAAGACGGTGGCCGGGAGGTCGCGCCGACGGGCGTCAACGTCGTCGGCGACGGCCCCGACGACGCCTGGCTCACGCGGGACCGACGGGTCGCGGTCAACGTCAACACGCTCGCCGACGCCCGCGTCGCGGAACGGTGGCTGTGACCGCCGGTCGCCGCGTGACAGGACGCTCCGGTGCGGTCGAGCGGCATCGTGTTGGCAAGCAAATATGATTCCGGGGAACGTTGTGTGCGGTAATGGCCGACAACATCCGTGTGCTCCACGTCGACGACGCAGCGGGGTTCGCCGAGATGACGGCCGAGTATCTCGAACGGGTGGCTGACGACCTCACGGTCGTGACGGCGACGAGCCCCGACGACGGTCTGGACCGTCTCGACGACAGCATCGACTGCGTCGTCAGCGATTACGAGATGCCCGAGCGAAACGGTCTGGAGCTTTTCGACGCCGTCCGGGACCGCTATCCGGACCTGCCGTTCGTTCTCTTCACCGGGAAGGGCAGCGAGGCCGTCGCCAGCGAGGCCATCACGGCGGGCGTCACGGACTACCTGCAGAAAGACGGGGGCACGGAACAGTACACGATTCTGGCGAACCGCGTCCGGAACGCCGTCGAGCGGCGGCGCGCCCGCCGGGAGCGCGAGCGGAGCGAACGGCGGTTCGAGGCCGTCTTCGAGGACCCACAGACGCTGGTCGGCGTCCTCAATCCAGACGGGACGGTCCGCAAGGCGAACCAGACGGCGCTCGAGGCGGTCGACGCACCGCGCGAGGCGGTCGTCGGACAGCCTTTCTGGGAACTGTCGTGGTGGCCCGAGGGCCACTCGACCGAAGTCGAGGAGTGGGTCGAGCGCGCTGCCGACGGCGAGTACGTCGAAGTGGACATCGACCACACCACCGCCGGGCCGGCACAGTTCAGCTACCACGGGTACATCCGGCCGGTCAGGGACGACGAGGGCGACATCGTCTCGCTCGTCGCGTCGGGTCACGACGTGACGGCGAAACGGGAGCGCGCCGAGACCCTCGAACGGACGCGCGACCTGCTCGCACAGACCGAACAGCTCGCCTCTGTCGGCGGCTGGGAAATCGACGTTTCCGACGGCCCGCCCTACGAGGGGACCCCCACGGCGGGGTTCTACCGCCTGCACGGCCTCGACCCCGACGAGCAGATCCCGGTCGAGCAGACGGGGGAGTTGCTCCACCCGGACGACCGCGAGCGGGTCGAGGACGCCCTGTCGGCGCTGTTGACCGAGGGGGAGCCGTTCGACCTCGAAGCCAGAATCGAGACCCCGCACGGTGAGACGCGGTGGGTCCGGTCCATCGGCGTCCCCGTCGAGGAGGGCGGCGAGTTCGACAAGTGCCGCGGCGCGATGGTCGATATCACCGACCAGAAGCGACAGGAAGCGGAGCTCGAACGGAAGACGGACCTGCTCCGGCACGCCCAGCAGATTGCGGACGTGGGTGGGTGGGAACTCGACATCGCCGAGCCGCCCTACGAGGCGACGTGGACCGACCAGCTCTTCGAGATATTCGGGATACCGCCCCGGGACGCCATGACCCCGGACGAGGTGCTTAGTTTCGTCCACCCGGACGACCGCGACCGCGTCGCCGCCGAGACGGAGCGGCTCATCGAGGAAGGCGAGGGCCTCACACAGGAGTACCGCATCGTCACCGGGGAGGGCGAGGAGCGCTGGCTCCGCGTTATCTCGGAACAGCCCGACGACCGGACGGACATCATCCGCGGGGCGACGCTGGACATCACTGAACAGAAACAGGCGACGCAGGCACTCAGGGAGCGGGAGCGAACGCTCAGTCGGTACAAGGAGTTCACCGACGACATCTTCGACGCCGTCGACGACGTGTTCTTCCTGCTGGACGAGCGCGGCCGGGTCCGGCGCTGGAACGAGTCGCTCGAACGCGCGACGGGCTACGACAGCGAGGAGCTGGCCTCGATGGACGGGGTCGCGTTCTTCCGGCCCGAGGACCGCGAGACCATCAGGGAGGCGTGTCGGGCGGGCGACACCACGATGGGGGTCCCGCTGGTAGACGACGGAGGCGACCCCGTCCCCTACGAGTTCGTCTTCGGCCGGGTCGAGACGCCCGAAGGGGAGCGACGGACGGCCGCCATCGGCCGGGACATCTCGGCCCGCAAGGAGCGCGAGGAGGTGCTTGCCAGGACGAACCGACAGCTCCAGACGATTCTCGAAACCACGACCGCGCTCGTGTTCCTGAAAGACAGCGACGGGCGGTACCAGCGGATAAACGAGCGGTTCCGCGAGGTGCTCGTCGACGGGGCCATGGACGTGGTCGGGAAGACCGACGCGGAACTGTTTCCGGACGAAATCGCCCGGCAGATACGCGCCGACGACCGGGAGGTAATCGAGACCGGCGAGTCCATCGAGCGGGAGGAGGAGGTCCCGACGCCCCACGGGACGCGGACCTTCCTCACGCTCAAGAACCCGATATACGACGCCGAGGGGAACGTCACCGGACTCTGTGGCGTCGCCACCGACATCACCGAACGCGCCGAGTACAAGGCCCACGTCGAGCGCCAGAAGGAGCGCCTCGACGAGTTCGCCAGCATCGTCTCCCACGACCTCCGGAACCCGCTGGACGTGGCACGGGGGCGGCTACGGCTCGCAAAAGAAGACCCGTCGGCAGAGCACCTCGAAGCCATCGAGCGGTCGCTGGACCGCATGCAGGAACTCATCGACGACCTCCTGGCGCTGGCTCGGCAGGGCGAGGCGGTCACTGACGTCCAACCGATTACCGTCGAGAATGCGGTCGAACAGGCCTGGCGGAGCGTCCGGACCGGCGACGCGACGCTTGAAACCGACATCGAGGGGACGGTCATGGCGGACCCGACCCGCCTCCAGCAACTGTTCGAAAACCTCGTCCGAAACAGTGTGGAACACGGTTCCGCGAACAGTCGGTCGGCGGCCGATGACAGCGTCGAACACGGATCGACGGCCCCGCCGCCGGAGCCAGAGGACGGCGACCTGACGCCGGACTCGAACGGATCGATGGTCTCCGGCACCTCCCAAACCGCCGCGGGTGGAATCACTGTCACGGTCGGGACGCTCGACGACGGGACGGGCTTTTACGTCGAGGACGATGGGTCCGGCATCCCAGACGACGAGCGGGAGAAGGTGTTCCGGAGCGGCTATTCGACCGCCGAGAGCGGGACCGGGTTCGGCCTCGCCATCGTCCGAGAGATCGCCGAAGCACACGACTGGGCGGTCACCGTGGCCGAAAGCGCGAGCGGGGGCGCGCGGTTCGAGTTCCACGGCGTCGACGGCCCGGACTGACCGGCCGGGTCACCGCGAAACTTTCTCCACATCGCCCGCCGTAACCTCTGTCAATGGACCCTGACTCGGTCGAGGGCGTGCGGGCGAGTGGCGGCGACGGACCCGAGGATGCCATCGGTCCGGACGGGCGCGTGCCACACGGCAGCAGCGACGACCCGGACGTGCTGGATTTCAGCGCGAACACGAATCCCCGGGTCCCACCGGGCGCAGAGAAGGCGTACCGGGCGGCGTTCGAGGCGGCCCGCTCGTACCCGGCCGACGACTACCCCGAGTTCCGCGAGGCTGCGGCGGCGTTCGTCGACTGCGAGCCATCGCAGGTGATACCCACGGCCGGCGGCCTCGAAGCGATACGCCTCGCGATCCAGACGACGGCCCGGGCGGGCGACAGCGTCCTGCTTCCGTATCCGAGCTTCGGCGAGTACGCCCGCGAGGTGCGCCTGCAGGGCGCGACGCCCGAGTTCGTCCCGCACGACGAACTGCTTGCCGCCGACCCGGCGAGCCACGCGCTCGCCGTCGTCTGCAATCCGAACAATCCGACCGGCGAGGCGGCCGACCCGGCGGCGCTTCGGAACTTCGCCGACCGCTGTCGCGCGGCCGGGACGACGCTGCTCGTCGACGAGGCGTTCCTCGGCTTTACCGACGAGCCGTCGCTAGCCGGTCGCGAGGGCGTGGTCGTCGCGCGCTCGCTAACGAAACTGTTCGGCCTTCCCGGCATCCGGATGGGGTACGCCGTCGGGACCGGGGACGAGCGCGACCGCCTCGCGACGGCCCGGCGCGCCTGGTCGATGAGCGCCGCGGCAGCCGCTGTCGGCGCGCACTGCTACCGGCAGACGGAGTTCGTCGCGGAGACGAAAGCCCGTGTCGAGCGCGAGCGAGCGCGGATGCGGGAGCGGCTAAACGCACGGTTCGACGTGTTCCGTTCTGATGCGCCGTTCCTGCTGCTGTCGGTCAGCGACGCCGACGCGTCCGTTGATGATATCCTTGCCTCGGCCCGTGAGGCTGGTATCGCATTCCGGGACGCCCGGACGTTTCGCGGGCTGGACTCGCACATTCGCGTCGCTGTCAGAGCGCCCGAAGAAAACGACCTGCTGCTGGACGCGCTGGATGTTTGAAACGACCGTTCGGGACGGCGTCTGTCAGATTCGACGCGAGGGTGCCCGCTGGCTTTCGACGGCGTGGGACGGCGGCTACCGGACCGCGGACGCCGTCTACAACGTCACCGTCCCCGAGGGGTTCGATCGAACCGACCTCGCCGCCTACCGCGCCGAGCGGCTGTCGGGGGCCGGCTTCGCCGTCGGCCCGGCACTGCTCACCGGCGTCCACATGGAACACGCCCGCTGTGCCCGGAGCGGGCCGGTGTCGGTGCTGGCGACAGCGGGCCTCTCGAACCCCGCCGCGTTGCCGATGTCGACAGCGGGGACAGCGGACGGCTTCGGCGGGCGCGCGTCGAATCCGGCGGACCGTCCCGACTGGCGACCCGGGACGGTCAATCTCGTCGTCGGGGTCGAGCGCGAACTGGACGACGGCGCGCTGGCGACGCTGCTCGCCAGCGCCGTTGAGGCGAAGGCCGCGACGCTGCTGGATGCGGCGGACGTGCCCGGAACCACATCGGACGCGGCCATCGTCGGCTGTGTTCCGGGCGCTGAGCGTGCGTCGTTCGCCGGGAGTGCGACCGAGATCGGGGCCGCTACCCGCGTCTGTGTCCGCGACGCTATCAGGGCGGGTCTGGCCGCCCGCTACGGGGACGACGCCCTGCCGACCGTCGACGGCGCGGAGTACGGCGTCGTTACCGACCGGGATACCGAGGTCGTCGAGCCGTGAGAGCGGAGTGTATCACACGACGGTCCCCCATTCCAAACGGCTAAACAGAATCCCGTCGAACAGACAGGCATGACCGACAACACGGCCGGCCCGACCGCCGAACCAATCGAGCCGAGCGTGCCGGAGGAGTTCGGCCTGGTGCAGATCTGGTGGGGCGACGGGAAAGGGAAAACGACGGCGGCGCTGGGGATGGCGACCCGCGCCGTCGGCCACGGCTACCGCGTCCACCTCCTGCAGTTCATGAAAGGCGGGACCAGCACCGTCGAGGACGTGCGCGGCGAGTACAACGCTATCGCGGCGCTTCCGGGCTTCTCCTACGAGAACGCCGGCCACTACGGCTGGCACGGCTTCCTCGACGGCAGCGAGGACGACGAACACGAGGCCCGCGCGAAAGGCGCGCTCGACCGGGCACGGGAGATTATTCAGGCCAGCGCCGACGCTGACCTCTCGGAGCCGCTGGCTGCCGACGGGCCGCCAGAGAAGGGCGTCAACATGCTCGTCCTCGACGAAATCCTGTACGCCGCGAACCGTGGCCTCGTCGACCCGGCGGACGTGATCGAACTCGTCGAATCCAAGCCCGTCGACCTCGAACTCGTGCTGACGGGCGGCCACGAGCGGCCGGAGTTCCTGACCGACCACGCGGACCTCATCACGGAGGTCAGCAAGGAGAAACACCCCATCGACGCCGGGCAGGGCGCGCGGAAAGGCACAGAGTTCTAGATGGTTCCGAGCAGATAGTCGAGACAGACGCCAAAGACTAGCGAGTACGTCACGTTGGCGATGCTCCCCGTGAGATAATACGTTGTGTTCCCACTGGAGATGCCTTGCCAGCGGACGATTGACTTCGCGGTGAACACCGGCCCCAGTGCGGTGTACGCGCCGAGTAGCGTCAACGTGAGTATCAGAACGTTCTCCACTTTCCCGACCGCACGTCCCGTATCCGCTTCTTCTTCACTCACATCGGCACCGGCGTATTTGAGAGCGCCGGAGACCATGGCCCCACTTGTCGACAGCAACAGAGCGTACCCGGCACCGAGTACGACCGCTGAGCGAAACGATACAGACGCGGTGAAATCACCGGTCGCCCAGACGAGACCAAGAACAGCACCGACCGTGACTACGGCTGAGACTGGTGTCCGCCAACCCGCAGGACTCATTCCCATACTTCCGTCATGGCCGCTTCGAGATTTGCTTCGGTCGAGAGAACCATCTCCGCCTTTGCCCGCGAAAGCGTCTGTGAGACGGCCTGAATCGATACGTCTCGGTCGTCAGCCAACGCTTGCATACTCTTTCTTTCGCGGTACTCACGAACGGTTGACGCCTGGTGTGGCGTCCATTCCTGTTTCCACGCAGACAGCAGGTGTATCTGGTCGGCAAGCAGTGAAAGCAACCAAGACTTCACGGCAGGGTCATGTAGCGCGACGGCCCGACCGTTCTCCGTGAGGTCAGCTAGCAATGTATCGGCTTTGTGGAACGCGGGACCGTCCATCTCTGAAACCTCGCTCGCTGTCGTCCCCACGTCAACTTCTCCATGGACAACGGCAAACCGAATCGCAGTCGGGTGTATCGACTCGGTGAGTTCCCGGATAGCGCGGTAAGCATGTCCGGGGTTTCTGATGACCCCCCCGACTTCGTCAACTCCTTTCAACACCGAGAACGGCGCAACCGTCTGGTCGGCAAGTGCGTCAGTCGCTCGTGACACGCCCTGCTTAAGCGACGCCCGCAACGCCTCTCTGTCTGTGACCGACCGCGACCCGATGACATCGCCGACGATGACGCACCATCGTTCCGCCATACTCGCTGACTTAACCTGATAGGGTTTACTTGTTTTGGTTAAACCGTTTCACGTTGAATTTCGCGTGAACTGCTAACCTGGATTCGCTTAAGTACCCATCATTAAATTGATATCAGTTTAGCCGTCTGAACGAAAGACACCAGTGTGTTCGACTCCCAGCACTGTCTGATGGCCCACACGCTGCTGGTCGCCGGGACGGCCAGCCACGTCGGCAAGTCGACCGTCGCGGCCGGGCTCTGTCGCTATCTGGCCGACCGTGCTGTTTCGGTCGCGCCGTTCAAGGCCCAGAACATGAGCAACAACGCCCGGGCGACGCCGGGCGGCGAGGTCGGCGTCTCGCAGTACGTTCAGGCCCGTGCAGCCGGCGTCGCGCCGTCGACCGACCACAACCCGGTGCTGTTGAAACCGCGGGGCGACGGCGAGTCACAGCTCGTGCTGGACGGCGAGGCGGTCGGGCACTTCGAGGCCCGGGGCTACTACGACGACCACTGGGATGACGCGCTGGAGACCGCCCGCGCGGCCCACGACCGGCTCGCACAGGCTCACGACGTGATTGTTGCCGAGGGGGCCGGCTCCATCGCCGAGATAAACCTCCACGACCGCGACCTGGCGAACGTCGAGACGGCCCGCTTCGCCGACGCCGACGTGCTGTTGGTCGCCGACATCGAGCGCGGCGGCGTCTTCGCCTCGCTCGTCGGGACGCTCGAACTCGTCCCCGAGGACATCCGGGACCAGGTGGCCGGCGCGGTCATCACGAAGTTCCGCGGTGACCGCTCGCTGCTGGACCCGGGCATCGACGAGTTCGAGGACCGGACCGGCGTCCCCGTCGTCGGCGTGATTCCCTACGACGACCCGGGCCTCCCTGAGGAGGACAGCGTCGCGCTGCCGCCGGTCGGCGAGCGAGCCGTCGTCGGCGACGGTGACGGCGTTGCTGACGACGAAAGCGTCACCGTTGCGGTCCCGCGACTCCCGCGTATCTCGAACTTCACCGACCTCCAGCCGCTCGCCCGCGAACCCGGCGTCAGAGTCGCGTACGTTCCACCCGGTGCCGCCCTCGATGACGCCGACGCGGTGGTTCTGCCGGGGAGTAAGAACACGGTCGATGATCTGCGAGCGCTTACCGACACTGGATTCGGGGACCGGCTCCGGGCGTTCGACGGACCCGTTGTCGGCCTCTGTGGCGGCTACCAGATGCTCGGCGAAGCGATCACGAACGCCGCGGTCGAGGGGACCGGCGACGCGGACCGCGTCGAGGGGCTTGGGTTGCTCCCGGTGACAACAGAATTCAGCGAGGCGAAGACCGTCGAACACGTCCGGCGGGAACTGAATGGTGTCGGCCCGCTCTCCGGGGCGGGCGGGACCGTCGAGGGCTACGAGATCCATATGGGCGACTCGACACTGACGGATACGGTAGCCCACCCGTTCGACGGCGACGGAGCGGCGACCGACAGCGTTCTGGGAACATACCTCCACGACCTCTTCGTCAACGACACTGCCAGAGATGCCTTTGTGCGAAACACCTTCGAGAGTGCTGGTATCGCCCTGCCAGAGGCAACCGAACGAGCCGACAGCGACCCGTACGAACGAGCGGCTGGGCTCATCCGCGACCACGTCGACCTGGGACCGTTCGGACTGCCGGACCGATGAGTGTTTGATACTCTCTTAATTTCCGGAAATTTATATACAGCTAGCACGCAATATTCCCCTAATGGTCGAAGTGTTCGCGGTCGCCAGTGGGAAGGGCGGGACTGGCAAGACGACGAGCACCGTCGCCCTCGGGATGGCGCTGTCCGACCGCTATGACGTGACCGTCGTCGACGCAGACACGGGAATGGCAAATCTCCTCTTTCACGCCGGACTCTCCGATGCCGAGACGACGCTGCACGACGTACTAGCTGCTGACGCACCGGTCGAGGCAGCCACCTACGACCGGTTCGGGCTGACGGTCGTTCCCTGTGGCACGAGCCTCGACGGCTTCAGGGACGCCGACCCGGCCCGGCTCCGAGACGTGGTTGCGACACTTGCAGAAGACACAGACATCATCCTGCTGGACTCGCCGCCGGCGCTCGACAGCCGAACCGCCGTCCTTCCGATCGTGCTGGCCGACCGTATCGTGGTCGTCCTCCAGCCGACGATCCCCGCCATCTCGGACGGGCTAAAGGTCCAGGAGTACGCGACGACCTACGACACGGACGTAGCGGGGCTCCTGTTCAACAAAGTTCGTGCGTCAGAGTCTATCGAGCAGGTTTCGGAGAAGACTGAGCGGTACTTCGACGGGCCGACGCTCGCGTCGGTTCCTGAGAGCGAGCGAGCCCGCGAGGCACGCCGTGCTGGACGGCCGCTCCTTGCACACGCTCCCGAATGCGAGGCCGCAACGGCCTATCGGGCGGCCGCCGAGGCGCTCACAGTCCAGAACGGGACAGCCGCCGACGCCGCCGACCGGTTCCAGAGCGCCGTCATCCCTGAGTCACTATGAAACTCCCCCGCGGCCGACTCGACAAGTCCCGCGTCGTCACGGACCCGCGGGACACGCTCGCTGACGTGCTCGACCGCGAGCTGACCGGCTACGCCGTCTTTGAGTCTCAAGAGACGCTCTTGCTTGACGGCAATGGGCGGGGCGTCATCACGTTTACCGACGGTGTCCCCGTGCTGGTCTACCACACCGGGACAGACCGCGGTGGCCCGCCGGCGCTCGCTGACCTCGCTATCCCCGGGCCGTACCACGTCTCGTTATACGCGCTCGACGCTGCCGACCTCGAATCGGCCCACGAGGCGGCCGACCTCCGAGTCCCGCCCGGGATGCCCGCCGAACGGTTGGGCGGCGACCCGGCGCTGGCCGACAGTACCCGACGGGCGGCCCCCGACGAGCGACTGTCGGTAGCGGACGACGATGCGGCAACAGTCGAGGACGGAACCGCCGAACAGAGTGCCGTCGAAGCGTTCCTTGACGATACCGAGAAAATCGAGGCTATCAAGCAGCAGGCGCGTTCAGAGGCCCGCGAGCGCGCCCAGCAATGGGATTTCTGACAGTCTCGCGTAAATAAAGCTCGAGACAGCGCCGACACGACTTGCCCAACACTCGGTAGGGCTGCAGTGTGTACGTTGGGACGCGGCCCCGGCGTCACTCCGAAATCGAACCGTCATGACGGTCCTGCTCCTTCGTAGCGGTGCACCGGTACGTGTCGACTCCGAGACCGACACCATCCGGACACAATCTACACCAGTCGATATCAGTCTGCCCGGACCGGGATCCACCACACCCGTGACCGTCCACCGACTTTCTTGCTCGTGATATCCGTCTCTGATTCGAGGTCGTGGAGTTTGTTCAGTGCCGTCCGGCGCGAACAGCCGAGTCTGTCCGCTACCTCTGATGCCGTGAGTGGCTCCGCGTAATCGTTTCGGTGTTTGAACACCTCGATAACGTCCGATTCAGTGTACTGGATCTCCCGTCCAGGCGGAGACATACTTCTGTCAACGATTGCCACACACTTATACTGTCGGCTATTATTTCATTCTGCGTGAAAATATAGAAACACCGGCTATCGTTGTCACAAAACGGTCCCGGACGGCATGAACTTTCTTTGGTGTTACAGACCCTGTAACATGTATTGGTACCCAAAACAGTTACAGCGAATAAGTATAGACACCCGCTGACCAAACTACGTGTCGGGGGTATGCTATCCCGCCCTCCAGTGAGTGCTGGAGCGCCGACCAGTGCTCCCTTCGGCCCTCATACAGCCCGTCACGGATTGTTTTCTTGTACAGGCAGGACTGCTGCGAGCGGTTCTGATCGCTCCATATATCGGTCGAACACCGTCTCGGCCCAGCGATACACCGCTGTCACGTCGGATTCCGCTATCGCCCGGACGTTGTTCCGGTCGTCGTAGGCCGCCAGACAGACTCGCGACCGGTCCAGCGCGAGGCCGATATCAAGCGCGGTGTCGTGGACGTACGTGGTGATGTTCTCGTGTTCGAGGCCACGCTCCAGTGCGTCCGAGAAATCGGACGCGGACCGTTCGAGCACGCTGTGGTCGATAATGAACTCGATATGCGTCCCTGTTTCGAGGAGTTCCACTGCGGCGTCGTTGAACACTGACGTTACGATAGGTGAGATGGCCCGAACGTCACCCTCGACTTCGTGTATCCAGTCTGTGAACCGATTGACCGCGGCCAGCGGATTCTGCTCGGAACTCGTCGTGAGACAGTCAGGCTCCAGCAGGTCCACAGGCAGGTCCGCCGCGACAGGTCCGAGGTGGGCGGCCAGCGGACCGGCCGCCCGGGCTTGCTCGACCTCGCTGACGAGCGCCCTGTACCGGTCGAACACCCGCTGTCCTGTCACGGTAAGTCGGTACTCACCGTCCCGTTTGACGACCCACTGGCGCTCGGAAAACCCCGCGAGTATCCGCTGGATTGTGGTTCGAGTCGCATCCACTGAATCACACAGGTCGGTGGGTCGTGCGGGACGCTCCCGGAGCTGGGCCAGCACCGCGAACCGCTGTGGTGACCCGGTAAGGTACTTGCAATCCTCGAAGACGGTGTCGTCCGGACCTTCCGCCATTGACCATGTCTGAGTGGGCGACCATCTTAGCCTCTTTGGCCTTTGGCAACACTAGACGATGCTGCAAGCCTATTCGTCGCCGAAGGCGTCGAGGCTTGTCTGAGTCCCGTCGTTTCCGGTGCCGTTCGACGCATCCGTCCCGTGTTCCGCGGCGATACGTGCAGCGGCCTCGCGGCCGCCGGAGAAGGAGGCGCGGCGTGCGACAGTCGGATCGCTCAGGGCGTCGGCAGCGTCGGCACGTACTGACTCGTACCGCCTGCGAAACGCCTGTCGGGCCGCGTCGTAGTCGACGACCGGGTGCGGGTAGTCCTCGCCGATATCGACGCCACAGGACGCCTGCACGTGGACCGGCGTCCCCTCGGGTCGGTCGAGGTACTCGTCGGGAAGCGCGTCGAGTTCGGGCACCCACCGGCGGATGAATTCGCCGTCCGGGTCCTGGTCCCGGACCTGCTTGCGGGGATTATACAGCCGAAGGGCCGGCTTGCCGACCAGTCCGCACTGGGACTGCCACTGAGTGTAGTTGATCGCCGCAGACGCGTCGATGAGGTGGTGGTAGAACCAGTCCGCGCCGATCCGCCAGGGCTGCTGGAGCAGATGGTAATACACCGACGCACACATTGCCCGCATCCGGAAGTTGAGCCAGCCCGTCTGCTTGAGACACCGCATCGAGGCGTCGACCATCGGGAACCCGGTCTGGCCGTGCTTCCAGGCGGCCACCAGATCGGGATCGTACTGCTCCGCGTTGAACCCCTCCAACACCGGATTCACCGCCGTGTCGAGCCAGCCGGGCCAGTCTTCGAGCTTCTGCTCGTAGTGTTTGTTCCAGAACAGCCGCGAAACGAACATCTCTTTCCCGCGGCCGTCGGGCGCGTGTTCGTCGATGTACTGGATGACCTGCCGCACGGAGAGACAGCCAAAGGCGAGATACGCCGAAAGCCCGCTGGTCCCGTCTCGGGCGTCCGTCGGCGCGGAGATGTTACCCGGGTAGTCGTCGATGCGCTCGACGAACGCCGACAGCCGCTCGCGCGCCGGGCCGGTCCCGCCGCGGGGAACGTCGGATTTCGACGGTGTGACTGCGTAGTGTTCTTCGACCGCGTCGATGTCGATACCGCTGTCGAAGCTCCGTGAAGTGACCGTGCTCGGGTCCCAGTCGTACTGGTCAGCGGAGAACCACGCCGACACGTCGTCCTGCCACCCGTCGCGAGCCTCCGCTCGGTCACGGACCAAGCCGTCGCCGTCGACGAAAGTCACATCACACTGTTCTCGTACGCGGCGGTCCCGGTCCCGACCGTAGCGTCCGGTCGGAACGGCCATCGTCACGATGTCCCAGCCAGCCTCGCGGAACCGCCCCAGCACGTCCACCGGGTCCCCGTGGGCGTAGGTAAGTCCGCGACCAGTCGCGGTGTGATACTGGTCTGCGAGGTCGACCAGACAGTCGTGCAGGAACCGGATGCGGCTGTCACAGGCGAGACCGTCCGCGCCGTAGAACGCCGGGTCGAACACGAACAGCGGGAGTACGTACTCGGACGCCGCAGCCCTCGCTACCGCGGCCTGATCGCGAATCCGAAGGTGCTCACGATGCCAGACGACTGTGCCGGATGCATCGCTCTCAAGCGTTGGAATCGCGTCTCGCCGCGGGGCATCCAGCGTGTCGCCCGACTCCTGTCCCACCATGCGCGCTGTTGATGCAGCATTGGGCCACAGACACCACTGTCTTTCGTCTCTCAGGGCTGCGTCGCCCGGGACCAGAGCCGTGTTTGCCAAAGCCGAGAACCCGTCTCCGGCTATCAGAAGGGTTACACCGCGGGGCCCGTGCTAGTCGATAATGGAATTTGAGTCCACACGCCGCCGATTCATGGAACTCGCCGGAGCGAGCGCGACAGTGTCACTCGCCGGCTGTAACGCGCTTCAGGGTGGCGACAGCGACGGAACGGCCACGGAGACAGGGTCACAACGCCAGAGTGCGGACGCGGACTCCGCGACCGTGACTGTCGTGGTCGAACCGGACCAGACGCAGTTGCAGGAACGACAGCAGGAGATTCAGTCTGCACTCCAGGCGGGGAATCTCACACGAAGCGAGGCACAGGCGGAATACCGCACCGCACAGGAGAACCTCGCCGAAGACGCTATCAATTCCTTCGAAGAGCGCGCGACAGCAGACTTCGGTCTCACTGTGGCCGATTCCGTTTCGCAGGCGGGCGCGCTGCTGGTCACTGGCCCGCCGGCTGGTCTCATCAATACCCTCTCAGTGGACAGCGTCACCGGCATCCTCTCGCAGGCGACGTTCGAACGGATTCGGTCGCAGGTTCGAACTGAAACGCCGGGCGCGACGGAGTAAGGCACACGCCACTGGCCGTCTACCGCCTCGTGCCGAGAGACGATGTTTGATTTGCAGTCTCACCGCGAGGACCGACCACTGGTTTCCAGAACCACGGTGACGGTGGTTTCGCCACGTTCGGTTGTTGTCGTCACATCGAAGCTGACGGCGAGAACATGCGTGCGACCCACGCGGTCCTGCGCGACGACGCCGCGGTCGGCGGCACAGTCCCCGAACTGGCGGGCCGGTCCCGACGGACAGTTTTCGTCTTTCCACTGCCGTGCGGCAGTACCGTTGTAAGTTATATTGTAATGGACACCGGCCTCGATGCGGGATGTCTGGAGTCGGTCAAGCCGAGGTCCCAGTCCAGTTCGAACGGCCGTCACCGCCGACTCGTTCGCGGTCCAGGCGTATTGGCTCGGGAGGGGCGCGCTCTCGGTTGCCACGGCTCGCTCAAGGACTCGAAGCGCGTCAGCAGACGGGTCGTTATCGTAGTCGGCCGTCGCACGAACGTCGTCGTGATAGCCCAGTTGGAGCGAGGCGAGCACGATTGGGACCAGCGCTACAGCGATGACCGTGGCCGCAACGAGTACGAGCTGTCCACGCCGGGTCATGCGTACCACACGATGATTCGAACACTTCCGTGTCCCGTTGGCACAGTTGCAGTCCCAGTGCTGACGCCCTGTGGCGTCGGTGTTCCGACCGTCCCGTGCGGCGTTTCGACCCGGAAAAGAACGTTGTCGGGCAGGATGCGTGCGACCCGGTTCGAAAGCGCGCTCCGTTCGCGGTCGAACGCCGTCGGACTCGACACGATCTCCTGCAGTCGTGTCGCACCGCCATGTCGCGGCGGGTCGGTAGCGAGGAGGGCCGCCGTGTCCGAGGCGTACGCATCAAGTTGCGGTCCCTGTCGGTCCGGCGCTGGCGTCCCCAGAGCAAACCCGAGTGCGACGCCGAGAATTAGCACTGTCCCGAGAGCAACTTCCACGAGCGACAGCGGCAGTTGGGCTCTAGGCATCGACGGTCACCACCAGGGTTTCTTTCGTCGACCGCGGGGCGTCGTACTCTACAGTCACGTTGCCGGGTTCGAGGCGGCCGGCGCGCTGGAAGCGCAGTTCCGTCGTCTCGTAGGGCACCAGCGAGACCTCGTAGCTGCCGTTCAACCCACTCCGGTTGTGCAGGACGACCCGGTCGTTAGCGCGGACCGTCCAGACGGTCGTGCCCGCCGGCGGGTCGACAGTTACTGTGGCCTGTGCGCTCCGGCGAGGGAGCGTCACCGCATCGGTCGTCGCCAGGTCGGGTGAGAGTGTCCGTGGTTCCCGAGACTCGACCACGACGAGACGGGTGATTCGTGTCCCGCTGTAAACTGTACCACTGCGTGCGATTTCCTCGTCAGCCAACTCGACGCTGACCGCGTACTCACTGGCCGGCGGTGCGCTCCGCTCCAGCGCCGCACGGTCGAAACTATCTACCAGGGATTGATTGAGGACATTGCTCCGGGCGGCCAGCGGTCCATCCGCCGCGACGAGCCGGTCAGCAGTCGCGGCAGCGACCCGTCGCTCGTCGGGGGTCCTATCCGCACCGGTAATCGCGGTATCGGCCATTGCGACGCCCATGCCAGTGACAACGGTCAGGAGCACGAGCGCGACACCAAGCGCTGGGAGCGATGTCTGGGCGCGCATGGTGTCGTCAGAACGATGGTTCGACACGGTCATCGCTCCGCCTCCAGTGTCACTGTCACGTTCCCCTGTGTTCCGGAGACAACGACCACAGTCGGACTGCCCGCCTGCCATTCACCTTCGAAGGTATCGACTCTGTCGGGCAACACCGGCTGTGCTCGGCTACCGATGTCGGGGTGAGGATGGTCGAGGACGAGAGCATCCCCATCGGTCCGAATACTGTATCCTGCCCCATCGATAGTCTCCGGGAGCGATACCCGAACAGTCGCCGAGACGGCCCGAGCATCCGGCGGAATAGCCTGCTCGACGCGGGCCGTCGCTTCGGCGAGCGTTCGGTCGCCGAGTTCCGCCCCGACGGCGGATTGATACGCCGGGACAGTGCCGCCGTACAGTGTGGTCGTCACTAATCCGATGTACAGCAGCACAATCCCCATGCTCAGTAGTTTCTCGACGACCGTGCTGAGCGCGCGGTTATCCATGGCCCACCTCCGTCCGCATATCGTGGCGGACAAGATACAGCGTCCGGCGGCCCGGAAACGTCGCCACGACGCTCTGGACGCCATCACCGTCAATGTCCCTGACTCGCGTGGTTGCACCGACACGCTGGAAATAGTCGGTGAACGGCCGTGGCGTCGTCGTCTCGATAGCCACGCTGTAGTTGTCAGCCGGGAGTTGTTCGCGTTCGTGGCTGACGTTTTGGCGGATGCTCGCGGACACACCGCCGGTTCCAGACACTGTGCCGCCGCTGGCGTTGACAATCGGTGCGCCGACGATGACCGCTGTGTCGTCCCGTGTCGCCGTTACCGGCGGGTCCGTTTCGAGCCACGCGTTCCCCGCGGTCCCGCGGACGACACTCCCGGCGAGAAAACGGACACGGTCGTCGCCGGAATCGTAGATCACTGCGTCGATGGGGACCGTTCGCTGGACGCCAGAGTCGTTGCGGACTCGGAGCTCTCGTTCGACTGTGGTCAGCCGCCCGTCAGTAAACCGAACACGGGCCGTCTGGTGGCCTGTCTGCTCCACTGGTCGGAACGTCGTCTCGAACGTGTTAGCGACGCGGGCCTCGTTGGCGGTTGCAGTGTGGCCATCGACGACAGTCCCGACGACGGCCGTCAACCCACCGAGCGCGACAACGGTCAGCCCCAGCAGCAACACCACGCCGACAACGTGTGACTGGGCGTCGGTATCGCGTTTCAAATCAGACCAGCCCCCGCGAAGACGACATATGCGACGAGTACCAGCCCCGAGGAGTGCAACAGCGCTTCGTAGGCGCCGCGGCTCGCCGTGCCGGCGAACCAACCACAGGCCAGCATCGTCGCCTGCGTGACGACGTAGAATCGGTGTTGCTCCCGGACGGGTTTGATCGCGCTTGGGTCGAAGGCGATGTTCGCACCGCCAGAGACCGACGACAGTTGTGCGAAGCTATCGAGGACGTAGACGTTGACAGCGACGGTAATGCCGATGACGAGCAACGCCGTCGTCCAACCGACCGCAACGTAGACGAGCAGGGCTGACCGGATGGATTTCCGCAGATGGTAGAGTTGCCCTATCTCTGTCTGGAGCGTCTCGAACACATCCTCCGCATCGCTTCCCGTATCCAGCGCGCCGACGACCAGCCCGATGGTCTGTTCGGCCATCGGCGTCCCGACGCGGCCGACGAACTGGTCGAGTGCCGCGGCCCGCCTGTCAGCCGCGGCGTCGCCGGGACTGTCACCGAGCGAAAGCGTGAACGCGAGCGACTGGACATCGCTGGCGAGCGCACCGAGTTCCACGTCGTCGGCGACACGTCGGACCGCCTCTGGAAACGGGCGGCCCAGCGCGACGTGGCCGGCGACGGCGTGAACGAAGTCCTGTATCTCCCGGTCTTTCGCGTCATCCGCTCTGGCCCGGCGGACCGTTACCAAACCGACGGGGACGCCGACGGTGGTATACGAAAGAAGCGCGACGTTGACCGGACGGTAGCCCAGTGACCAGAGGCCCGCCGCAACGACCACACCCAACGGCATGCAGGCGAGGAGTGCACTTGCAGGGTTTGAGGGAATCGACGTGAGTATTGCGACGGGGCCATCCGGCAGGCCATAGCTCGGGGCGGCCGTGTTCCGCGGGCGGAGCGTCGCAACGACGAACGCCGCCAGCAACCCGGCGGCCATCACGAACGCCGCGCTCCCGTAGACGACGATCGCGCGAACGGTCGTTTCGCCCAGTGGCGTCGCAACAGGCTCGGAGAGGCCGGGCGCGAGAATTCCCATGACAGTAACGATGAGTACAACGAGCGCGGGTAACACCAGCAACACGACAAACAACTCCGCGAGCAGTTCGAGATAGCCAGTCGCCCGCTCGTGTTGTCGGCTCTGCTCGTGCGAGAGCAAGCGCCCCTCCATCTCCAGATATCCCTCAAGCGCCTCGGCGCTCTGATTCGCGTGTTCGCGGAACTTGAGCAGAAACGGGGCCAGCAGGTCTCGTGAAGGTGTCTCGCTGGCGACTCGCTCAATACCGGTGTCGAGACTACCGGTGAGGATGCCTTGGTTAAGCGCGCGTCGGAAGGCGACCGCCGTCTCACCGTAGGCGTCCTGTTCGGCAACGGCGCGGAGCATCTCGCGCCGGTCGTGGGTACCGGAAGCGAGAACTCTGAGGTAGCGGACGGCGCCGGGGAGCGTCGCTGCGATGTCCGCACGCCGCGCGCTTGCGACCCACGAGAGATACCGGTTGCCGGCGACGAACACGCCCCGTTTGAGCGTGAGTCCAGCGACCGTTCCGAGAATAGTGGCCACGAGAAGCCGAGGGACTTCTGGTAGCGCCAGCCGATTGATGATCGGAAGACTCTGCTGGAGCACCGCGACGAACGAGTCGAAGGTCGCCGGGGGCACGAGCATCGCTATCGTGGCAGTTCCGATAACACCGACACAGAGCGCTATCCACGAGAGTCCGTACACTCTGGCGACGTAGACGCCGAAGCCGGCGCTTGGATAGGCGGCCCGGTAGCGGTCGCGCGTGCTTGCGTGGCGGTCGTCCTCGGCGTGGTGGGCGAACAGGGCGTACAGGCCCCGGTCGAGCAAGCCGAGTGTCCCGCCTCCCTCAGTCGTCACCCGTACCGACCTCCAGGTGCGAATTGTCGGGGGTGCCAGTCTGTCGCCGCAGTCGCTCGACGGTAGCTGCCTCGTTCGTCTCTAGGTCGGCTAGCACGCTGAACAGGTCGTCAAAATCAGTCAGACCCTCCTGAACGAGGTACTGGACATACCGGTGGCGACGGTGAAACGCGTCCTCGACAGCTGAGACCGGTTCGTCACGGAGGTCCGAGAGTCGGTCGAAGATGCCAGTGTCGACCTGCCGCCGGTCATCGCCGAACTGCGGATGGTCGTAGGCGAATTCGAAGGTCCCGTCGGGCCGCCGCCGGCAGACGCTGTTCCAGTGGATTGTCGTCCCGTCCTTGTGTATCGTCCCACTCCGGTTGTTCCCACCTTCGACGACAGACGGGTCGTCAGCGAACTCGACCACGTCGCCGACGTAGCGCTCCCCATCGACGTGCCGAGGGAACACGATGAGGTCAATCTCTTTGAGCAGGTAGGTCGGCACGCCTTTCTCGATAACGCGGTTGACCAGCGACTCGATGTCATCGGCGTGTGTCGTCCCGATAACGCCGTGGCCTGTGTTGAGCGTTTCAGCGAAGGTTTCGAACGATGCGGCTGTGTTGATCTCTGCAATGACCTCGACATCTGGGTTCAGATAATTGCACTGTGTCATCAGATCGGCCATCGTCACGCGACGGTGGTCCCGCTCGTGGTCCCGAGTAGTGAGCGAAACACCCGTCTCGTGGGGAATTCGGACTTCGCGTGACCCTTCGTCGATACTGATTGGGCGATCCCGATACGGGATGAACGGCATATGGGCGTTCATAAGGGTCGTTTTGCCGGCTCCGGTTGGTCCCGAAAAGAGGACGACGCCGTGGGATTCATACAGGAGCCACAGCAGCGCGACCAGTTCCGTCGGCAGCGAATCACGCTGGACCAGATCGACCGGTGTCATCGCATCGCTCGACTGTTTCCGAATAGAGATGTGGGGCCCGCCTTCGCTGATAGTCGGTAGAGCAACGGCACAGCGGATGGTGTCGTCAGCGTCGTGGAGCCCGTCGCCGTCGGGGTCGATATTGACTTTCGCGCTCGGGTTCGAGGCGTTGAGTTCGACGCCGTCGTCGGCGGCCAGTTGCGTGACAACGTTGACGAATGCGGCCTCTGAATCGAAAGCGAGATTGGTCGGTACGCGGCCGTCGTGACCGAGGTCAGCGCGCGGGAGGACCTTCACGCGTTCGTCGACCCGGTTCGCCTCAATGTCTTCGAGCGTGTGGTCCCGAATCGGGACAGTGAGCTTCCCGTAGCCGACTAGATCCCGAAGTACGTAGTACAGCAGGTCATCGAGGCGGTCGTCAGCGAACCGGTGGTCAACCGGCGGTACAGCCAGATCGAGTTCGGCCAGTGCCGACCGGAGCCGGTAGCGGGCAGCGTCAACCCATTCAGTCGTGTTGCGGACGGTTAGCTGCCGAGCCAGGAGCGAACGAGCGCGCTCCCGGACAAACGCAACACGATTTTCGACAACGCCGTCGACGCCGGTTTCCCAGACGCGCTCCTTGCATACCTCGATGAGTTGTTCGTCGCCGGGGAGCAGGTCCGGCTCTCGAACCGCGTACTTCGTCGTGAACGGGTCCGCGCCGAGGAGATGCTCGCGATAGACGACGACCGGTATCTCGAACCCGTGGAATCGGACAGTGTGGCGCTCGACACGCTCGCTCGCGAACCGGTTGAGATACGCCGGGTCCGGTCCGAGGTCGGTCTCGGCCGGGGCGTAATCATCGGTGTGGACGACGACACCGTCGTCAGTCACGTCGGCGACATCAATGCGGGAATCAAGCGCGTACGGAGTCAGGTCGTCGAAACACGCCAGCGACGAGAGTGCGTGATACTCGATTCGGCGACGACTCGCCGGGGACGCGTCGATCAAGCGGTCGATGACCCGGCGGTGTTTCGCATCGAACCCCCCGTTCATTCGCTCTACTGCCCCTTCACGCGTCCGTGGCCGCTCGATGTTCGCACCTGCGAAGTGCCCCTCGACAGTCGACAGTGCGTCAGCTTCTGACGCTGAGAGCACGGGATCACGGACGTCGTACCGGAACCCATTTTGCTCTCGTCGAACGGTCACGACGACGCCCGGATACACCTCGTCTTGCTCACGAACGTCCGGCGCGTACCAGGCGTCTGCGGCATCCGGTGGCGTCGGTGCGGGAACCTCCGGTGCGGTCTCCGCGGCAGCCTGTGCAGTCATACGCAGTTTTAGCCCAGCTATTGTACTTAAAGTTGTAGACTTAGTTTTGCGGAATTTAATTAAAATATAATGACTGGTAGAGATAATATGGATGGAGAACAGGTCCGATGGGAGTGGTTTCTCAACACTACATAATCCCAACAGAGTAGGGTCGGTTGATAATATCGAATAATCGTCAATTTTGGGCGATGGACGTGGTCTCGCAGGCGTGCTGTCGCTTGGAATGCGTATTTTCGGGATATGCACCAGAATTATCATAACCGTGCCCGCGGTTCAGTTCATTTGGATGAAACAAACGCAGCCGACAACGAACGATGCTGGGACAGCGTCGACAACCGCCACACGACGACGGATCCTCAAGGGTGCACTTGGTGCAGGAGTGACCGCAGCAGCGGTGCCGAGCCTGAGCGGTGTCGCGACAGCCCATTTCCCGGTCGAGATTGCAATCGAGATTCAGCCCGAGAACGCGGAGAACTTCATTGACCTGTCGGACCACGAAACCGTCACCGTCGTAGTCAAGCAGTCGGAGGTTATCAACAGCGATGGAGACAGCGAGACGTTCGATCCCACTGACCGACCCGTTCGCTATCGGTTCGGCTCGCGTCTCGCACTGGAAGACGGCGAGGGTGCTCGACCCGTCGACGATGGCGAAATTAGGGAAGCAGAGAACGATTCGGCGGACGACCACTCGTCGCTCGTTCTCACGTTCCCGGTCGATGAGATGGGGCTCGACGGTGGAGAGGAGACAGCATGGCTGTACTGGGAGCGGGACGACTCCGGGCATCACGGCTACGCCGGCTTCGATTCCGTGCGGGTATACCGCGGATACGCCAGGGGCAGCGGCCTGATCGAACAGCTACAGCAGTTGCTGGAAGGTGAGACGGGGTCCAGTTCTGACTGAGCGTCTGTGAACCCGGAGCAGTGCTGGCAGCGCGTGCCTGTACTCGCGATGCTGGCGACTATATGCGTCGACTCCGATGAGACGCTATGGCTATCGTTGCTGAAATCCTCCTCGCGGACGAGACGCTGCCGCTAGTCGGCGTGGCGGACTCGGTTCCGAGCGGCGAACTCTCGATTTCGAACGCCGTCGGCCTCGAAGACGGAAAGCTGCTGCTTACCGTTAGCGTCGACGCTGACTCCCGCGACGCGTTTGAACGAGAACTGGACGCCCAGTCACAGATCACTGATGCAGCGGAGATCGGACAGACGGCTGACGGCTGGTTCTACAAGGTCGTCGTCAACAACGCGTCGAGTCTCATCGCGTCACACGACCCGGAGGAGTTCGAAGGGGTTGCGATGGACGCGACGGTCACTGGTGAGGGGATACGGGAACAGAAGGTGTTCTCCGACTACGACGCGTTCAGTGCGCTACAGGACCGGTGTGCGGTCAACGACATCCCGCTCGAACTGCTGAACATCGCCTCAGACCCAGAGAACCCCGGCGAACGCGACCAGTTTGGGCTCACGGACAGGCAGTATCGGGCGATATCCGTCGCCCTCTCTGCAGGGTATTACGACTCACCGCGTCGGTGTTCGACGGCGGAGCTCGCCGACAGGCTCGATGTGTCGGCCGCCGCGGCGTCCGACCTCCTGCGTCGAGCCGAAAAACAGCTCATCAGTTCGACGGTCGGCCCCGATCAGTTCCGGAACGCACTCGCGCAGTAGCCGCCACCCTGTTCGACCGCACCGCCCCTGTTGCTATATAAACGGGCTTATCAGTAAGCGAAGCACGCTCGTGGCCGTCGCACCTACGGAACAGCGATGACAGACAACGCTGAGACAGACGACGACCAGAACACACAGCGACTTGCAGGCGACGTTGCGATTGTCACCGGCGCGTCATCGGGAATCGGTGAGGCCACTGCCGAAGCGCTCGCTGATGCGGGCGCGAGCGTCGTACTCGCGGCTCGCCGCGCTGACGAACTGGAAGCTCTCGCGGCTCGAATCGAGTCATCTGGTGGGGAGGCGCTTGTTGTACCGACGGACGTTACCGAGGAGGACGACATCGACGCGCTGGTCGAGGCGACGACCGACGAGTACGGTCGCATCGACATCCTCGTCAACAACGCCGGTGTGATGCTGCTCGAACCGCTGGAACGGGCGGACCGGTCGAACCTCAGGCAGATGGTCGAGGTGAACCTGCTCGGGCTGATGAACCTCACCCACGCGGTACTCCCGGTCATGCAAGAGCAGGAAAGCGGCCACATCGTCAACGTCTCCTCCGTCGCGGGACGCCGAGCCTCGGCCGATTCGAGCGGCTACAACGCGACGAAGTTCGGGGTGAACGCGTTCACTGAGGCCGTCCGGCAGGAAGTGACGACCCAGGGCATCCGGACGACGGTTATTGAACCGGGTGCCGTTGATACGGAACTCGCGACGCACGTCCCGGACGAGCAGGTGCTGGAGCGGTTCGCGGAGATGGACCTCCCGATGCTCCATCCCGACGATATCGCTCGCGGCATCGTGTACGCGACGAGTCAGCCCGCCCGCGTGGACGTGAACGAACTCCTGATCAGGCCGACCGGACAGGATATCTGAGACGACCACTGCAGTTGTCGGACGATGTAGCGACGGTCGGCTCGGAATGCCGGCTCTGCTGTAGTTGACACACGCAGTACTGGCCGCCGAAACCGGCTGTTAGGTGCTAACTGGCCGCACTGTCACATCGTGTTCGTCGCCGTCGTTTGCGAGTCTTCCCCCGTCGCTGAAACGGACGTACAGTCGCCAAAACGCCCGTCACCGGAGGAACCTTACGTCGGCCGCCCTAACCGAACACATGGCAACTGAGACGGATGTCCTCGTCGTCGGTGGTGGCGCGACCGGCGCTGGCGTCGCTCGTGACCTCGCACTCCGTGGCGTCGACGTGACGCTCGTCGAACGCGACGGGCTGACAAGCGGTACCTCCGGGCGCTCGCACGGACTGTTGCACAGCGGCGCCCGCTACGCCGAGGCGGACCGGGTCGGTGCCGAGGAGTGTATCGCCGAAAACCGGATACTGAAGGACATCGCCGGGGCCTGCATCCGTGACACCGGCGGGTTGTTCGTCCAGCTCGCCGCAGACGACCCCGACTACTTCGACGCCAAGCGGGCGGCCTGTGCGGAAATCGGCATCCCCGTCGAGACGCTGGACGCCGATGCGGCCCGCGAGCGGGTCCCCGACCTCGCGTCCGACATTGAGCGCGCGTTCGAAGTCCCGGACGCCGTCATCTATCCGTCGCGGCTCGTCGCCGCGAACGCCGCAGACGCCCGCAATCACGGCGCGACGATACACCCACACGCGCCCGTCGAAGACGTACTCGTCGAGGACGGGCAAGTGGTCGGCGTGCAGGTCGGCGGAACAGTCGGGGACACTATCGAGACCGACCACGTCGTCAATGCAACGGGGGCCTGGGCTGGTGAGTTCGCCGCGATGGCCGGCCTCGACGTCGAGATGCAACCGACGCGGGGCGTGATGGTCTCCGTCGCATACGACGACCTCGGGCCGGTGCTCAACCGCTGTCGGGACCCCGACGACGGCGACATTGTCGTGCCACACGAGAACGAGGCTGTCCTCGGAACGACGAGCGTGCCCGTCCGGGACCCGGACGAGTACGAGACAGAACAGTGGGAAATCGAGGAGAGTATTGCGGAGTGTGCGGCGATGCTGCCCCCGGTCGTGGACGCCCCCGAAGTCCGGACCTGGTGGGGCGTCAGGCCGCTGTACGCGCCCGATGAGGACGAACGCGGCGGCCGCGGCATCTCACGTGGGTTCTTTCTGCTCGATCACACCGACGACGGCGTCGGCAACATGGCGAGTATCGTCGGCGGCAAACTGACCACCTACCGGCAGATGGCCGAGGCGACGGCCGACCTCGTCTGTGACGCCCTCGGCGTCGACGCTGCCTGTCGGACTGCGGACCAGACGCTCCCGAGCGTCGACGATCCGGAGCAACTGGACGCGCTCGTGGCCGAGTTCGACGGTCAGGGCCCGACTGACGAAGACGTGGTCGGGTCGGCGTAACCGTCGGTCAGTGCCCTGATTCAAACCGGAAGCGAGGGCTGTCGGCTGACTGTACCGTTATAAGGATGGCAGCCGCACATGCTCTCATGATAAACGAGACCGTGCGGCAGATCGAGGAGATGGAAACACAGAGCTCCTCGATTGCCGCCGTGAAAGCCGCCAACGCGCTCCGGGAACTCACAGACCGCGAGTGCCACACGGTCGAGGACTTTCTCCGGGTAGTCGAACGCAACAGCAGCGCGCTCCAGCGGGCGAACCGCTCGCATGCGCCGCTGTACACGACACAGCAACGCATCGTGACAGATCTGAAAGACGCCGACCTCGACTCCGTCTCGGAGGCCAAAGAACGGTTGCTCGATACAATCGAGGCGGTCGTCACGGAAATCGAGACCAGCAAGGACCGCGCGGCAGAGCGGGCGGCGACGCTCATCGACGACGGCGATGTGCTGGTGACACACGAAAACTCCTCGACGGTGATGGCGACGCTCAAGACGGCGCTGGACGACGGCAAGGAGTTCCACCTGTACGCGGGCGAGTCCCGGCCGCACTTCCTGGGCCGTCGAACCGCCCGTCAACTGGCCGACCGGGACGGGGCCGACGTGACGCTTATCGTCGACGGTGCGGCGGGCCACTACCTCTCGGAGGCCGACCGCGTCTTCGTCGGCATGAACTGCCTCATCGACGACGTGGTGTACAACCGTATCGGGACGTTGCCGCTGGCCGCGACGGCCAACGAACTGGACGTTCCCGTGACCGTCGTCGGAACCTCCTCGAAGTTCATCGGTAGCGGCTTCACCTTCCGGAACACGTTCCGGCAGGGGTCGGACGTGATGCTCGAACCGCCGGAGGGGTTCGACATCGGCAATCCGGGCTACGACGCGACGCCGACCCGCCTGCTTGATACGGTCGTCACAGAGGACGGCATTCTGCAGTTCTAAGGGTACTCAGCGGATTGTCCTGTCGGTGACCCGACGAAGGCGCTCGGCGACGTCGTCGGCAAGGTCATCGGCGGGCACTCGCCACTCCCAGTTCCCGGTCGCCGTGCCGGGGACGTTGAATCGGGCGTCACTACCGATGCCGAGCAGGTCCTGCATGGTCGTCATCGCGACAACCGCGTTCGAGTTCCACACCGCCTCGATGAGGTCCCAGCTGATTTCGTCTCCATCAGTGCCGAGGTTGTAGTGGAGGCAGTCGCGCTGGCGGTCGGAAAGCCCGCGGTAGTAGCCGACGATAGTGTCCGTATCGTGGGTCGAGGTGTAGCCGACGGACTGCTCGGGGTAGTGCATCGGCTGGTACATGTGCCCCTCTTCACACCAGTCGGCGTACTGCGGCACGCGCATCCCGGGGAATCCGAACTGGTCCCGGAGCGCGACGATGCTCTCGTCGAGAAAGCCCAGGTCCTCGACGAAAAACGGCAGGTCGCCGAGCCGGCCTTCGACCGTCTCGAAGAAGTGCGCGCCGGGGCCGTCGCGCCACTGTCCGGCGGCCGGGTCCTCGGCCTCGGCCGGAATCGACCAGAACTCGTCGAAGCCTTTGAAGTGGTCGATGCGAGCGATGTCCACGAGGTCGAACAGCCGCTCGAAGCGGTCGACCCACCAGCCGTAGTCATTCTCACGGAGCGTCTCCCAGTCGTACACCGGGTTCCCCCACCGCTGACCGTCGTCGCCGGGATTGGGCGGGACGCCGGCCACCTCCGCGGGGTAGTGGTCGTCGTCGAGTCGAAACACCTCGGGATATGCCCAGACATCCGCCGAATCGAGGCCCACGTAGATGGGGAGGTCGCCAACGAGACCGATGTCCCGCTCGGCCGCGTACTCGGCCAGCGTCTGCCACTGGCTGTCGAAGCACCACTGGACGAACTTGTGGTAGCGGATGTCGTCGGCCAGGTCCTCCCGATATCGCTCCATGGCCGCCGGCTCGCGCGTCCTGATGTCGTCCGGCCAATCCATCCAGCCGGCATCGTCGAACTCGGCTTTCAGCGCCGTAAACAGCGCATAGTCGTCGACCCAGCCGGCCTCGCGGTCACAGAACTCGGCGAAAGCGTTCCGGTCAGCTTCGTCCGCGCTCTCGTCGAAACTCTCGTAGGCGGTCCGGAGGCGGCGCTGCTTGAACTCGGTCACGCGGTCGTAGTTGACGTGCTGTTGCGAGAAGTCATCCGGCGGTTCGACCTCGGCCGCGGTGAGATAGCCGCGGTCGACGAGGTCGCGGAGGTCGACGAGCAGCGGGTTGCCGGCGAAGGCAGACGACGACTGGTACGGGGAGTTCCCGTGGATGCTCGCTGTGGGACCGAGCGGGCAGAACTGCCACAGCGACTGGTCCGCCCGGTCGAGGAAGTCGACGAACGCCCGTGCGCCGGAACCGAGGTCACCGATGCCGTGTGGCCCCGGGAGCGACGTCAGGTGGAGAAACACGCCACTCTGCCGTTCGAATTGCATACGCACCTGTTGCCCTGACAGGCATTTCAATGGGCGGGGTTGTTGACTGCCGCCGTGACTACCTGTGGGGTCCGGAGAGGGGCGCACGCAAACATATATATTGTATCCATTTGATGCTATGACGAGAGTCAGTTACAGAGATGCCACCGAACGTTCTGATGCTTGGCTGGGGGTTCCCACCCAACATCACCGGCGGGCTTGATACCGCTATCGGGGAGCTGTTCGAACAGCTCGAACCGAGAGACGACGTCGAGTTCGAGCTGGTGTTGCCCGCGGAGTACGCGCCGCCGGACCGCGACGGCATCCACGGCGTGCCAACAGGCAGCGGCGACATCATCACCCGTATTGGCCGGCTAGCTGGAGAGTTCGCCGACGAAGCGGCCGACGCGGACATCATCCACACGAACGACTGGTTCGGGTACAATCCCGGGTCGCGGGCCAAATCGGCCCACGACGTCGAGTGGATATCGACGTTCCACTCGCTGTCAGCGGATCGTAACGTGACGCCGCCACAGCGGGAAGTCGAGACGGAACAGCGGGTCGCGAACCGCACGGACCATCTCGTCGCGGTGAGTAAGTTCACACAGCGCCGGATCCGTGAGCAGTACGACGCCGACTCGACAGTCATCTACAACGGATTCTCGTCGGTAGCGCCGACGGGCCGAGACATCAAGGCGGAGCTTGGCATCGACGGGAAGATGCTGTTTTTCGTCGGGCGACACACCGACCAGAAGGGGCTGTCGTACCTGCTGTACGCGCTCTCGAAGCTCGGCCGGGACGACGTGAGCCTCGTACTCGGCGGCTCAGGCCATCTCACCGAACAGCTCGAACGGTTCGCGGAGCTGCTGGGAATCGAAGACCGGGTCTACTTCCCGGGGTATCTCCCCCAGTCGGAACTCGGGGACTACTACAACAGCGCAGATCTGTTCGTCTCGCCGTCGCTGGCGGAGCCGTTCGGCATCACCATCGTCGAAGCGCTGTCGGTCGGGACGCGCGTCGTCGCCTGCGAGAGCGGGGCCGCAGAACTCCTCAACGAGGACTGTGTCATCGAGGTCGAACCCGATTCGGACTCCATCGCCGAGGGGATCGAACACGCGCTATCGCTGTCGACGCCCATCGAGTACGACGTACGAACCTGGGGCGAAGTCGCTGACGAACACGTCGACTTCTACCACGAGGTTCTGAACGAGGCCTGACCGGCCGCTTACCGGAGGAAGCGAACGTCCGTGACCGGTTCCGGGTGGACGATCAGGTAGCCGTCGGCGGTCGGCTCCAGCCCTGTCACGGACGTTGTGTCCGTTTGCGTCCGATACGGGCTATCGGCGGTCCCGTCAGCCGACTGGTAGGGACTGTCGTACGGTGTCTGCCTGTCCTCCGGCGGCCGGTCGAAATCCTCCGGCGGCAGGTATATCTTTTCGCCCGATTTCGAGCGGACCACGACGGCCGTATCGCGGTCGCCCGAGACGTCGATTCTGGTCCGGCCCTCGTCGATTGTCATCTCGAACGAGACTGGCTCCGTTTCTGTTTGTGCCATGTTGTCAGGTAGCTCGCCTACCGCGAGTAAACGACACTCTGTCACTTAGTCCTTCGCCAGCGGTGCAATGACCGGCGGTGGCCCATCGGGAGTTCTGCATTCGAACAGTGGACCCGTCGTCGCGAGCCATCAGCGGTTGATGATGAGCGACCCCGACATATTGTACCCCTCAACGGTGACATCCTCACCGAGAATCGTTTCGTCGAGATCGCAATCGCTGACCTCCGCGTCAGGGAAGACGATGGTCCGGTCGAGGCTGCTGTCGGTCACTTCCGCCCCGGCCATCACGTGGACAGTGTCCCCGATCTCGGAGTTCTCGACGGTCGCGTCGGGGTGGATGAGCGACCCGCCGTCGAGTTTCCACTCGACAGTCTCGAAGTACGACTCGGGTGTCCCGATGTCGAACCAGACATCGTCGAACGTGAACGCGGACACCGGTTCCTGCTGTTGCAGCCAGTCGATGTACCAGCCCGGCTCGTCGGGGTTGTTGTCGCCCGAGAGGTACTCCTCGAAGCGGAGCGAGTCGGCCGGGAAGGCATAGCAGGCAATCGATACGAGCGTACTCTTGGGGTTGTCGGGCTTCTCCTGGAAGTCGACGACGCGTTCACCGTCAAGTTCGACGAGTCCGTATGACTTGGCTTTCTCCCGTGAACCCACGTCGTAGGCAGCGAGTGCCGGCCCGTCTCGCTCCTCGAAGAAGTCAAGGAACTCCGAGGGGTCGAAGCCGATGAGGTTGTCACCGCCGATGATGAACAGGTCGTCGTCGATACCTTCGCGCTCGATCAACTGCGCGAGCGCGCCGACGACGCCGAACTTCTCGTCTTCGTCTTCCGTACTCTCGACGGAGAGCTGGACCTTTTCGTAGCCCATCTCGTCGATGTGGGCTTCGAACTCGTCGGCGAAGGCCTCGTTCGTACTCAGATACGTCGTCCCGATACGGTCGTCAGCTTCGAGGGACTGCAAGACACCGTCGATGACGGTCGTCTCACCGACCGGGAGTAGCATCTTCGGCCGACGCCGCGTGATCGGCCACAGCCGTGTGGCGTAGCCGCCAGCTAGAACTATCGCGTCCATATCCCACAGTCAGAGCCGAATTATAAAGTGGTTCTCACTTATGAGAGAGTCTACAGGTTGAGCTGCCAGACAGTTGTCCCGGCGGTGACCAGGTCTTCGTCGTCTGCGGCGGCAACGATTACCTGATTCTCACCCGGGTCGACGTCAACTGCGACCTCGAACTCGCGGTCATCGACAGAGATGTACGTGATGTCGGCGGGCGTTTTGACGACGACACAGACACCGGTGGTCTCGCCGGAGACGACCAGTTCGTTCCCGCGGAACTGCGTATCGACGCGGAGCGCGGGGCTGCGATCAGGAGTGTGGGCCCGTCGCTCCCGGTAGCGGTCGTCGACGAACGCGGGCGTCTCGACTGGCTCGCCGGCGCTGATGCCGTGGGCTAACCGCACGTACTGGGCCATCGACCACGCAAGCGGCGTCGCCGAGCCGGTCCCTTCGGCGAACTCCCAGTCGTAGTCGGTCGCGTGGCCGCGGTCCCATATCTGTTCGGCGATCATCCGGCCCGAGTTCGCCACGTCCTGCAGCATCCGAAGACAGTTCTCGGGCGGGAGGTCCGGGTCGTCACGGTGGAGTTCGTACTCGGCGCGCTCGCCGGTGAGCAGCGGCCAGAGGCGGCCCTTCCCCTTGTGCTCGACCGTCCACGGCGCGCCCTGGTCGGTCCGGGCACGCTCGCCGTAGCCGTCGCCGTTGTACCGGTAGAACCCGGGCGCGTACTTCGTGTCGACGCTGATGGTGTCGTCGACTTCGACGACGGAGTTCCGGATCGTTTCGTCGTCGTCGGGCTTGATACCCAGCCGGACGAGTTCGAGGAAGCCGCCGTCGATGATGTTGCGTTCGTCAAGTGTCGGGCCGTCGTTGGCGAGCGTCCGGAGGTGGCCCATTTCGGCGTTGCCGTCGAGCGTGATCCGCGTGTAGTAGGGCGTGTTGGTGTGGCGCTCGGTCCCAGTCTCGGTCGCGGTCCAGGCCTCGACGTTGTTCGCCCACTGGTCGGCCAGCGCCAGCCAGACGAGCGCGTCGGCCTTGTGGCCGGTGTCGAGCGCGAGCTTCGCCGCACACGCGAGCCCCGCGATCTCGGCCGCAATCGAGGACGGCGAGAAGCCGGCCTCCTCCTCCCAGCGCTCCTGTGCGGTCTCGGGGCCGTGACGGACGACGTACTCGGCCGACCGCCGGACGTTCTCGTAGCTGTACTCGGTGTCCTCGAAGTCGACGCCCGCCTCGGCGAGGCGGTAGGCCATCACCTGCGGGAACGAGATGTTGTCCATCTGCTCGCCGCCCCAGCGGGTCGTCCCGTTGACGTAGGTGTTCTGCGGGATGAAGCCGGCCTCGTCCTGCTGGTACTCGTAGATGTACTCCAGTTGGTCCGTGGCGATGTCCAGCGACCCGATGGCGTCGAACACGGTAAAGACCTGATACAGGTCCCGTGACCAGACGAAGTTGTAGCCGTAGCCCTTGGGCTCCTCGGCGTGGACGGCTTCGCCCCACGGCACAGACGGCGAGGCGATAGACGCCCCGTGGTAGGTCTTGTCCTCGACGGCTAGCAGCGTCATCAGCGCGGTTCGGTACTGGTTCGCCAGCGCTTCGTCGTCAGCAACCGAGTCCGGGAGTTGCTTGTCCGAGAGGAACTCAGCCCAGCTGTCGGCGTACTCGGCACGGACCGTCTCGTAGCCGCGGTCGAGCGCGCCGTCGGCTTCGCCCAGCGCGGCGGCGGTGTCAGCCTGTCTCGCGAAGCCGAGCGCGACCGTGTCGCTGACTTTCGTTCCCGAATCCAGCCGACCGATGAGAACGAGGTTCGTCCCGTCGAGGGCCTCGACGGGGTCCGGGAGTTCGCCGTCGGAGTACAGCCCGTCGAGACGGTCGCTACCGGCCGCGCCGACGGTGGCCCAGTCGAAGCGTCCGGCCGCAGCCATCGCTACGGCGACAGAATAGGCGTCGCCGTTTTCGTCGACGAGCAGGTCGTTGTCGGTCTCGTCGGTGTAGGCCCGGGGATTCCGGCCGACGAGGTGGTAGCTCCCGGGCTGGCCGTACCTGATGGCGCGGTCCTCGGTAACCGTGCTCGTGAGCGCGATATCGGCGACGGAGAACACGTCGTAGGTCTTGCCGTCGTCGGCGCTGAAGGACACGTCGGCGACGATAGCGTCGTGTTCGGGGTCGGTCGCGTAGTCGACGGTGAGCGTCCACTCGTGGCCCCGGCCGTCGCCGGTCTCGGTGAAGACGTGGCGATAGAGGAGCGCCTCGTCGTCGACCGGCTCGACGCGCCGCCTGACGCTGTCGTCGGTCCGACGGTTCTCACGGTGGGTTCGGACGGCGTAGTCCGTCTCGTCCGTACACCGGACGAGAAAGTCGAGCGTCCGCAGGTTCATCAGGTCGACCTGCGGGTAGCGGGCCTCCGTCAGCGCGCCCTCGGTGAGCGTAAACCAGACGCGCGAGGGGTCCTGCTCGTCGTGGTCGGCGACGGTGCCGACGCCGTACTTCTCCCCGGTCGTCCAGGTCGGGCGCTCGCTCGGCCCCTCAGTTCCGGCTGAGGTCGTCGGGAGTGCGTTCAGTTCACCAAGGCGTGCAGTCGCGTGCAGCCGCAACGCGTGGGACCAGCCAAGCGGCGTCGCGCTGTCGAGGTCGCCGTCGTCGAAGGCCTGCTCGGCGAGGTATCCGGCATCGGTCGTGAGCGGCCCGTCCTCCTCAAGCAGTTCGTACAGGTCGCTCGCGCGGTCGAGGTACGCGTCGCCGCGCTCGTCGCGGTCGTTCAGCATATCGCCCACGCGAGCCGCGGCGAGTGCCCCCATCGCCGTCGTGACAGTCCAGACTTTCTCGCTGTCCTGGTGCCCGGTCCGCCAGCGGTCGCCCTCGTAGCGGGCCAGCCCCGCGACCCGGCTGTCGGTGGGGTTCCGGAAGAGCGTATCGAGCGTCGTGCTCACGTGGTCTGCCAGACGGGTGAGGTGCTGGTCGGAGAGCATCGTCGATTCGACGCTGTCGTACTCCTGCAGCGCGTCCGCAAGGTGGAGTCCCGCAGCGTCGATGCGGTGGTCCGGCGTCCCGTTTGTCAGCCCGATTACGTACACGCTCAGGTCTTCGTCCCAGAGCGTATCGAGCCCGTCGAGCAACCGGTCGGCTGCCGCCAGACTCCGCTCACAGACCGACTCGGGCATCGGGGCGCGGCCCACCGCGGCGAAGGCTTCGATGAACGTCGCAGTAGTATGCGTGAACTGGCCGATGGAGTCCTCCCAGACGTTCTGACACGGCTCGGGGAGGTCGTTGGCCGCGATGTCTTCGATAAGCGTGTCGACGGCCGCCTCGATAGTCCCTCGAACTGTCGCTGTCAGTTCGGCGTCCATCTTGCTGCGATGCGTTCGCAGCAACGTCGCGAGGAAGGCAGTGACGGTCGCGGTCTGGTCGGCCTGATACTCCGGCGATTCGGCGTTGTGTTCGACCCGGGCGTTGGCCCAGCCCGGGGCGATATCCCCGGTGTCGGCCCAGACGCGGTGGGGCCACCGGCCGTCCGAGAGCTGGCTGTCACAGAGGAACGCAGCGCTCTCAAGCAACATCTCAACGGTGTCTATATCGAGTCGGTCGCCGGCTTCGAGCAGATGTCGGGAGACGGAGGCGTCGTCGCGGAACCAGACGTAGCCGTAGCCGCCGGAGTTCGAGTAGAAGGGGTCGAACTCCGGGGCGGCGATGCGACCGCCGGTCGGCGAGGACAGCAGGTCGAGCACCCGCAGGTCCATCCGTATCGAGTCCGAGCGTGTCATCGATTCGGCCACGTCGATACGCGTTCGCTCCCGCCCGGCCTGCCGGAGGTCGTCGGAGGTCGTGTGCTCTGTCACGCAGTCGGCGAGATCCAGAAGCGCCGTCTCCCGGTCGACCTCGTCGTGGTTCGAGAGCTGACTGACGAGCGTCGTGTCCTTGCTGCGCCCGGACCGGTCAAGCGGCGCGGTCACGAGGAAATCGCCGGTGAGCCGGGTCTGGTCGCGCCGTTCGACCGGCTCCGACCGCGGGAACTCGACCGGGCTATCGGAAAGTATCTCGGCGAGCCGTTCCGGTCGCTGTCCGGCGACGCCGTCTAGCCCGGTCGACGAAGCAAGGTAATCGTGCTCTCGCCGGTGATACACCTCCAGTACCCGCGAGTTGTCGGGCCCGGCGTCCTCGTGAATCAGCGAGCCGACGCCGCCGTCGCTGTTTTCGGGGGCCAGTGTGACGAACGCCACGAGCTTGGCGTTCTGTGGAACCGCCCCACGCATCGCGACGTGTGTGACGTGTGCCCGGCCCAGCGTCAGGTCGTACTGGTGGACCGTAAACGACCCCGCGTCGTACTCGGTCTCGACGAGCCGCGTCTCGCGGTAATAGTGCTGTCTGATAGTCTCCAGGTCGCTGAACCACCGTGTTTCGTCTCCAAGCATAACCCCGAGTCGGGAGCGGTCGATGCCGGAGAGTCCGGAGAGCGAATCGGAGTAGTCCTGCAGTGTCCCGTCTTCGCCGACGTGTACGAGTCGATCACCGTGCCCCGAGAAAGAGCCTGAAACAGTCCTGCGCTCCTCTGGAAAGCGCTCGTGACGAGTCCGCTTGTATTCGTTGAGCGCTGTCGAAAGCCGCATACACATCAAAGCAGACCAATCTCTATAAACTCCTGTGGTTCGGACAAATTAGTGATACTTCGGGGCCACGACTGCATACCCACGGTGGGCGGAGCCGTTGCCGTCGAACGGACCTGGCCGCGCGGATTACTGGCGCAGGTCGCTCTTGGCAGCCGAGAACACGCCCACGCTCTCGACTGTAACAGTCGCGTTCCAGTCACCAGCACCGCCGCGGCGCTCCCCGGACACGAGGTCGGTGTCGTCGGTCACGGCCGGTAGCTCAACCGTCGTCGGCTCGTCGCTGAAGTTGAGTACCACGACAGCCGCGTCCTCGGCAGTCGCCCGTGCGTACGCGACGACGCGGTCGGACGGGCCGTCCCGGACCTCGTACGGGATTCGGACGAGGTCCGCATCCGCCGACAGCGCCGGCTGGTCGTGTCTGGCTGCCGAAAGGTCGCTGACGAACGACTGGAGCGTCTCGTCGGCGTGGTCCCACGCAAGGTCGTCGCGCCGGCCGCGCTGGCCGAACTCTTGGCCGGCGTACAGCAACGGCGCGCCCGGAAGCGTGAACAGCGCGCCCGCGGCGGCCTCGGCGGCATCCCGACCGTAGTCGACGATGTAGCGCGTCTCGTCGTGGTTTTCCGCGTACAGCATGAACGACGCATGCTCGGGGAAGCCGATCTCCGCTCGCCCCTCGATGGCACTGAGGACGGCCTCGGCGTCGCCGCCGCCCCCGACTTGCCGGAGCGCGGCGTAGGTCGTCGAGTCGAAGTGCATATCGAACAGCCCGGCCTGGAAGTCGGGGATGTACGGGATGGTCTCGTCCAGTAGCAGGAACTCGCTGTCGCGGTCCTTGCAGTAGTCGTGGATCTCGCGCCAGAAGCTGTTCGGGACGGCCCAGGCCATGTCACAGCGGAACCCGTCGACCAGCTCGGCCCACTGGGCGACCGCATCGAGCAGGTGCCGGCGGACCGGCAGATGGTCGAAATTGAAGTTCGCGATGTGTTCCCACTCGAAGTACGTCTCCGGTTCGGTGTCGCTTCGCCACTCGTACCAGTCCCGGTACTCGCTGTCCGGGTCGTCGCGGGCCGCTTCGAAGTAGGGGTGGGTCCGCGCCGAGTGGTTACAGACGAGATCGAACAGCACCTTGAATCCGCGGTCGTGGGCTGCCTCGATGAACCGCTCGTAGTCCGCCCGGGTGCCCAGGTCCGACGCGATGTCGAAGAAGTCGGTGATGTTGTAGCCGTGGGGCGCGTGGTCGTTCTGCAGGACCGGCGTGAGCCAGAGCACATCGACGCCCAGCGAGTCGAGGTAGTCCAGTCGGTCGACGATCGCATCGAAGGGAGACTGATCGCTGTCCCCGGCAAAGGTGCGGACGTAGATCTCGTAGATGGCCGCGTCTTCGGCCCACTCGGGCGCGTCGTACGGACGGCTGGCGGCGACTCCGGCCCCCGTCTCGACGCCGTCCGCGGTGCGCGTGAACTCGACGGCGTCGGGCACGCTGTAGCCGTGGTCTCCGACCGCGACGGCGTGGATGCGGGCGCGCTCCGGGAGCGCGGCCAGTGGAATCCGGAGGTCCGTCCCGTCGCGGGTCACCGCGTCAGCGTCGATGTCGTCGCGGTCGTCCAGCAGGAACTCGACGGCGAGGTCGGCGGCCCTCTCGGACCCCTCCGGATGGGGACTGCAGTCCGCCTGAACCACAGCCTCGTCGCCCTCGATTTCCGGCCGCAGTGTCAGGCGGGGCCGGCCGCCGCCACCGTCGCCATCGCTGCCGTCCCCAGTCTGGGTGTACTCGCCACTGCCGCTTCGGCCGGAGCCGCTCTGTCCGCCGGAGACGCCACCGCTTCGACCGCCTGAGCGACCGGAGCGTCCAGAAGAGTGTGCGCCGCTCGATTCGACTTGCCCCGGAAATGCGCGGACAGTGAGGTCGTGCTTGCCGTCCGGCGCGTTGAGGCGAATAGTGTATCTGCCCGGCGTGTCGGGGACGAACTGTTCGACCGGGTCGTCACCGAGCGTGGCAGTGGACTGTACTGGCGCACGCGCGATGTGCCATCTGTATGTCGCTGTCGGGTCCGGGTCGCGGGGCGCGAGTTCGATCTCGTCACCCGTCGCCACGAACCGCGGCGGTCCAGGATGGTGCATAGGTTCACTGCGATTGACAGTGTCTTTGTACTTGGGGTAGCCGCGAGCGTCCCGCCGCCGGCAGCATCGCTTTCTGGCTCCAGCGTGTACCGTCTCTGTGCCCAGCTACCGACGCGATGCCGGGTTTGCGCTGTTGTGTGGGCTGGTCCTCCTCGCGTCTCTGCGCTGGACCGCCACGCTCGAGACACTCTGGTCCGGGGTCGCCGTCGCCGTCGGCGTGGCCGGGGCACTCGCTGTCGAGGCGTTGTTCGTGTTCGAAACGCCCGTGTCGTCGCTGTGGGAGCGCCGTGGTGTGCGGACCGGTTCGGCAGTCGGGCTCCTGGCGTGTGCTGGCGGCCTCGCCGCTTTCGTGGGTCCAATCGTCGTCGCCGCGGCGTGCTGGGGACTCATCACGTACTTCGCTCTCCTCGCGATAAGTCTGCGACACCGGTGAGGGGTCGCTCCTCGAAGGAATGGGCTTGTAACCACAGTTGACGGTCTTTGAGCACTGTTTCTGGCACTCGAGATAGCCACGGGTACGTCGGCACGTATGTGTAGACGCATATCTGGGAGAGACTATGCTTACGTCAACACTCGAAAGACTCCTTTGAGCGTATTTCGCGAATACGTAACAATTTGACCATATATGCGTCTATAACGCACCTCAAAAGAACTTCAAATCACTACTTTAAGTCCATATTTCGGATATATCTTTACAAAGTAGGGAGAAAAACTACTGCTAACGAAAGCAACGATCTGGAACTGGGGTCATATGGAAGCACCGAGTGTATAGTGGCTCTCCCTGATGCAGTCCAGCGTATCCACCGTGAGTACCGCACTCGACTGTGGAATAACAACTGTACTGGTATTAGAGTGACCCCGATAGCAGACAGCCATCGGCGATAGAGAGCGACCGAGCTGCTGTGAACGCAACCAGAGCGGTTACTCGTGGGCCAGATTGACCTCGATGACGTTAGCAGCCTGCTGTACCGTGTCGATGAGTTGGGCCTTGCGGCCCGGGGACTGCAACCGATTGATGGGTGCGGTGATGCTGATGGCGGCCTCGCGGCGGTCGCCGGTATCGATGGGAACTCCGACACACCCGGTCCCGTCGACCCGTTCCTCAGTGTCGTCGGCAACGCCCCGTTCTCGGATCGTCTCCAGCTCCGCGAACAGCGTCTCGCGGTCTGTGATGGTGTTGTCTGTCTCGGCCGGCAGCCCGCGAGTCTCGATGATTTCCGCGACCCGCTCGTCGTCGAAACTCGACAGGAGCGCCTTGCCGATGGCGGTCTTGTGGAGGTGGATGCGCTTCCCGAGGCGGGTATCGAGCGCGACCGCCTGGTCGCCACTGGACGTATGGATGTAGATGCCGTAGCCCTGCTCTTCGATCATCAGGTTCGCCAGTTCGCCGGTCTCGACGGCCATCCGTCTGACCTCGGGCTTTGCAACCTCGTAGATGCCGTCGTAGCGCTGTGCCATCCCGCCGAACTCCAGCCATCGAAGCCCGATTCGATACTCGCCGTTCCGTTCCACCACGAGTCCCTCGTCTTCCAGCGTCACCAAGTGTTTGTATATCGTACTCTTGGCTGGCTCCAGCGAGTCGGCGAGTTCGACCAGTGTGGCACTTCCCCCGAGGTCTTTGATACCCGAGAGTACCGCCAGCGAGGTCTGCGTCGCCCGGACCGAGTCCGTTTTTGCCCGTGTCATTAGTCACCAGTTCTTGCGCCGCTCGAATAAAATTGCCGTATCGGCTGTGACAACCGCTCTGCCTATAGTAGCCATTGAAAATCAATACACATCCGATCGCACGACTGCAGTGCGATCGATGTGTAAATCGTTTCAATTGTTACTATAGCTTCCGGGGCGGCACGTCCGGCAAGACAGGCTCACTGCGTGTTTCGACCGACCGAGAGATTCGAAAAGACGAAACGGAAAGTCCGGTTCGATGGCGCGATTCCAGCGGCCGAAGTCGCCGGGACTCCGTGACGTAGCGACTAAACGGCCACGAGGTACCGACAGATCAGTGTGCGCCGCCGACTGCTGTGTCGACCGGGCAGACAGGGCACGAATGATTGTCAAATCGATATATTTCGCATGTTCGAATACATCGGGAGACGGTGGAACGACTGCGCTGGGAGGTGTTTCGGTCGACGACGGACGGTAGATTTAACACGGTCCGTTTGGTTCTTTGAGACGAGTTATGAGTGTGACGCGACACTACGACCGCGAGTTCGTCAGAACGTTCTTTACTTCCCCGACAGCGGTGGACGGTGAGGAGGATTCTGCGAAGATGCTGCGAAGCGCGGGCCAGCTCCGCGGCCTGCAGGCCCCGGACGTCTGGGTCCCGGACAACGAGGACGCGACGGCCCCGAACATGCGCGAGGAGGGCGTCGAGAACATCATCGACGTGGTCTCCGAACAGGGGGCCGACTTCCCCGGCGAGATACACCCGCGCGTCGTCTGGCACCGCGAGTCGCCGTCGACCCGCTATCAGGGCTTCCAGCAGATGCTGGAGATTGCCGACCCCGAAAACGGTGCCGTCGAACACATCGACGGCTTCGTCATTCCTGAGGTCGGCGACATCGACGACTGGAAGAAGGCCGACGAGTTCTTCACCATCATCGAGAACGAACACGGACTCGAAGAAGGGAGCCTCTCGATGTCGGTCATCGTCGAGAGCGGCGAGGCCGAACTGGCGATGGGCGACCTGCGGGACGAGATGGGCAAGCCCTCGAACAACCTCGAACGCATGTTCCTGCTGGTCGACGGCGAGGTCGACTACACGAAAGACATGCGCGCGATGACGCCCACCGGCGAACTCCCGCCGTGGCCGGAACTGCGCCACAACACCTCTCGGGGAGCCAGCGCTGCGGGCCTCATCGCCGTCGACGGGCCCTACGACGACATCCGCGATGTCGAAGGCTACCGCGAGCGGATGCAGGACAACCGCGCGAAGGGAATGACCGGCATCTGGTCGCTGACGCCGGGCCAGGTCGTGGAGGCGAACACGGCCCCGCTCCCGCCCAAGACCGGGAGCTGGCTGCTCGAAGCCGGCGGGCAGGAGGTCGAACTCGAAGCACAGGACGGCAAGCAGGTGTACGACGGCGACGACCTCTCACTGGAGGCGGACGGTGACGGCGGATACGTCATGCGAGCGGGCGGTGAGCGGCTGGAACTGGACGAGGACGAACTCACCGAGGAACTGCTCGACCGCACCGCGTACATCCCCAGCATGAACGACATCGTGGACTCGATGGAGGAGTTCGAGGCCGCCAAGGAAGCCGGCAAAGGTGCCATCGCAATGACACAGGCCGCGACGCTGGTCATCGACGGCGTCGAGGTCGAGGTCAGCAAAGACCGGATGTGGGACGAGGCGACCTACCAGGCTGCCCAGACGCCGATTACGCTGTTCCAGGACGTCTACGAACACCGGCCGGACCAGCACGAGGAACTGGAGGAGATGTACGGGGCCGACGTGGTCGAGCGGGCGACCGCCGTCGGAAACTGACCGTCAGCAGTCCGTATTTCGTCACTCGAAACGCGAAAGCCTCAGTCTTCCAGCGGTTCGATGAGTTCGACGTGATGGCCGTCGGGGTCCGCCACGAAGGCCGTGTACGCGCCGGCCTCGGGCTGTGGTCCCGGCTCCTTGACGACGCCGTGGTGGTCGATGCGGTCGACCGTCGCGTCGACGTCGTCCACGCCGAGTGCGAGGTGGTCCCAGCCGTCCCCCATCTCGAAACTCGTCTCGCCTTCTGTCTCGGAGAGTTGCAGTTCGACGCCGTTGTCGTCGGCCACGTAGTAGTTCGTCGTCTCGCCGTCCGGCGTGGTGAACTGCCAGGACTCCTCGAAGCCGAACTGCTCGTAGAATGCGATCGATTCTGTGGCGTCGGCCACGTTCAGGCACATGTGAAGTATGCGTGCGCTGCCCATACACCGCTTCCAGTGCCCTCGGGCAAATAGCTGGCGGGCGACCCAGAGCGAATTGTGACCGCATGCCACAGACTTTAATGATTATTACCCCTGAATACCCGTATGGCGATTGAAAACGTCGATGACACCTGGTCAGCACAGGAGCTGGACCTGGACCGACCGGATGTCGACGCGTATCGAGACCTTGCAGAAGCGCTCCGCTCGCGGGTCTCTGGTGGGGTTGAGTTCGACGAATACGCCCGGATTCTGTACGCGACGGACGGAAGCATCTACCGCGCCGAACCGGCCGGAGTCGTGTATCCGACCGATATCGACGACGTGCGAGCGGCCGTCGACGTGGCGACGGCCCACGGCGTTCCGATACTCCCTCGCGGAACCGGGTCATCGCTCGCCGGGCAGACCGTCGGCCCGGGCTGTGTCGTGCTGGATATGTCCCGGCACATGGACGATATCCTCGATATCCGGCCGGACGAGCAGACGGCGCGCATCCAGCCCGGTGTGGTGCAGGACGATTTGGACGACACACTGGCCGAGTACGGCCTGAAGTTCGCCCCTGACCCGGCGTCGTCGAACCGAGCCTCGGTCGGCGGCGGTATCGGGAACAACTCCACCGGCGCGCACTCCGTCAGGTACGGCATCACTGATGCTTACACGGACGCGGTGAAAGCTGTCCTCTCCGACGGCTCGCTCATCCACGCCCGCGAGGTCGTCATCGATTCGCCGGAGTGGGACGACATCGTGAGCAAAGACGACCGGGAGGCCGATATCTACCGGACGGTCCGGCAAATCGTCGAGGAGAACGCCGAGGAAATCGAGGAGCGCTATCCGGATCTGAAACGGCGGGTGTCGGGCTACAACCTCGACCGCGTCATCTACGAGAACGACGACGGGGAGCGGGTCCTGAACCTCGCGAAGCTGTTCGTCGGGAGCGAAGGGACCCTCGGGGTCATCGTCGAGGCCGAACTCTCGCTCGTGACCGTCCCCGAGGAGACCGCCCTGGCGCTGTACTGCTTCGACACGCTCGCAGACGCGATGAAGGCCGTCCCGGTGGCCCTCGACTACGACGTCAGCGCGGTCGAGCTGATGGACGACGAGATGTTCAGGCTCGCAGCGGGGTCCGACGGCTACGCCGAGTACGTCGAGCCGATTCCCGACCGGGCGGCGGCCGCGCTGATGCTCGAATACGACTCGGAACTGCACGACGACTTCGAGGCGGCCATCGCGCGGACAAACGAGCGGTTCCTCGATAACGGCGCAGCCTTCGACGTGGTCGAGGCCTACACTGACGCGGATCAGGCCGACCTCTGGAAGCTCCGGAAAGCGGCGATTCCGCTCCTGATGTCGATGGACGGCGACCCCAAGCCGTACCCGTTCATCGAGGACGCAACGGTCCCGCCCGCCGAACTGGCCGAGTACGTCGAGAAGTTCGAGGAAGTGCTGGCCGACCACGACACGTCGGCCGCATACTTCGCCCACGCTGGCTCCGGGACGCTGCATATCCGCCCGATTCTCAATCTGAAAGAGGAATCCGGCATCGAGGCCATGCACTCTATCACCGACGACGTGACCGACCTCGTGTTGGAACACAAAGGGTCGTTCTCCGGCGAACACGGCGACGGGATGGCCCGGACGGAGTTCACGCCCAAGATGTACGGCGAGGCGCTCTGGGATGCATTCAAGGAAGTCAAGACGGCCTTCGACCCACAGTGGTGGATGCACCCGGGCAACGTCGTCTACCGCGATGGGCCGGAAGACATCGGCCCCGACGCCGAGCGGGGCGTCGGCGCGGACATGCGCGAGAACCTCCGCTACGGCCCCGACTACCAGTCTCTGGAGCCACAGACGACCCTCGACTTCGAGGACGAGGGTGGCTTCTCCGAACTCGTCGAACTGTGTAACGGCTGTGGCACCTGTCGACAGACCGACGGGGACGTGATGTGTCCGACCTACCGCGCTTCGGAGGAGGAGGTCCAGACGACGCGGGGCCGTGCGAACCTCCTCCGGTCGGCCATCAGCGGAGACCTAGACGAAGACGAGATTCACACCGACCGCTTCCAGGAGGAGGTGCTCGACCTCTGTGTCGGCTGCAAGGGCTGTAAGAGCGACTGCCCGACCGGCGTCGACATGGCGAAACTCAAGACCGAACTGAAACACCAGCACCACCAGGCGGAGGGGACCAGCCTCCGGGAGCGCCTGTTCGCCAACATCGACACCGCCTCGAAGATCGGGTCGGCGCTGGCCCCGGTCTCGAACTGGGCGACAGATATTCCGGGCGCACGCACAGTCATGCAGAAGGTGTTCAGCATCGCGCCGGAGCGGGAACTCCCCACCTTCCGGCGGGAGACGCTCCGGGACTGGTTCGACGACCGCGGCGGCTCGGCCGTCTCGCGGGCCGAGGCCGACCGGAAAGCCCTGCTCTTTCCCGATACGTACACGAACTACTCGTACCCGGCCGCCGGCAAGGCCGCGGTCGAAACCCTCGAAGCCGCGGGCGTCCACGTCGCCATCCCGGACGACACCGCGCCGTCCGGTCGAGCGGCGTACTCTACCGGGATGCTTGACCTGGCTCGGGAGCGCGCCGAGGCGAACACGGACCGGCTCGCGGGCCGCGTCGCCGAGGGCTGGGACGTGGTGTTCGTCGAGCCCTCCGACGCGGTGATGTTCCAGGACGAGTACCGCGACCTGCTCGACGGCCCCGAAGTCTCGCAGGTGGCCGACAGCGCCTACGGCGTGCTGGAGTATCTCGACACCTTCCGGCTCGACGATGCGCTGCCGGTCGAGGACCGGGCGCTCGGAGTCGCCGGGTCGGTCAGCTACCACGGCCACTGCAACCAGAAAGGAACCAACAAGGACCACCACGCCGTCGGCGTGATGCGACGGGTCGGCTACGAGGTCGACCCGCTGGACTCGACGTGCTGTGGCATGGCCGGGAGCTTCGGCTACCACGAGGAGCACTACGACCTCTCGAAAACCATCGGGCGGCTGCTGTTCGACAAAGTCGACGAAAGCGACGGTGACCGCGTCGTTGCCCCGGGCGGGTCCTGCCGCTCGCAGCTGGGCGACCGCGACGGCGTCGACGACATCCCGCCACACCCTATCGAAGTGGTCGCCGAGCGACTCCCGGACACGACAGCAGTCGGACGGTCAGTGTGACGGGGTCAGCGACTGTTCGCACTCTCTAGAGAAAAGGCCTGCTTGGCAGTGTCCGTAATTTTCCAGTTCTGGATGTTCCTGACAGTAATCTAGATGTGTCTGACGCAATGTAATTTATTTATATCGTGTTTTACAACTTTATTTTTCGTTTTCGGTATCATATTTGTATTTTACTTCCATATATGGCCAAAAACTCTATACTTCTCCCGCTTAGAGCCATACTCACGAGAAATATGTAGGCACCCACGCAATTGGTAGCGATTCTCTCTAAATGGAAGTGCTCGTGCTTCTGCTCGCTTCCGGTTCCTGCGTCACCTCGGACTGGCTCTTATTTCAGTCTCTTCATCGCACTGATACGCTGTGACCAGAGAAACGAATGTACAGTTGTTAGAAATTTTTTTTTTCCAGACGCACGGCGGGACCGCTGCTACCGAGGAGTTAGTCCCGGCTAAACGACGCAGTGCCGTCGGTGAACGCGAGTGACTCACGGTCGGTGACTTCGGCGGCGGGCGGCAGGTCCTCGACGAGCGGCTCGGAAATGTGGAGCGTCGAGAGATCCTGTGTGGTCTGTATCCAGACGATGCGGACCGTGTCGGGGTCGTAGCCGCCGAGCGCGGACAGCGCCGTCCGGATGGCAAACTCGTCGTCCGGCGCGACGAGCGGGAGCTTTGCCTTCGCCGTCGACCCGCTAGTGAGCGCGTTCGCGTACGTCTTCTGCAGGTCCAGCTGGTCGACAGCGGCCCTGCGAGTGATGTCGGCCAGCCCGATGCCGTTGCCGTTGCCCTTCGTCGCCTTGGTGAGTCCACGGGCGTAGAGCAGCTTGATCGACGGCGAATCGGGGTCCGGCGCGTTGAGAACGCGGTAGCGGCCGATGACGTTCGTGTCCATTCCCGCGCCGGAGACATCCTTGCCGAGTTCGTCGACGACGAGCAGGTCGATGTCGTCGACCGGGAGCGTCGCCATCTCGTCGTACGCCTGTTCCAGTAGGGCGGGCTCGCGGTCGGTGAACGAGCCTGCGGGAATCGCCTCGACGTGGGCCGTCTCCTCGTGGAAGTTCTCGACCAACGCGATGCCGCCGACAAGCGGCAGCGCCGACTCAACAACCGGGAGCGCAGCTTCCAGCGCCTCCACGTACCCCTCCTTGATAGCTGTCGAGTGGAACGCCTTCGCGCCGTGTTGCTTGCCCAGCCCGACGACGGTCATCTTCGTCAGACCGCTCTCGATGCGACCGCTGTAATTCGTGTGGGGTTTCACTCGGTTCACGACGATCACGGCATCCGCTTCCTGTGCCGCCGTCGAGACGTGGACCGGACACTCGGTGTCACCGACGGTGACGGTGTCGACCTGTTCGGTGTCCATCCGGGCGTCGATGTCAGCGTCGAGGCGCGATTCGGTGATCCCCAGACTCTCCAGCACGTCGCGCTGGCCCTCCGGCGTCGCTCCACCGTGGCTCCCCATCGCCGGGACGACGACCGGCTCGAAGCCCCGGTCACGAACAGCCGCGACGACAGCCTCGGCGATGTCGTCGATACGGTGGATGCCGCGGCTGCCGACGGCGACGGCGACGGTCGCACCCGGCCCCAGCCCATCAAAGTCGAGTCGGTCCACTTCGGCCCGCGCCGCAGCCGACGGGTCGTCGACGGCGGCCGTCTCCGGCTCGTACCGGACACGAGCGAAGTCCGGCAGCGGCTGTGGGTCGATGAGATGGTCCACGTCGCCTCGGTCTGGGAAGTTCATATCAGAGAGTTAGGGGCGAGCCATACAAAAACCGCGGTCACACGGCGCTCCCGTGGCACGGGACACGAATCTCGTTCCAGACGGTCAGAAGACGCCTGCGACGATACGTGGGACGCTGCCGTCAGTCCTGTAACAACAGTCGGACGGCGTCGGAAAGCTGGCCGACGCGGGCGGCGTGTTCGAAGGACTCCTCGCGGATACCGTTCGTGACGAGCGCGAACCCGACGTTCAGTTCGGGGTCGCCCCAGCCGAACGAACTGCCGAGGCCGGCGTGGCCGAACATGCGCTCTTTGCTGGCGGCCCCGAACATGTCGGCGGCCAGCCCGCCGGTCCAGACGCCGAGTCCGTAGCGAGCCGGACGCGATAGCGTGCCGTCGGACTCGGTTTCGGCGTGGGTCGTGGTCGCTTCGTGGACGGTCGCTTCGGTCAGCAGTTCCGTCCCGTCCAGCGACCCGCCGTTTGCGAGACAGGCGTAGAACCGAGCCATATCTCGGGCAGTGCCGATGCCGTTGGCTGCGGGAATCACCGCCCGATGCATCGCCGCCTGATTGAACGCCGCGGCGTACTCTGCGGCAGGGTCTTCGAGGCCTTCTTCGACGTCGTGACACCGCTCGAACGCCTCGTGGCCGGTCAGGGTCGCCACGTCGTCGGGTTCGTCGTCCGGCAGACCGATACCCGTATCGTCCATCCCGAGCGGCTCGAACACGTTCTCCGCGACGTATGCTTCGACCGACTGGCCGCTACAGCGGCGGATGAGTTCGCCGACCAGCCAGCCGTAGTTGATGGCGTGATACGCCGGTGTCGTTCCGGGCTCGAACACGGGGTCGATATCTTCCATTGCTGCCACGACGGCGTCCCAGTCGCCCCACTGCCCGACCTGGTCGTCGAACTCGCCGAAGGGGATACCGGCGGTGTGGCTGAGCACCTGCCGGACTGTGATCGATGCTTTCTGTGTGCCGTCGTCGGCGAATTCCGGCCAGTGTTCGATAACCCGGTCGTCGTAGTCGAGCTTGCCCTGTTCGACGAGCTGGTGCAGGCCGACGCCAGCAAACGGCTTCGTACAGGAAAACAGAAGATGGCGTGTCTCGGGCGTCGTTTCGTCGCCGTCGGGACCCGTAGAGCCGCCAGCGAAATCGACGACCAAGTCGCCGTCGACGTACACCGTCAGCTGTGCGCCGTGGTGGAGTCCGACATCGAGCTGTCGCTCGAACTGGGCCCGGAGCTGTTCGATATCGTCTGCGCTAAGCCGTGGCATGGTCTGTGTTGATTCCGGGCGCATACTACAAGTTAGGTTCGGTTCGACAGCGGAATCGAACGGCGGACAGCTACTCGTTGCATTCGAGCTGTCGGACCCTTATGATCGATTATGCGAAACGTTGATATCACTGAGTGGTCACGAGCCTGTATGCTCGGGAACAGGAACGGCACGTCCGAGGTGTCGACGACCCGGACGTCGTTCGAGATTCTGGCGCTGATTCGGGACGCGGGAGGCGCGACAATCGCAGACATCCGGGCAGAGACGGATCTGGCCAAGAGTACGGTGTATCGACACCTCAGGACGCTGCACGACATGAACTATCTCGTCGAGGAAGGCGGGGAATACCGGCTTTCGTTGCGGTTTCTGCAACTCAGCGAACCGCCGCGGATACGGCGACCGGGCTATCTCGTCGCCAAGCAGAAAGTCATCGAGCTGGCGATAGAAACCGACGAGCGGTCGCTGTTTCTGGTCGAGGAGGGGTTCGAGGGCGTGTATCTGCACCGGGCCGGCGGCCGGAATCCGCTCCAGAGCGACACGATGATCGGCAAACGCAGGCCACTGCACGCACTTGCCGCGGGGAAAGCCATTCTCGCGGAGTGGCCCGACGAACGCATCGATGCGTTCGTCGAAACCGCGGGCCTCGACGGACTGACGGCGAACACGATTACCGACCGGGACGCACTGGTCGAGGAACTCGAACAGGTCCGCGAGCAGGGCTATGCGACCAACATGGCCGAACACATGGAGGGGCTGCGGGCGGCGGGCGTGCCGGTGTACAACCACGAGGACGACCTCATCGGCGCGTTGAGCGTCTTCGGCCCGAGCGGCCGGGTGAGCCGGGACGACATCGAATCGGCGTACCCCGACCTGCTGGAACGGAAAGCCAGCGAACTGAAGATAGACCTCACGTACGATTGAGAAGTGCAGATTCGCGTGGGCGTCGTCCCGTAGTCCGGAATGTGTCGGACGGACCCTACTCGAAGGCCGGGATGCCGGTCAGGTCGTGGCCGATGATGAGCGAGTGGATGTCGTGCGTTCCCTCGTAGGTGTAGACGGTTTCGAGGTTCGTCAGGTGCCGCATGGGGGAGTAATCAGCCGTGATGCCGTTGCCGCCGAGCATCTCGCGGGCCACCCGCGACTGCTCACGGGCCATCCGGGCGTTGTTTCGTTTTGCCATCGACACCTGTTCCGGGCGGAGGTCCCCGCGTTCTTTCAGGTCGGCGAGCCGGTGGGCGAGCAACTGGCCCAGCGATATCTGGGTCGCCATCTCCGCGAGCTTCTCCTGCTGGAGCTGGTAGCCGGCGATCGGTTTCCCGAACTGCTCGCGGTCGGTGGCGTACTCGTGGGCGGTCTCGAAACAGTCCATCGCGGCCCCGACCGTGCCCCAGGCGATGCCGTAGCGGGCCTGCGTGAGACAGGACAGCGGCCCTTTCATCCCCTCGACACCCGGCAGAACGTTCTCCTCGGGGACGCGGGCGTTCTGCAGGCTGATCTCGCCGGTAATCGATGCCCGAAGGGAGAGCTTCTCGTCGATCTTGTTCGTCGTCACGCCGTCGCGGTCCGTCTCGACGAGGAAGCCCCGCACGGGGTCGCCGTCGGCGGACGTGACCTTCGCCCAGACCACTGCGAGGTCGCTGATGGGCGCGTTCGTGATCCACGTCTTCGAGCCGTTCAGGACGTAGCCGTCAGCGTCGCGCTCGGCCGTCGTCTCCATCGCCGACGGATTCGACCCGTGTTCGGGCTCTGTCAAACCGAAACAGCCCACCCGCTCGCCGCTGCCGAGTGCCGGCAGCCATTCCTCTTTCTGGGCATCGCTGCCGTAGGCGTGAATGGGGTACATGACGAGGGCACCCTGCACGCTGGCCATCGAGCGCAGGCCGCTGTCGCCAGCCTCCAGTTCCTGCAGGAGGAGGCCGTACGCCGTCTCGCTGAGTCCCGGCAGGCCGTACCCATCGAGGTTCGGGGCGTAGAACCCGAGGTCGCCCATCTCGGTGATGAGGTCCGTCGGGAACGTCCCGTCGATCCAGTGTTGCCCGACGTCCGGCTTGACTTCGTTCTCGACGAACTCCCGGGCCGTATCACGGACCATCCGCTCTTCCTCGCCGAGGTCGTCTTCGAGACCGAGGTAATCGATCATACAGGATCTGTGGCCGGGGTTCAATTAAGCGTTTGCCCGCTGCCAAAGGGATAAAAGTCCGTGGCGCTGTCGACACTATGGAATGTCACAACCAGATAGCCAGACGGCGTGGAGCCAACTGTACATCGACGGTGAGTGGCGCGACGCCGAAGCATCTGAGACGATTCCGGTGACTAACCCCGCGACAGGCGAGAAACTCGCGGCGGTACCCGCCGGGACGGTGGGGGATATCAACGATGCCTATCAGGCCGCCGACGCGGCCCAGTCCGACTGGGCGGCGCTGTCGCGCGAGGAGCGCAACGAGTACGTCCAGTCGATGATCGGGGTGATGCAGGACCGACTCGACGAAATCGTCGAACTACTTGCGACGGAGTCAGGCAGTGTTCAGGCCAAAGCAACTGCCGAGGCCAACTTCGCCATGGCGGATTTCCAGAGCGCACTGGAGATGGTCCCGCCGGAAGAGGAGGTCCGTGATTCGATGTATCACGAGGACAAAGACCATCACATCGTCCGCGAGCCCGCCGGCGTCGTCGGGATTATCTCCCCGTGGAACTTCCCGCTCCATCTCACGACGCGGGCGCTCGGCCCAGCGCTCGCGCTGGGGAACACCGTCGTTATCAAGCCCGCGACGGATACGCCGATAACCGGCGGACTCCTGCTGGCCGACATCGCCGAGGAGGCTGGCCTCCCGGACGGCGTCGTCAACGTCGTCACGGGCCACGGCTCCGACATCGGCGACCGAATGGCCGGCCATCCGACCGCCCGCGTGATGTCGTTCACCGGGTCGACGGCAGTCGGCAGGTCCGTGGCCAGTCAGGCCGGGGATGCGCTTGCCCTCCCGGCGCTTGAACTCGGTGGCAACGGACCGTTCGTCGTCACCGAGGACGCCGACATCGAGGCGGCCGCCAAGGCCGGCTCCGTCGGCGCGTTCGGCCATCAGGGACAGGTGTGTATCTCGATCAACCGCCACCTCGTCCATGAGGCCGTCTACGACGAGTACGTCGAGAAGCTCGTCGAGCACGCGGAGTCGCTGACTATCGGGAACCCACTCGACGAAGACGTGGAGTTCGGCCCGATCATCAACGAGAGTCAGGTCGAACAGCTCACCTCGTTCATCGAGCAGACCGTCGACGCCGGCGCGACGCTTGAGACGGGCGGCGAGGTGGAGGATCTATTCCTCGAACCGACCGTCCTCTCGGAGTGTACCAACGACATGTCCGCGGCGTGCAACGAACACTTCGGCCCCGTCGCTCCGGTCATCCCGTTCGAGTCCGACGAGGAAGCCGTCGAACTCGCCAACGACACCGAGTACGGCCTCGCCGCGGGCGTGTACAGCGGTGATATCGAACACGGCCGGACCATCGCCGACCAGATCGACGCCGGGATGGTCCATGTCAACGACCACCCGATTCAGGACGAACCCAACGCCCCGTTCGGCGGGATGAAAAACTCCGGCCTCGGCCGGTACAACGGCGAGTGGATCATGGACGAACTGACCGAGACCAAGTGGATATCCGTCCAGCACGAAGAGCGCGACTACCAGCTGCTCTGAGCTGTCCGCACATCTCAGGAATCCCCGACGGTGTCAGCTCCATACTGCCTCAGAACTCGTCGATGACGGGGATACCGACCGTCTCGTACTCGCTCATCGAGGCAAGCGTGTTCGGCACGTCATCGAGGGCGAGCGTCTCCCCGACGATCTTCGAGGGGTCGAGCGTCCCGGCGTCGATGAGCCGGAACAGTTCGTCGTAGCGGATCGGCGGCATCCCGTAGGAGCCGTGGAAATCGATCTCCTGTAGGGTCATCGTGTCCACCGGCAGGGAGATATCTCCGGCCTCCTCGTCGGTGGTAAGGCCGACTTGGACATGGGTCCCCTGCTTGCCCAGCGACTGCACGGCGTTGCGACACGTCTCGGCGATACCCAGCGCGTCGAGTGCCACGTCGGCCCCGCCGTCCGTGACAGCATGGACCTCGCCGGGGACGTTGTCCGTCTCGGCGGCGTTGATGGTCGCCGCCGCACCGAGCGCCCGCGCCCGGTCGAGTTTGCCCTCCTGTACGTCGACCGCAATCGGTTCGGCCCCCAGCGCATCGGCGATGTGGACCGCCGACAGTCCAACGCCGCCACAGCCGTGAATCGCGACGGCGTCGCCCGGCCTGAGGTCCGCCCGGTCGGTCAGCGCGTGGTACGCCGTCATGAACCGACAGCCGAGGCCGGCCATCTCGGTGAAGTCGACGGCGTCCGGTAGTGTGACGCAGTTAAAATCTGCCTCGCGGACGGGAAACGCCTCGGCGAACGCTCCCGGTGCGGCGTCGAGGAAGCCAAGCGGCATCGATGTCTCGCAGATGTTCGCGTGCCCGCGCTGGCAGTACTGACACGACCCGTCGCCGAGGTGAAACGGGACCGTGACGCGGTCTCCTTCGGAGAACTGTTCGACATCCGCGCCCACGTCGGCGACGACACCGGCCGGCTCGTGACCCAGAATCTGTCCGGGACCGGTCTGGATGCCGAACCACTCCCAGTCCCCCTGCCAAGCGTGCCAGTCACTCCGGCAGACGCCGCAGGCCTCGGTCTCGATGACGACCTGATCCGGCTGGGGCTCCGGATAGGGCACGTCCTGAATCGTAAGCGGTTCGCCGTGCTCCTCAATGACAGCGGCTCGCATACGACAATAGTCATAGAGCTATCATAAATACCTATCTGCGACTGGACTTGGCGTGGCTGGCTCAGTGACAGCGGCTGTACGGTATCGGGAACGCCGCCGTCGGAACGGTGGCTGACGGCCGGAAAGCGCTGCCACGTTTCGGCTGCTTACGTCGCCGGGGCGTTCTCGGCGACAGTTTCGATGATCGACTCGTCGACGTACTCGTCACGGAGCGTCTGCTTGGAGAACTTACCGGTCGCACCCTTGGGGATCTCGTCGACCAGACGGATAGCGTCGGGGACCCACCACGACGGGTACGACTCGGCGACGAGGTCTTTGATCTCCCGGCGCAACGCGGCTTCGTCGGATACAGCATCGCGTGTGACGACGAACGCGGCGGGACGCTCGTCCCACCGCTCGTGGGGGACCGGGACAACTGCGGCTTCGACGACCTCGTCGTGACCCATAACAGCGTTTTCGACCTCGACGCTCGCTATCCACTCGCCGCCGCTCTTGACCAGGTCGTCCATCCGGTCGACCACGTCGACGTACCCCTCCGGACTCACCCGCACGATGTCACCGGTCTTGAACCAACCGTCGTCGGTGACGGCCTGTTCGGTCGCGTCGGGAGCGTTGTAGTACTCCTGTGTGACCCACGGGCCGCGCATCCAGAGTTCGCCCAGCGACTCGCCGTCCCAGGGCACTTCCTCGCCGTCAGTGTTGACGACTTTGAACTCCAGCCCGGCAATCGGCAGGCCCGCGGAGTGGCTCCGCAGGTCGAACAGTTCCTCTTCCGGCAGGTCCGTCATTCCGGGCTTGGGCTCGTAGGCGTGGGTGACCGGCGACGTTTCGGTCATGCCGTAGCCGGAGATGAGGTCCACATCGAACTCCTGCTTGTAGTCTTCCATCAGGGACCGCGGCGTCGCGGACCCGCCACTGGTGAAGTACCGAACCGAGGAGAAGTCCACGTCGGACTCCCGGGCGTACTCAAGCAGGTCCATGAAGACGGTCGGGACCGCTGCGGAGACGGTCACGTCCTCTTCCTCGATCAGCTTCGCCAGGTCCTCGGCTGACGGGTTCGGTCCGGGGAGGACCGTCTTGGCTCCGGCGGCGATGGTCGTGAACGGGCGACACCAGCCGCTGACGTGGAACATCGGAACGTACGTCAGCTCTACGTCGTCGGTCTTGATACCGGCCTGGCTAGTCATCAGCGACATGACCTGTGTCCAGTACATTTTCTGGGTGTACTCGACACCTTTCGGCTTCCCTGTTGTCCCGGACGTGTAGCACATCCCCGCGGGCTGGTCCTCGGGCAGTTGCGGGAAGGAGTAGTCGGGGTCGCCGTCGGCGATGAACGATTCGTAGTCGACGACCGGCTCCAGCGACGTTTCGGGGACGGTGTCGCCCATCACGATGTACTGCTCCACAGAGGCGAACGCCTCCTCGTCGTACGCCGCTTCGAGCTTCTCCAGCATGACGGGGTCGACGATGAGCATCTCGTCCTCGGCGTCGGCCACGATGTGCTGGATGTGCTCGTCGGGCAGGAGGAGGTTGATCATGTGGACCTGTGCGCCCATGCAGGCGACGCCGTAGTAGGCCTCCTGATGCCAGTGGTTGTTCCAGGCGAACGTCCCGACTCTGTCCCCGCGTTCGATACCTGCCTGTTCGAGGGCAGAGGCGAGCTTCCGTACGCGTTCGGCGTACTCCGCTATCGTGTATCGGTGAATCCCCTGATGCGTCCGCGAAACGATTTCGCTGTCGGGGAACACGTTCTCGCCACGCCACAGGAACGACCGGAGGTTGAGTGGTGCACCACCTGGCATACTCCGTGTCAACACACACCGATATGTTAAAACTAGTCCTGTGAGTGCGGCGGCTGTTGGTGCGACAAGTTCAGTGCGTAGCTAGTGTTCGGTGAAACTATAAACCAGCGGTAAATTTATACCAGAACCCTGTGAAGTGGCCCCATGCAGCTACGACAGAGGAATATCCGATGAGCGAGTCCGTACTGCTCTCCATCGACGACGGCATCGCCACGCTGACGCTGAACGAACCGGAGACGCGGAACGCACTCACACAGCCCGTATACGACGCGCTGGAGCGCCACCTCGATACCATCGAGACGGCGTCCGATGTCCGGTGTGTCGTCATCGAGGGGACCGGCAAGTCGTTCTCGGCCGGCGGCGACATCGAGGGGATGAGCGAGCGGCTCACGAACGATGACCCGACCGACGACGCCGTCAGCGAACTGGCCCGCCGGACCCGGGACACCATCGCCAGAGTCGTTGCACTGCCGGTTCCGACCGTCGCGAAGGTCGACGGGTCGGCCGTCGGGGCCGGCGCGAACCTCGCTATCGCCTGTGATATCCAGCTGGCGAGCGAGTCGGCCAGTATCGGCTTCGTGTTCCGGCAGGTCGGCCTCAGCGTCGACGCCGGCACGTCGTATCTGCTCCCACGAATCGTCGGGACCAACGTCGCGAAAGAACTCGTGTTCACCGGCGAGATTCTCGACGCAGAGCGAGCCACGGAGCTGGGTCTGTTCAATCACGTCTACGACGCCGAGGCGTTCGAGTCCGAGGTCGAGGCGACTGTCAGCCGCATTGCCAATGGACCAACCGTTGCCCTCCGGCACTCGAAACGGCTGCTTCAGGACGGGCTGGAGAAGTCCTTCGGCCGCGCACAGCGCGACGAAGCGACGGCTCAGGGCATCGTCTTCGAGACCGCCGACCACGAGGAGGGGGTCGAGGCGTTTCTGACCGACCGCCGGCCGGAGTTCGTTGGACGGTGACACGACCCGCAGTTTTTCATGACACGCACCTCAATCAGCAATCATGACTGAACACAGCAGCGACTACTACCAGCGACTGGTCGACGAACGTGCGCTTGAAGAATTTCTCACAAGGGAGATAGGCCCAGCCGAGACGTTCGACGTTGTGCGCCACGAGCAGGGCCACTCCAACGAGACGCTGTTTGTCACCTGGGGCGACCGAGAGCTGGTCGTCAGGCGGCCGCCGCCGGGCCAGACCGCCGAGACGGCCCACGACGTGTTGCGGGAGTATCGCGTCATCGACGCGCTGCAGGACACAGCCGTCCCGGTCCCGCCGACGGTGGCGGCCTGTGACGATCAGTCCGTCATCGGTAGCGATTTCTACATCATGGCCCGCGTCGAAGGGACCGTCATCCGAGACGAAGAGCCGGCGCGCTTCGCGAACGACGACGCCCGGGCGGCAGTCGGGACCGAACTGGTGGACACTCTCGCGGCTATCCACGAGGTCGATCCGTCAGCTGTCGGCCTGTCCGACCTCGGCCGCGCAGGCGGGTATGCGAAGCGTCAGGTCACGCGCTGGGGGAAACAACTGGCGTGGGCGTTCGAACGGACGGCCGAGTCCCGGACCGTCCCCGAACTAGAGCGGGTCGGCTCGTGGTTACAGGACGAGTGTCCCGACGACCACCCGGAGACACTGGTGCACGGCGATTACAAGCTCGACAACGTGATGTTTGATCCCGGTTCCGACCCGGACCTCGCCGCCGTCTTCGACTGGGAGATGGCGACGCTGGGCGACCCGCGGGCCGACCTCGGCTGGCTACTCTCGTACTGGCGCGACGCCAAGGACCCCGAGCCGGAGATACCCGACCTCGCGATGGAGTTCATCGAAGCGCCGGGCTATCTGACCCGGCAAGACCTGGTCGACCGCTGGGAAGCCCAGACGGGCCTGACGTTCGAACACGAGCGGTTCTACCGGACGCTGGCCGTGTACAAGCTCGCCGCTCTCGGCGAGATGTTCTACCGCCGCTATCTGGAGGGCAACGCCGACGACCCCTTCTATCCACTGATGGAGAACCGCGTCCCGGCGCTGGCTGACCGCGCGATTCGGATTATCGAGGGCGACGAACCGCTCTAACAGAGACGGGAGACTCGACGGGGATCGTAACGTCGTGGCGGCGCGGGGCTGGCACTCGCCCTCGCCTGTGACCTCTGGATTGGGACGACCGACTTGGAGTTCGAGGGGGAATATCGACCGTTGCTGTTGACGGCCCTGTCTTACTCGCGGTAGCGCCGCACCGGTTGCAGTTCCTCGCTGTCCACGTCCTCGAAGGCCTCCCGGGCGATGGTCCGGAGGTGGACCTCATCGGCCCCGTCGACGATGCGGAACGTCCTGACCAGTTCATAGAAGTCCGCAAGCGGGAGGTCCCGGCCGATGCCGTTGCCGCCACAGAACTGGACGGCGGTGTCGATGGCGTCCTGCGTCGCCCGGGCGGCGAACACCTTGCTCATCGACACCTCGACACGGGCTTCATTGCCGGCGGCGATGGCGTCCGCGGCGGCCCGGACCAGCGCCCGTGCGGCCTGAATCTGTGTCTCCTGCTCGGCGATTTCAAACCGGACGTGCTGTTTGTCGGCCACGGAGTCGCCGAAGGCCTGCCGTTCGGTAGTGTAGGCTTTGGCGATGGACAGCGCCCGTTCGGCCATCCCCGAGAACCGCATACAGTGGGTGAGCCGCGCCGGGCCGAGCCGTTGCTGGACGTGCTGGAAGCCGTTACCTTCCTCGCCGAGCAGGTGCTCCTCGGGGACGCGAACGCCGTTGAACTCGATCTCGGCGTGGCCCTTCGGGTCGCCCTGGCTGCCCATATGCGGGACGTTTCGAACGATGTCCACGCCGTCGGCGTCCGCCGGGACGATGAACACTGAACACCCCTGATACGGATGTACGTCCTCGTCCGTCCGAGCGAAGACGAGCAGGATATCGGCGTCGACGCCGCCGGTCGTCCACCACTTGTGGCCGTCGATGACCCACTCGTCGCCGTCTTTCTCTGCGGTGGTTCGAATCATCTTCGGGTCGGAGCCTGCGCCCTGCATCGGCTCAGTCATCGCAAAGCCCGACTGTATCTCGCCCTCGACGAGTGGGTCGAGGTACTCCGATTTCTGGAGCGCCGTCCCCTGCATCTCCAGCAGGTGCATATTGCCTTCGTCGGGCGCGTCAACACGCATCGCAATCGGACCAAGGAGGCTTCGGCCCGCTTCCTCGAACGTCGGCAACACGTCCCGGAAGTCATAGCCCATGCCGCCGTGTGCTTCGGAAATTTGCGGGGCGTACACGTCGTACTCCCGTGCGGCAGCGCGGAGGTCGCGAACTGTTGCGTCGGAGATCGTCGTCCCACCCGCGAGTTCGCGCTCTCGCGGGATGACGACCTCGTCCATCAACGCTCTGGCGCGCTCGGCAAGCGCAGTCGCGGCCTCGGAATCGGTGAACGATATCATGGCACAGTGTCGTTCTCGCACGTCGTCATCATAAGTGTTGGAGCACAGCGAACGCGTGGTCGGTCGTTTATTTCACAGCGCGGGGCCCCGGCACGCCCACCGCGACACAGCCACGGGCCTCTGGGCGTCGGCGGTAGTTTCATACCCGGGCCAGTCCAAGCCGCTGCCGTGAACGAGAGGCCAGACATTGAGGCCGTCTTCTGGGATATCGGGGGCGTCATCCTTCGGATGGAATCCGTCCGGGCGGCCCACCGCGAGTTTGTTGACCGCCTGTGTGCGGAGTACCCGGCAGCTGCGGGGTCCGACGCGGCCCTCGACCGATGGCGGGATGTCCTCGGAACGTACTTCGGCGACCGCGAGGGCACAGCGTTCCGACCGGCCCGCGAAGGCTACCGGCGGGCAGTCGACGAAATTCTGGCCGTAGACCCCGACGAAACCGAGTGGGAATCGCTGTTCCGGAGAATCCGCGACGAACGGGCCGAGCCCAACCCCGACGCCGTCGCGGCCATCGAGGAGCTGGCAGACGCGCCGCTCCATCAGGGCGTCATCAGCGATGTGGACGACGACGAGGGTGAGCAACTGTTGCGTACCTTCGGCGTCTGGGACGCGATGGATTCGTACACCGCTTCGGAGGCCGTCGGGCGGACCAAACCGGACCCGGCGATGTTCGAAACGGCGCTCGGAAAGGCTGAGGTCGAACCGGCACGGGCCGTGATGATCGGTGACCGCTACGAGCACGACATGCACGGCGGAACACAGGCCGGGCTGTTGACGGTCGCTTACGGGGCCGAGGATGGACCCGCCGTGGATATCGCGTTCGACGACCTCCGCGAGTTGCCGGGCTGGCTCGGCGTCTCGGAGTGACGCCGCAACTCTGACCGCCGTTACTGGGACTCCCCGATACTCAGATGTCGGGCGTCTCTTCGAGCCGTGGGACGCCAGCGGCGGTGATCGTCTGACCGACGATGTACGATGACGCCGGACTGGCGAGGAACAGCGCGATGTCGGCGATTTCTTCGGAGAGGCCGATGCGGCGCTCGACGGCCTCGCGGTCGATATTGTCGGCGCTGACACCCATCTGTGACTCCACGCCTGGCGTGGCGACGAAGCCCGGCGCGATGCAGTTGATGCGGATGTCGCGGTCGGCCCACTCCGCCGACAGCGTCGATGTGAGATTGCTGACGCCGGCCTTTGCGGCCCCGTAGTGACTCATATACGGTGCGCCCTGTTCCCCGGCGACGCTGGAGAGGTTGATGACCGCCCCGCCGCCGTCCGCGGCCAGCGCGTCGCCGGCCGCCTGCGTGCAGTGGTAGGTCCCGTGGAGGTTGATGTCGACGATGGTTTTCCAGCCGTTCTCGCTGATATCGTCGAACCCGGACATGAAGCTCGCGCCAGCGTTGTTCACGAGTACGTCCAGCCCACCGAACTCGTCGACGGTCGCCTCCACCAGCGCCTCGACGGCCTCGCGGTCTGTTACATCGCATTCGATAGCGACCGCGTCACCGGGCCGGTCGCTGTCGTTGATTTCGTCGGCCACCGGGCCGACGTTGTCCTGCTCGCGCGAGCAGACAACCACGTCGGCCCCGTCAGCCGCGAACTCCTCCGCGATTGCCCGGCCGATGCCGCTCGATGCACCCGTAATAATCGCCCGCTGTCCCTCCAAGCGAAACCGCTCCGTGTGTGGCTTTGACATCGCATCGGACATCTCGGCCATCCCCAATAAAGCTACGTCCTGAGTGCTCTCTGCCGGGTTCCGTTGAATATCGTTGAACAGTCAGAGCGGACGGCTGGTGCCGCGTTTCCCTGTGGCAGCGTCGTGAGTAACTGACGACCCCCGATAGGATTAACACCGGTGCGAGACACGGAGGCATGTGTATGTCCAGCAATAGCAACAGACTAGGGTCCCGGGGCCAGCGGGTCCCAGCGGGGCAGTGGCATCTCGACCAGAAACTGGAGCGGCGTTTCACAGCCGCTTGTGAGGGCTGGTAAGATGGCCGGCGAGTTCGACACAGTCGACGTTGGCGATAGCGTTACCACGTCGGGCCGGACCATCACCGAAGCCGACGTGGTCAACTTTGCGGGTGTCAGCGGGGATTTCAATCACCTCCACACGAACGCCGAGCGGATGGCCGACTCGGGCTACGGCGAACGCATCGCACACGGTGCGCTGGTGTTTTCAGTCGTCACTGGGCTGGTATGGCAGGCCCGCGACGAGGCCGAAAAGCGACACATGGTCGCGTTCTACGGCATCGACCGGCTTCGGTTCGTCAGGCCAGTGCTTCTGGGGGATACGATTCACGTCGAGGCCGAGATCGTCGACACGGAGCGGCGAGACCACACGGTTGCGACGGGCGTCGTCCGGACCGAAGTCACCGCGCTGAATCAGGCCGACGAAGCTGTGTTCTCGGCAGAGTTCCTCACGCTTCGACGGTAGACTGCGCAGTCTCCCAGCATCAACGGTCCCACAGCACGCGGTCGGTGATGAGGTCGTACTGTGCCGCCTGCTCCACCAATTCTGCTGGATAGCGTTTCTCCCTGTCACAGTCCGCTCCGTGAGGTTTGATCTCGTTGTCGCCGAATTCCTGCACTGCTTCTCGGACTGCCGTCTGCGAGCAGACCGTTCTGTGATGTGGCGTTCCGTATACTGGAATAATTCCCGCAGTACGCCATAGGTGGACGCTCACGACCATTCCGTTCGGTTTCGTGAGACGCAGGCTCAAAAGGATAATACCCGTACTTTTGTTATCCGGTCCAAGCAGTATGGGTGACAGTTAGCCCGGTTGAGCAGCCAGACTGGGCCGCTCAGTCGCTATCCCGTTGAACTGAGCCCTGTCGTGTCGCGCTCGATTCCGCGTGTCTGTTGGCATCACAGCGAAGCTATCGGTATCGTTCTGTTTACTGAAACAGCCAGACCGTGGGCGACGCCCCTGACACAGGACAGACAGCTGTAGAAACGCATAGATGATAGTAAATATCGTCTTATATATCCATATAGCTATTTTTGACCTTGAAAAAAGATGTGTAAGATCATACAATATAGTATATCGTATTGTATAGGGAATTAAATTGCTATACGGCGTATTTCTGATTCTACTATTCCCAATATATAAACACATAGTGAAAGTGGATTTGCGGAGAAACAGACGAAAGATACACACGTTGTTCGGGATACAGAAACGTATTTCTATAAGTGTGCACATATCTGGTCCTATGGGAGACGAAGAAGACCTCGAAGACGAAACAGTGTCCGTATCGATGGAGATATCGGGAAATTACGACGAAGTCATGTCGAAACTGGCAACAGAGGACGATGGGTCGACGTCGCTCGTCTCACTGCTCGACGACCTCGAACAGTTGCTTGACACAGTGGTCCGAATGGACGGCGGGACACGCAGTGCGATTGCTCAGCAACTGCCCGAGGACATGACCGTCTCCTTCGATGCACAAGCGGTCGTCGATACGCTCCAAGTGCTCGAACGCTACGACCTCGTTGTCCTCGAAGGCAACACCTGGAAGCCAGGCCCGAAACTCACGACCGAGGACTAAGCACCACTGCGTCGCATCCGCCGCCCCGACTTGTCCCACACCGGAGCGAGTGTGGTTACGAACCAACGTTCGGCCGGTAGCAAGCGGCTAGTTCGTCATAAACGGCCAGTAATGGCCAAATCCAACGGCTGTAACACCTGCCGGGGCATCAGTTGCAGTGTGCAACGGCGATGTCTTTCCAGTTGGCGTGAGCGACATTCGGTAGCCGCCTCCTGTCACCCAGTCCGTCGACTGTCACCAGATAAAGAGCTGTATAACAAACAGTGGATAGCACGGAGGAGTAAATGCGAGCACACTTCGTGCTCGTACTCTCCCGACGCCCACCGTTCCATGCTCCCCTGTACGGGACGGTTTCACGCCGGGTTTGGCCACCCGGCATCGGTTCCTAATACGTCCGCCGACTGCCGCGGGTCAGTTGCTACTGCGAGGCGCAGCACACTCGATAGTACGTCAGACTCGTTATCGAATTCTGATACGACGATATCCAGAAACTGTCTGTATTCATATGTATTCCGCCACCAGATTAATCATATTCGTTATCATAATTCAAGTACGGCAGCAACCTCTTCAACAGAATCTTGGGCCAATTTTTGCTGCACTAATCGCACTCTACCACCATGAAAACACATATGCAATCATACAAATCGGCGAAGCAGCGACTACCAGCGATGGTGGACATCGTCGAAGACGTACTCCTCGTAGATGTCACGCACCGCGCCGTGGACCTGATTCGAGAGCGGATCCATCTCGCTGACCGCCGCGTTCGCCCGGACGTGGGCCGACGAGGTAGAGCCGGGGATGACAGTCGACACCGCGTCGTGGTCCAGAATCCAGCGCAGCGCCATCTGGGCCATCGTCATCCGCCCGGGGACGTGTTGGCGAAGTTCCTCGACCGCGTCGAAGCCCGCGTCGACCGGGAGGCCGGCGAAGGTCCCGCCGCGGTCGAAGGCCTCGCCCTCGATATTGAAGTTCCGATGGTCATTCTCGGGGAACTCTGTGTCCCGGGAGAGTTTCCCGGTCAGGAGTCCGGAGGCCAGCGGAACGCGGACGATGACGCCGACGTCGCGGCGCTTGGCCTCCTCGAAGAACAGCTCCGCGGGCCGCTGGCGGAACATGTTGAAGATTATCTGGACCGTCTCGACCGCGGGGTACTCGATGGCTTTCAGCCCTTCCTCGACGCGTTCCACGCTGACGCCGCAGTGATCGACTTTCCCCTCGTCTTTCAGCCGCGCGAGGGCGTCGAACGTCTCCGGCTGGTAGTAGGCGTCGGTCGGCGGGCAGTGCAGTTGCAGCAGTTCGAGCGTGTCGACCCCGAGGTAGTCCCGTGAGCGGTCGACGTGTTCGGAGAGATTGTCGTAGTTGTAGCGCTCGGCAGTGTGCGGGTCGAGGCGGCGGCCAGCCTTCGTCGCGACGGTCACCTCGTCCCGGGCCTCGCGTTCGTCGAGCACGTCGGCGATGCGCTGTTCGCTGAAGCCGTCGCCGTACACGTCAGCGGTGTCGATGAAATCGACGCCAGCGTCGAGCGCGGTCCGGATCGTTTCCCGGCCCTCCGCCGCCGAGACGTCACCCCAGTCACCACCGATGTTCCAGGTGCCCAGTCCGACATCCGTCACGTCGTACCCCGTCGTCCCTAACTGTCGTCGGTTCACGTACGACTGTCCCATCGGCAGTCACTTGGTGGCTGTGATACACGGCGACAACCCGAACAAAAAAGGGCAGTGTAGCCCGATAGCAGGCAGTCCGGTGGACGTGCCAACGTGGACGCCGGGGGCTACGTGAGCCACTTCGTCCGGCGGATGTCGTACGCACCACAGTCCGGACACGAGTGGTACTGAACGTCGAACGACGCCCGGCACACCAGACAGGTGTACCGGCGGCTCGGTTCCTCCCCAGGGGACGCGTTATCGAACAATCCCATCGACGACCACACGCCACCTTAGCAATACGAGAGTAAAAACGGAGTAGATCGTTCACACATTTTATGCCAGTCGCGTCTGGCGGTTGCGATTATGGAGGAGGGTAGTGGCAGCCGGTGACTGGCGGCGCAGATATGATCTCTGTTATACATTTCTACGGCAGGCCAATTAGCCTTCCGGGGGAGTCGTGAGACCGACCCTGTCCCACCCAGAGAGTTGCGACCACGGATTTTAATGCCCAGTCACCAGGTAACGGACGATATGGATGAGGCACCTGCTGTCGGTGAGTTGACACCGCCGGATCGAACACTGATGGGGCCCGGCCCAAGCGACGTCCATCCGCGCGTACTCAAGGCGATGAGTACGCCGCTGGTCGGCCACCTCGACCCCTCGTTCATCGAGATCATGGACGAGGTCCAGGACCTCCTCCGGTACACGTTCCGAACAGACAACAAGTGGACCATTCCGGTCTCCGGCACCGGCTCCGCGGCGATGGAGGCGGCCATCGGCAACGTCGTCGAGCCGGGCGATACGATGCTTGTTCCGACGAACGGCTACTTCGGCGGCCGGATGGCAAGTATGGCCGAGCGTGCGGGCGGCGAGGTCGTCACCGTCGACGCCCCCTGGGGCCAGCCGCTCGACCCGGCGGCGGTCGAAACGGCCTTCGACGAACACAGCCCGGACGTGTTCGGGTTCGTCCACGCTGAGACCAGCACCGGCGTCCTCCAGCCATCCGTGCCCGAACTTACTGATATTGCCCACGCAAACGACGCGCTGGTCGTCGCCGATAGCGTGACCTCGCTGGGCGGCGTCGAATTCCGCGTCGACGAATGGGGCATTGACGTGGCCTACTCCGGCCCGCAGAAGTGCCTCTCCTGTCCGCCGGGCGCGAGCCCGCTCACGCTCAACGACGACGCGATGGACAAGGTCCTCACCCGCGAGGAGGAGCCCCGGTCGTGGTATCTGGACCTCTCGCTGCTGGAAGGGTACTGGGGCGAGGAGCGGGCCTACCACCACACGGCCCCGATTACGAACGTGTACGCGCTGCGTGAGGCGCTGCGACTCGTCGCTGAGGAAGGCATCGAAGAACGCTGGGATCGTCACCTGCGCGTCGCTGGCGCGCTGAAAGCCGGCGTCGAGGGCATGGGACTGGAGATGAACGCCCCCGAGGACTTCTGGCTCCCGAGCCTCAATACCGTCCGCGTGCCCGACGGTGTCGACGATGGCGCAGTCATCCAGCACCTGCTGGACGAGTACGACCTCGAAATCGCCAGCGGCCTCGGCGCGCTCGAAGGCGACATCTGGCGTATCGGCTGCATGGGCCACTCCGCTCGTCGCAAGAACGTCAGCTACCTGCTCGCGGCGCTGGGCAACGCGCTCGACGAGCAGGGCGCGACCGTCGACGTGGACGCCGGGCTGGCGGCGATGAGCGAGCGGTTCTAGTGCTGCATTGACTGCGTTTCGAGGTGTAGTTCGCCGATCGGAGAACATACTCGACGCTTGCATTCGACAGCACAGCAGCTGCACCGAGCCAGTTCACAGCCACTCGACACCGGCTGAAAACCAAGTCCGCCCTCCCCAATTTGAACATAGGAAGACGGTCGGCCTCGCCTTGCTCGGCCGCTGCGACTTCCAGGCTCAAATCGGGCAGTGGGTTACTCGACAGACGCCGCTGGCTCACTTCGTTCGCAGTCGGCATCAGAAGGAGTCCGCCCTCCCCGATTTGAACGGGGGACAAGTCGATCTACAGTCGACTGCTCTACCAGTCTGAGCTAAGGGCGGTCGACACCCGAAAATACCCCGCCGTCTGGACTTAAGGGTTGTTATTCACGGAGGGTTCGCCGAACGGTCACACGACGCGGAGTGACACACTGATGCGTGTCAGACACGTCTGACCCGCTCTCAGAGGTCTGATAGACAGGGCAACAGAGTCTACGAACGGCGTCTCAGCGGAAGGTACGGTATCGCGTCATGCCAGTAGCTGACGGGCGTCAGACAGCGCGGGAAGATTAAAATACCATCCTGTACAATACCTTCACCGAGTCCGATGAGTAAGATAACGTTCCGTGCTGACGATGACCTCATCGACCAACTCGAGGCGTTCGACGCCTCGAAGAGCGAGGTCATGCGCGAGGCGCTTCGAGAGTATCTCGGAGACGCGTCACCGTCAGCGTCGGAACCACCGTCGTCGTCAGAGTCCGTGACTGACGCCGAGACAATCGACGAGCTCATCGAAGAACGCGTCGACAGTATCATCGCCGACCGACTGCAGACGCGACGTCCGCCCTCGCAACCGCAGGATGTCAACGTAAACATCTCGTTAGACGGCGTAAGCGCAGGGGCAGCGAACGCCGAAACCGAACGACTGCGGACCGCCGACCAAAGTGCAAGTCCCGAGGACGAGCGGCCCCACAGTGATGGTCAGGCGTCAGACGCGAATGGGCGTAAGACAGACCCGAAAACGCGGGACAGGACCGACACAGAGGAACGTAAGACATGCGCGCAATGCGGTGAGAATCTGGGCTCTGACCACGTTTACTGCCCGAACTGTGGCGAAAAGGCGTCCCGGCGGGTGTTCTGTGATTGCGGCGATGAACTCCGGTCAGACTGGGGATTCTGCCCGGGCTGTGGGAGACGAACGCCCGCGGCGGACGTGCTCGATCAGACCTAAATCGGCGTTTGCGCCAGACAGAAGGCTTCAAACGTCGTAAACGAGGAAGTGTATGACACTGCCCGTAAGTTTTAATACATCAGGGTCAGTGGTTTATTCTGCGTAAGACGGTCGTCTTACACAGCGGCGAACGCGAGGGGATGCCGCCCTCGTACTGCGGTTTCGCTGTGTAAACGCTCGTGCGGGGCGTAAACAGACCCCGCCCGGGCCGTCTTACCCAAGGGGAACTACCAAACATGGAGCGTGTGACACTACGGATTCCGAAGCAGCAGATTGAAGAGGTCGAACAGATGGTCGAGACGGGCGAGTACCCCAATCGGAGCGAAGCGATTCGCTCGGCGGTTCGGGAGATGCTCGCCGAGGAAGGCTCCGAACAAGCCTCCGAAAAGAAGCGGTCCTGGGCCAAGGTGTAACGATGCAGGATATCGTTAACGAGGCCCTCGAACGCGACGAGCAAGAAAAGAAGCGGATGTCCGACGAGGACGTCGACGGGTTCGGTGACCCGCGCATCGTCATCGTCGGCTGTGGTGGCGCCGGCAACAACACGGTCAACCGCCTGTACAACATCGGCGTCGAGGGCGCTGACACCGTGGCCATCAACACGGACAAACAGCACCTCAAGATGATCGAAGCCGACACGAAGATTCTGGTCGGCAAGTCCCTCACCAACGGCCTCGGGGCCGGCGGTGACCCATCCATGGGCGAGCGCGCCACGGAGATGGCACAGGGGACTATCAAGGAAGTGCTGGGCGACGCTGACCTCGTGTTCGTCACCGCCGGGATGGGTGGCGGAACAGGGACCGGCGCGGCCCCCGTCGTCTCGAAGATAGCCAAAGAGCAGGGCGCAATCGTCGTCGGCATGGTGTCGACGCCGTTCAACGTCGAGCGGGCCCGCACGGTCAAGGCCGAGGAAGGCCTGGAGAAGCTCCGCAACGAAGCGGACTCCATCATCGTGCTGGACAACAACCGCCTGCTCGATTACGTCCCGAACCTGCCCATCGGCAAGGCGTTCTCCGTGATGGACCAGATCATCGCCGAGACCGTCAAGGGCATCTCCGAGACCATCACCCAGCCGAGCCTCATCAACCTCGACTACGCCGACATGACATCCATCATGAACCAAGGCGGCGTCGCGGTGATGCTCGTGGGTGAGACCCAGGACAAGAACAAGACCGAAGAGGTCGTCAAGGACGCGATGAACCATCCGCTGCTCGACGTGGACTACCGCGGCGCGAGCGGCGGCCTGGTCCACATCACCGGCGGTCCGGACCTCACGCTGAAGGAGGCCGAGGGCATCGCACAGAACATCACCGAGCGACTCGAGGCCGACGCCAACGTCATCTGGGGCGCACGGATTCAGGAAGAGTACAAGGGCAAGGTCCGGGTCATGGCCATCATGACCGGCGTCCAGTCCGCTCAGGTACTCGGTCCGACGACCCAGAAGCAGGCCAACAAGTCCCGCGAGGCGATTCAGGAAGTCGGCGACGACACCTCCTTCGACGCGTCCGACAACGTCGAGAACTTCGACAGCCCCGCTCCGAACAGCGGGAGTCAGAACAGCGGCGGTCGCAACGCCGGGTACAGCGAGACTGACGGCGGACAGGATCAGCGCGAGAAGAACAACGGACTTGACGTCATCCGGACGAACAAGTAGCGACGCCCGCGATTCTTCTTTCGGTTTTTCGGTCGTGAGCGACGCTTTTACTCAGCGGTGTCTGACAAACGGGACTTCGGTCAGACTGCTTCCAGCGCATCCAGCAGATTGCACTTCCGGCAGAGGTCCCGCGCCGTCGGAGCGCCGCAGTTGTCACACTCGCCGTAGTCGGTGTCGCTGTTCTCGCCGCCGTAGGTGTCGGCGGCTAACGCGGCGAGCTTCTCGTAGCCAGCCATTATCGAGTGGCGAGTCCCGGGATGGTTCTCTTCCAGTCCGAGCATGAGGTCCTGTATCTCGCCGCGGTAGGCCTCTTCGGCGTGGGGACATTCGGTGATGTGTGCCGGGAGGTCCTTGAAGCGGGCGTACAGCGCGACTTCCTTCTCCGGGATGTCACGGAGCGGCTTGGCCCGTGGGATGTGATGGTCTTGCGCCTCGCGCGTCTGTTCCGTCGGCGCGTCGGCAGACGAGTCAAACGGCCCCAGCGACGCCTCGAAGTGCTTGGCGATCTGTTCCACGTCGCCTTCGAGGAAGTTCATCAGCGCCGTCTCGGCCTCGTCGTCTAAGTTGTGGCCGGTCAGCAGTTTGTCCGCGTCGAGTTCCGCAGCGTACTTCGAGAGAAGGTCGCGGCGGAACACGCCGCAGTAAGCACAGGCAGCCATCCCTTCCGGGTCGTCCTCGACGACATCGTCCATCTGGACGCCGAACTCCTCGGCGTAGGAGACGGTGACGTGTTCGATGCCGAGGTCGTCGGTCAGTTCTTCACAGGCCTCCAGACTCGCGTCGCGGTAGCCTTCGATGCCTTCGTGGATAGAAAGCGCAACCAGTTCGATGCGAGGGTCTTCGGCGAACGTGTCGTGCAGAATCTGCGTGAGGACGACGCTGTCTTTGCCGCCCGAGAGGCCGATGACCCACGTCTCGGGGTCCTCGACAGTGGCGTCGTCGGACACGAGGCCGTCCTCGCGGATGCGACGGCGAACCCGTTTTGTGACCGCTCGGCAGAGATGAGATTCACAGAGGTGCAGCCCGGAATAGGCCGCGTGTAACACCGCGTTCTCGCCGCATTTGTCGCACTCCATCGTGACGAGTAGTCGTGGCCGCAATGGTGAGAGGGTTTCGTCTCGGGTCCGGCAGGGCAGCTTACCGCGGCATCGTCGGAGACAGCGGTCACAGCGCGTCGGGGCCGTGCTGTAGCGCATCGAGAACCGTCTCGACGGTCTGCTCGCGGCCGCTCGAGGAGAACAGTTCGTGGCCGCCGTCGTACAGTCGGATGCGGTCGGCCGGCAGACGCTCCCCGACGGCACGCGGGTCGACAACTGTGTCCGTAAGTGAGCAAAACGCCGCGGCGGTGTTCCGGGTCGGCGGCAGCGACCGCTGGGCCCGAAACACTGTCCGAAGGAACGCCGGCGAAACCGACGACGGGGCATCCGCAAGCTGCTGGGTCGTCGCCAGGTCGCCGATAGCGTCGGCGTCTAGCGTATCAACCGGGATGAATGGTTTCGTAACCGGGAGCGAGGCGATAGCGTCGAGCACCGGCCCCGGAACCGGGAAGTCACTGTCCCACCATGGACTCAGGTATACTCGGTTGCCGATACCATCGGTATCGAGATGGGCCGCTGTCAGCCCGCCCGCACTGTGCCCGAGCAGGTCGAACCCGCCGAGGTCAGAAGCGTACTCTTGGACCGGACCCACCCACTCCCGCCGGTAGTCGGTGATATGTGTCGGCAGTTCGACGGCGTGGACGCGGTACGCCGTGGCAAGCTGGTCGATGAGCCACTGGACGTTCCGGTGTCGACACCGATTCCCCCAGCCGAGAACGAAGAGGCAGTCTCGGGCAGCCCCTTCGTCGTACACGCGAATCTGCATACCCAACGTTCCCGTGGCGGGGACATAAGCCCGGGTAAACACCTGACAGTCACCGATCGCATTGTCGACGTGGAAGCCGTGCGGCGCTCAGGGCCGCCACGACAGCCACGCGCCGTGGGGCTCGTAGTCGACGAGATGCGTGGTCTCGATGCCATCGTCGGTCCGGCGTTTCCAGTCCAGCTCCATTGACTCGCCGCCCGACAGGTCCCGCCGACCGGTGAGCCAGTGCAGCGGGCGCTCGGCCATGTGCGCTTCGAGCACCGTCGTCAGCGCCTCGTTCAGTTCCGCTGGAACCTGATACAGCACGAGCGTGTTGACGACACAAACCGGGACATCGGACGGAATCTCGTCAAGTGCCACCGGCAGGTCATCGAGCATATCGCCCTCGATAACTGCGGGTGGGTCGTCCCGTGCGACCGTCAGCGCACCGTCTAACACGGCGCGCCGCTCCTCGTGTTCGGGCCAGACGAGTGCGCGGAGCCAGTCCCTGTCTGCCTCGTCAGTCACGTCGAGCGGATGGCGGTCGAGACCGACCCGAGAGCGGATAGCGGGCGGCGTCTCCGGAAGCGGCGGGTCGCCGCGTCGGACGCTGCTCTCGATGGTAATCGGCGAGTCGCTGTTACCCACTACGAGACCGTCGTAGTCGTAGCGGTAGCGGTCAAACAGCATGTTCAGGCCGGCGCTTGGCCCGAGTTCCACCAGCGCAAGCGGCCCGTCGGTGGCGCGGGCCACCTGTGCGATAGCCGGGTAGAGGACTGCGCTGCGCCGTACCGCGTTCGTCTGCGTGCGTCGGGTCCGAAGGAGCGGCCGGATGTCGTCGGCATGGTCGAAACAGAACTCGCGGAAGGCTGGAAAGCACTCGTCGTCCGGTTCTCGCGGGTCCGCAACGATACTCTGGTAGTACTGGGCCAGCCGATGGTCGTGCTGCTGGTCGAGCAGGTAGTGGACCGCAGCGAGCAGGAGGTGCGGAGCCTGACGGTCCTCGGGGACCGCTGAGGCAAGGTCAAGAACGGCGGGGTCCTCAGCAGCGTCTCGGCAGAGGGAGGCGTACAGCGGCGAGGTGCCCTCGGCCCACTCTGTCAGGTCCCGGAACTGCGTCTGGACGGTAGACATGTCAGTAGCGACACAGCACTGGTAAATCAGCGTTCGGCTTCTGGAGGAGAACCATTTAGTCCGTCCTACCTGTAGCTGAATCAATGGTTTTGGTCCAACCAAACGAAATCAAACGCGTCAGCCCTCTCACATCGGTCGAAGACGGAACGGTCACGTGGGCTAGCACCTATGGAAACTAAGTCCGCAGATGTGGCCGTCATCGGGGGTGGCGTGGCCGGGATGAGCACGGCCGCACGATTGCAGGCAGACGGCTACTCGACGGTCGTCCTCGAACAGCATCACAGCGTCGGTGGCTGTGCAGGCTACTACGAACGAGCGGGGTTCCGGTTCGATGTCGGCGCGACAACCCTCGTGGATTTCGTCCCAGAGGGTGTCGGTGGCCAGCTGCTGTCGGCTGTCGGCTTCGAGCCGCCATCACTAGAAATACAGGACGCCTACGACGTCTGGCTGCCGGACCGAACGGTAACGCTGTACCGCGACCAGGCCGATTGGGACGCCGAGCGGCGCAGGAAACTCGGCGACGACAGGCGACAGCTGGCGTTCTACGACTTCATCGATGACCTCTCAGCGCGGCTCTGGCGACTCACCAGAACAGACGTCAAAATGCCGATACAGAGCGTCGGTGATCTCGTTCGGAACGCCACTGCAGTCGGCCTTCGGGACCTTCCGCTGGTCAGATATCTCCGCTGGACGATGGCCGACGCGATGCGCGCCCACGGCGTGTCCGACGACCGACCGCTCCGAGCAGTCGTCTCGATGCTCGTCGAGGATACAGTCCATGCCACGGTCGATGACGCGCCGCTGTTGAACGCCGTTCTCGGGATGACGATCCGTCGGACAGGGCTGGGCCGAGCGACCGGTGGGATGTACGGCTTCTGGAGGTCCTTCGTCGACCAGTACACGGACATCGGCGGGCGGGTCGAGACGGGCCGCACTGTCAGGTCGATAACCGGAACCGGCGGGGACTTCCGTATCGACTCAGCGGCTGGTCCGATCCGCGCGGAACAGGTCGTCAGCACTGTCCCAGTTCCCGTTACCAGGAGCCTCGCACCGACGGTCGTCGGCGACAGACTTGATGACTACTGTTCGATGTTACAAGCCCACGAGGGGAGCGCGCTCGTGTTATTTCTCGGTGTCCCGGAAGCCGAGGTCGATAGCCGCGAGCGGACGCACCACCAGATTCTCCAGGCCTACGACGAACCGCTGGGCAACGGGAACAATATGTTCGTCTCCGTCTCCGCGCCAGGTGACGACGTGAGCGCACCGGCAGGACACCGGGCAGTCATGCTGTCCACACATTGTGCAGTCGAGCCGTGGCAAGGCCTTGATAGGGCGGCCTACGAGGAAAAGAAGGCAGCCGCTCGCGAGCAACTACTTGCAGGCGGCCGGACTGTCTATCCCGACCTCGGGACCGACCCAGTCGTCTCCGAGATGGCGACGCCGGTCACCTACGAGCAGTTCACGAACAGACCCCGCGGGGCAGTCGGGGGATACAGGCAGACGCCGGCAAACGCGAATCAGGGAGCCGTTCCACAGAACGTGGGCGTCGAGGGGTTCTACCTCGCCGGGGACACCACATGGCCGGGGCTTGGCACCGTCGCCTGTGTCAAAGGGAGCGAAATCGCTGCCGACCACGTGAGGAGCTGACCACCATGCACGGACGGACCGCCACAGTGGTCTGTGCGACACGCGACGGAGCGGACACGGAGAGTCAGCGTTTAGGCTGCGCAAACAGTAGAGCAAGCAATGAGTTTGGACCGTCCGGAGGCAGTCGAGCGGGTCGAGGAAATCGTCGCCACAGTCGAGGACGAGACGATGCCGGTCCCGGTCCGGGAGGTGTGGGTGTACGGCGACGTAGCGCTCGGACTGGACCCGGTCGAGCGACTGGACGTCTACGTCACCAAAGACATCCTGTTCAAAGACGCGCCGGAGCGCGCCGAAGAGTTCCAGCGCAGTCACGGCGTCGACGGGGTCGGCAAGACCGTTCGCGCCGCGTGGGCTGACGAGCACCCCGAGTACATCCGCGCGAACGCCAACGGCCACGCCGCGCCCGAGAAGTGCCTCGCCGCCCACCTCCTGAACGACGACGAGCCGGTCCATCTGGAAGTGTGTAACGCGTCCTTCGAGGACAACGTCACCCAGCGGCTCAAGGGCGCGAAGATGCGAAACGACTACGAGCAGATTCTGGACCCCCGGGGGGCCTGTCTGTGGCTCGACGGCGAACGGTCGCCCGACGCGTTCCAGAAGCTCCGTGACAACGAGTTCGTCTTCCCGACGCTGACCCAGTCGCTGTCGATGCTCGGGATGGACGAGACGGCGGCCGGCGACGCTGCCGACGCGGTCAAAGAGTACCGGGCACAGCAGGAGGGCGCGACGGTTCGAGGCGACGTGGTGTAGCGCTCACCGTGCCGGCGCTGGACAGGCCGACTTACTGCAGCCAGGGCGCGTCGACCGTCGAGAACCGGTGTCCGCAGGCGGGACATTCGACGAGCCGCGAGCCGCTCTCGCCGTCCGCAACCGCCGTGAACCGGCGGCTCCAGGTCATGTGACGGCACTCCGGACAGCGGTGGACGAGCGGTGGTATCATAGGGAGACGCGAGTCGGCACGTGTCGTCCGTAGCCGCTCACACCGCAAGGGTCTATCGACGGGCGACATCACTGGCCATGACAGCTACAACGCGGTTTTGAGCGAACAGAAGGGATACACCCCTATCACGGGAAGGGAATCGTATGCAACGAACGCGTCGAGCGGCCCTTGGACTGTTCGGTAGCGTTGCGATTGGTGCCCTGAGCGGCTGTCTCGCGCCGGGCGGGAACGGCGGTAGCGACGGCGGCGCGGAAACACGCACACATCCGTCGCCGGGAACTGATCCCGACACCGAAGCGGACGACGGAGGCACAGAGACGCCTACCGACGATAGAGAGCCGGAGACAGCCACCGACGATGGAGAGCCGGAGACGCCCACCGACGAAACGCCGACGGATGCGCTAGACAGGCTTCCGGACGGGCTAGACAGAGTCGAGACGCCGCCATACGAGGTCGAGGCAGTCGAGTGCAATATCGACGACTCCGGTGAGGGCGACCGCGACCCGCTGTATCTCTGTGCGAATATGCCGGCCGAGCCATCGCTGTCGTTCGAACAGGAGTCGACCCGAGGGACGCTGTTTGCCGGCGAGGGGCTGGCGCGCGCCCCGGACGACGACGGTGACCAGCTCTATGCGACACTCCTGACGGAGGCCGAGGACATCGAGCGGTTCGAGAACGACAGCAGTGACGCGTACAGCCTCGCCGCCGACACCGACTTCGGGAGTCACGCCGTCCTCGTCGTCCAGACCGGCTGGGGTTCCGGGTCTATCGTTCCACACCTGAAACGCATCGAGGAGACGGCGGACGGCATCCACGCGTTCGGCTGTTACACGCAGCCCTGCGTGTACACCAGTGATTTCACTGCTCGGTCGACGGTCGTCAGGTTCAAGCTCCCGGACGCCCTCGACAGCGGCGTCGTCAGCCTGACCGTCGACCCGTCGACACGGTACAATTTGACGACGGGCGAGGGCGTGGTGACAATCGACCAGTCGGGATGACCCCGTCATTCTTTGCGACGTGCCGCTGAACCGACAGCTATGGCAGCCCTCCCGATTCGGACCCTCCACGTCCTCGCGATGGCGGCCCTCGTCGGCGGCACGACCGGTCTCTGGTACAGCTATCGGAGCGGCACTATCGCCACGCTCGCGCCCGCGCGGCAGTTCGAGTGGCTGTTCTGGGGCGGCGTTGGCGTGCTCGTAGTCACCGGCGTCGGGAACCTCGGTGCGCTCGGACCGCCGGGTCCCGGAACCGACTGGGGACGGACCTTGCTGGTGAAACTCGCCGTCGTCGTCGTCCTTGTCGGGGGCTCGGTCGTCCGCACGCTACTCCTCGCTCGGATCGGTGACCGCGTGAATACGCTCGACGACCTGCCCCCAGCCCTCCGGCGAACGCTCTCGCAGGCGTACGGCGCGACGGCGGCCGTCCTCCTCGGCATCGTCGTCCTCGCGGAGGTTCTCGCGCATGGCTGAGGACCAGCGTGAGCAGGTGGAGATGGCGAACAGAGCGAGTGAGACTGAGCCAGCGCGCGACGGCAAACAGAGTTTCACGCGACCGGTGTCACTCGTGACGTGGACGCTCGCCACGTTCGACACCACCCTGTTCGTCCTGCTCGGCGTCCTCGCCGTCCACGCGAGCGGCGACCTCGCCGACCTGCTCGCCGGGCTGAACACCCTCGTCGGCGTCGCCGTCTTCTGTTACCTCTGGGCGCTGTTCGTTCTGGCCGTTCGGTGGGTCCACCGCCGGGTGCCGCTCGACTCGGCCGGCGTTCGCACGCTCGTACTCCACGGTACCGCTGCCGGGAGTGTCGCGGGCGTCACGTTCCTGCTGGGACTGCTCGCGGTGGCACTCGTCTCGACGCTACAGAGCGGCGGGGTTCGCCTCCAGTCGGTGCTGCTGGTGCTTCTCATCGGGGTCGGTGTCGCCAGTGTCGTCGGGGGCGTCGTCGGCCTGCTCGCCAGTCTGCTGGACATCGCAGTCTACGGACTGGCGGGCACTCTGCTCCCCGAACTCGGTAGCGAGCGGGTCACGGACCCTCGCCGACAGTAACGAAGAACGGCACCGTCTCGCGGCGCTCGTAGGTCTCGTCTTGCATCTGCTCGATTACGTCCCGTCCCATCGACCGCCAGCGCTCCCGGAGTGCGTCGTACTCGGCGGGCGTCGCCTCGCCGTTGAGAATTGTCTCACGGTCGTGGGCCAGCCCCGTTCCAGTCGCCTTCCGCCGGGCCGCTTGTATCGCCGCGTCGTCGTAGGGCGGCTCAATGCGCTGCTCCTGATTGTATTTCGTTGTCGAGACGACGGACAGCCCCGCGTCGCGGAATACGTCGGCGGCATCGCCGCCGAGGGTAACGTCCGTCCGCACCCCATCGAGAAAGAGCCGGCGGGCGCGGCGGGCCAGCGCCGGCTCCGCGTCGACGGTCGATTCGACAGTGACGGCGGCGTTGTTCGGCTCGATGGCGGCCACCCGGTCGGTGGCGACGCGGGCGAACTCCCGAACCGCGAGTTCGGGGTCGGGGAGGTTAATGAGCAGCGCCTGACAGACCACGAGGTCGAAGCTGTCGGCAGCAAAGGGAAGTCGCGTCGCGTCTCCGCAGACGGCCGGGTCGCCGGCGGCGGCCAGCAGGTCCGTGTCGGCGTCGAGGCCGACGACCGTCCCGTCGGTCTCCTCGCGGAGGACGCGGGTCAGTTCGCCGGTTCCACAGCCCACGTCGAGAACGCGCTCACACTCGTCCAACTGCAGGTCCGAGAGCGCCGCACGGGAGTCAGCCCACATTCCCCTGCGGGTGGTTTCGAGGTAGTCGGCGGAGAACCTGCGCACAGTTCCTCAGAGTCGAGTCGCACTCAAAAGTACCGCGGTCGAAATCAGTCGCCGCGGAGTTCCGTGACGCGCTCGATGTTCCAGGCGAAGCTCTTGCCGTCCTCGGTCGGCGTCTCAAGCACCAGCGGCACGTCGCGGATGGCGTCGTGGTTGACGAACGCGCGCATCCCGTCTTCGCCGATGTGGCCCTCGCCGATGTGGGCGTGTTCGTCCTTGTTCGTCCCGCACTCGTGTTTCGAGTCGTTGAGGTGGACACAGGCGAGGTCCTCGAACCCGACGACCTCGTCGAACGTCGCAAGCGTCTCGTCGACGGCCTCGGGCGTCGAGAGGTCGTAGCCCGCGGCGAACATGTGGGCCGTGTCGAGACAGAACTCGATGTCCTGATCGGTTCGTTCGCGAACCGTCGCCAGATGCTCGAACTGGCCACCGAGTTTCGTCCCGCTACCCGCGTCGGACTCGACCAGCACTGTGACCCCATCGGGGATGTCGAGGTCGTCCAGCACGCTGGCGGCGTTGTCCAGCCCGCCATCGACGCCCGCGCCGGTGTGGGCTCCGAGGTGGACGTTGACGTACTCGATGCCAAGCTTTGCGGCGGCGTCGACCTCCTTCTGCATCGAATCGAGTGACTTCTCGCGGAGATCGTCTTTAGGCGTACAGAGGTTGACGAGGTACGACGAGTGGATGACCCACGGGCCGACGCCGTGGTCGGCTGCGAGGTCGCGGAACTGTTCGGCCTCCTCGTCGTCGATGTTGGGGTCCTGCCAGACCTGCGGCGAGTGTGAGAAGATCTGCCCGCAGTTGCCGCTGTACTCGACCTGTTCCTCGACGGCGTTGTAGACACCGCCGGCGATAGAGGTGTGTGCCCCGACTCGTACCATGCACACCGGTCGGTGACGCCCGACAAAAGAGGTTCCGGAGTGCCACGGTCGGGTATAGCTCGTATCCGGATTTCGTCGGAGCTGGACGACAGGCCGGTGAACAGAGATACCCGACCGCCTCAGACCCACTCGCGGACGGGCGGGATCATGCGGAGGCTCGATAGCGCGAGGTATGCACCGAACAGGACGAGTACCACGCCGATAGCCGCTGGAAGCGGCGTTGCTGACATTAGTAACGCTGCGCCCCAGGAGACCAGTACGATGCCGATACCGACAAACATGAGCGTGCCGAGCGCGCCAAGTACTGCGTCCTCGGTAGCCACCCGAACAATCGCGTACAGTTCTTCCTCGGAAAGGTCTTCGACACTGCCGTCGGTTGCCTGAGGGCCGGTGGAGGTGTCGACGGGGTTATCATCAGGGGAGGACGGGACCATGCCACCGCTTGGCCGGGCTGCCACAAAACGGTGACGTGAGTCTGTTATCATGGCTGTCGAAAGTCCGCTCTCGCAGTCCCGTCCCTGCGAACGTGAGGGCAAGGGTGAACCGACAGAGTGTTTTATCAATAGTCAACCAAATAAACAGACCTGTGCTTGACGGACCAGTAACAGACTTATAACGACTCTCTAAAGTTAGTAATAGCCAAATGACTGAATCACAGGCCGCAGTCGATGAAACACGCGAGTTCGAATTCGTCCTGCAGTTCGACGCAGGAGCCGATAGCCTGATGGACGTGTTTCGACAGTACGAAAGTCTCTCTGTATGGTCCTCGGCCATCTTCGTCGGTGACGACCATATGTGGCGACTCGACCACGCGAAGGGGACACCCGAAGCGCTGCATGCGTTCGACGAGGTCTTCCTGGACGAAGACCGCTGTAACGAGTGTTTCGACGTCGTGAGCTGTGAGACAGCGCGGACGTACCACGTGCTGGACCGCGGGGAGACATCGCGAACAGTGTACACGCTCCGTCGTGAGATCAGCGGCTGTCAGTCGCTGCCGAGTTTCCTGCACCGGCACGTCAGTGAGGGGACTATCTTCGAATCTCGACGGACGGGCAACGAGTACCGCTGGCGCGTCCTCTATCCGGGGTCAAACCCCATCGGCAAGGTGTACGACAGAATCGAATCGAACCTCCGCGATGGCGTCACACTCTCAGTGTCCCATATCACCAGTGCCGGAAACTGGAAGGCCACCGAACGCGTCGCGACGAACTTCTCGCCCCAGCAGTGGCGGGTACTCAAAGCCGCCGTGACCCACGGCTACTACGAGCGACCGCGGGAGGTCTCGGTCAAAGACCTCGCATCGATATTAGACGAGCCTCGGTCGACCGTGCAGTATCAGCTCCGGACTGCCGAGGACCGCATCGTCTCTCAGTTTATCGAGGAAACGCTCTGACCGCGGAGCGAGTGAGTGAAACGACGCCTCGCAGGAATCTAGTCGAGGTCGAAGCGGTCGAGACACATCACCTTGTGCCACGCGTCGACGAACTCGTCGACGAGGTCGGCCTCGGCGTCGTCAGCGCCGTAGACCTCCGCAATGGCGCGCAGTCGGGCATGAGACCCGAATATCAGGTCGACGCGGGACGCCTCCCACCGCTGTTCACCCGTCTCTCGGTCGTACCCCTCGAAGACGTCTTTCGACTCCGAGACGGGCTCCCACTCCGTATCCATACTGAGAACGACCTCGAAGAAGTCGTTTGTCAACGTTCCCGGTTCGTCGGTGAACACGCCCAGATCGGAGCCCTGATACGTCGCACCCAGCGAGCGGAGCCCGCCGACCAGCACGGTCATTTCCTCGGGAGTCAGGTCTAGGAGGTCCGCTCTATCCACGAGTAGCGCTTCGGCCGGCACGTCGACGTCGTCACGGACGTAGTTCCGGAAGCCGTCGGCTCTCGGCTTGAGTGCCTCGAAAGAGTCGACGTCGGTCTGTTCTGGCGTCGCGTCTGTCCGGCCCGGTTCAAACGGGACCGTCACGTCGTAGCCGGCGTCGGCCGCAGCCTGCTCGACGGCCGCATTGCCGCCCAGCACAATCAGGTCAGCGAGCGAGACTCGCGTGTCGTCGGTTCGGCCGCTGTTGAATTCCGCCTGAATGTCTCCGAGCGTGGCAAGGACTGTTTCGAGCTGTGCCGGTTCGTTGACTTCCCAGTTCTTCTGTGGGTCAAGCCGAATGCGTGCCCCGTTGGCCCCGCCGCGCTTGTCGCTGTCGCGGTAGGTCGATGCCGATGCCCAGGCGGTCTTGACGAGCTGTGAGACGGAGCGGTCAGAGTCGAGGATTTCCGCTTTGAGGTCGGCGACCGCCTCGTCCCCGATCAGGTCGTGGTCGACATCGGGGACGGGGTCCTGCCAGATCATCTCTTCGTCGGGGGCGGCCGGACCGAGGAAGCGCTCGGGCGGCCCCATATCGCGGTGAATCAGTTTGTACCACGCCCGAGCGAAGTTGATACCGAACTCCATGGGATTGTCCCGGAACCGCTCCATTGTCTCCCGGTAATCGGGGTCCCGCTTGAGCGCGATGTCCGTCGTGAGCATCATCGGCGTCCGCTTTTCGCCCGGGTCGTGGGCGTCCGGAACGGTGTTTTCGAGTTCCTTGTCCGTGGGCGTCCACTGCCAGGCCCCGCCGGGCCCCTTCTCGGGTTCCCACTCGTAATCAAGGAGGTTGTCGACGTAGCCGTTGTCCCACTCGGTCGGCGCCTGCGTCCAGGGGCCTTCGATACCACTGGTGATCGTATCGCCGGCCTTCCCTGAGCCGTGGTCGTTCTCCCAGCCCAGCCCCATCTGTTCGATGGGGGCGTCCTCGGGAACGTCGCCGAGGTTCTCCTCGGGGTCGTCGGCACCGTGGACTTTGCCGAACGTGTGGCCGCCGGCGATGAGTGCGGCCGTTTCCTCGTCGTTCATCGCCATCCGACCGAACGATTCGCGGATGTGTTCCGCGGACGCGAGCGGGTCCGGGTTGCCGTTTGGTCCCTCCGGGTCCACGTAAATCAGCCCCATAACCGCAGCGCCGAGGGGCTCTTTGAGTGCCCCGTCCTCGTTGCGGCGCTCGGACTGGTGGGCCTCCATCTCGTCTTCGGGGCCCCAGTCGACCGCCTCGTCGGGTTCGAAGGCGTCCTCGCGCCCGCCGGCCCAGCCGAACGTCTTGAGCCCCATCGATTCGATAGCGTGGTTTCCGGCCAGCACAATCAGGTCCGCCCACGAGAGCTTTCGCCCGTACTTCTTTTTGATGGGCCAGAGCAACCGGCGTGCCTTATCGAGGTTCGCGTTGTCGGGCCAGCTGTTAAGGGGTGCAAAGCGCTGGCGGCCACCGGACGCGCCACCGCGGCCATCGGTGGTGCGGTAGGTTCCGGCGCTGTGCCAGGCCATCCGGATGAACAGCGGCCCGTAGTGGCCGTAGTCAGCCGGCCACCAGTCCTGTGATGACGTCATCAGCTCTTCGAGGTCCGCTTTCACCGCGTCGAGATCGAGCTCCTGAAATTCTTCAGCGTAGTCGAACCCGTTCCCCCGCGGGTCGGCGTCACGCGCGTTCTGATCGAGAAGATCCAGATTCAACTGGTTCGGCGACCAATCTTGTTCTCGGTTAGCCATCAACGCACACTTGCCGGGTGAAGATATTAGCTGTGGTTTTAGCAATAGGCGAAGTACTGGCGGTGAGCAGGGTACTCTCGCACAGAGCGCGCTGTTGATAGTATCCCGTCCTCGAAGGCTTTACAGCGTAACGCCGGAGACGCTGAGAGCCATCGCACACTACTGAACCCAGATGGTCCTTTTACCCCGAACAATCCGCTAGCATTTGCTAGCTTTTTTCAGGCGCTTCGACTGTTTCGTAGTGGTGTCAGGGCGACCGCCGTATCCACTCGGCTGCAGCGTACTTCTCCTCTGCGTGCTCGCGTGCGCGGGCGAGTTCGTCGTCCGTCCACGAGCCCTCGGTCGCATCGACCCACTCAGCCAGCGTCGAGCGGAGCGTCTCGACGGCTTCGGCGCGGTCGATATCGGCGTACTCGTCTATCGCCCCGACACGCTCGCCGAACCGTTCGGAATTGGGGTCGGCGCTGAAACAGCCACAGTGGCGGTCGGGACGCAACGAGACGGACAGGGAGCCGTGCTGGATGACAGCGTCCTTCTGGCGATACTGAGCGTTCCCGCTGAGTTTGCGGCCGTCAGGGCCGACGATATCGTGGGCCGGATGGAGTTGCCGCAGGTAACAGGCCGGCTGATGGACCGCCGACCGCTCGTCGTCAGCGAAAGTGGCGTCGACGCCCATGCGCTCGAATGCATCTAAAACCGGCTCGCAGAACTGCTCGTAACACGCCATCAGATCGCCCGGAACGGCGTCGGCCGGCGCGATAATGCCGTAGGAGATGTCAGCCACGCTGTCGTGATATATCGCCCCACCGCCGGTGGGTCGGCGCGTCACCCCGATGTCCTCGCGGTCACAGAACGCCCAGTCGATGGTGTCGGGGTCCTGTCCGTAGCCAAGCGACAGCGTATCGGGCCAAGTGTACACTCGTACCGTTGCCGGACCGCCCTCGGCGACGGTTTCGGCAGCGGCCGCTTCCAGCGCCATCGTCATCGGCCCGGGTCGTGTTTCCTCGCCGATGACGCGCCACTCTAGGTCGGCCAGTGACATACCCGGGCTTCGTGACGCGATGCGATATGTATTGTGGGCTAGCAGTCGCTGGGCTGCCCGACGGAGGTATGGTTGTGCAAAGCGCCGGAAAGCCTGTTTCCACCCACGAAAACAACAGACGCAGGCCCTAGCCCTGAACGTTCCCGCACCCGGTACAGGTGAGTTCGAACCGGCCGTCGGCGAGGGCGACGCTCTGGGTCGTTTCTTCGTCGCACTCCGGACAGTGCGCTCTCGATTCTAGCTCGTCCCAGTCGTGAGTTGCGCCGGGCGCGCCGAAGGCCCAGCCGATAACGCGCTCGTCGCCGGAGTTGTACCCCTGCTGGAACTCGCCGGGTTCGAAGCGTATCAGTTCACCGCCCGACACGTCAACTTCCTCGCGGTCGAGGCCGACCTCGAAGGTGGTTTGTCCCTGTTCGATGTAGAACACCTCCTCCTGATCGTGGTGGCGGTGGAGGCTCCCCGAGAAAGAATCGCCCGGGTCGAGTTCGAAGTAGTTCGCCGCGAAATGCTCGGTCCCGAGTTTTCTGGAGACGGGCTTGCGGATGTCATGCACCTGCATCGGGTTCCGTTCGACTGGTACGTCGTCGATGGTTACTGTGTCCATGGTAGTGTGGTCCTGAGTTGGGCCGCCGCTGGCCCTGTGGTGTGTTCGCAACCCAACACTAGATTACACTCTTCTTGAGTTTATAGTTTTTCGGGACGGTCGTCGGCCGCTCCAGCGGTTCCCGAACAGAGGGGACTACGCCGTCGATTCAGGGCGCTGTTCGAGTATGTCAGCCATCACATGAGCCTCAGCCTTCCTGAGGTGTTCGGCGGCAGTTCCGGGAGCACAGCCGAGTTCGTCGGCGACATCGTCGACGCTCCCCGCCCGAGGGCTGCCGTAGTACCCACAGTCGACGGCGGCGGCGACGGCCTCGAACTGCCGGTCGGTGAGTGCCGCGCCGGTGTCGAGTCGCCGGCTGTCGTACTCTCCGACCTCCCGCACGTCGACGGAGACGCCGTCTGGCACCGTCTCGACTGCCTGCTGGACCGTTCCGCCCGGACCGACCAGTGTGAGTCCGACTGTGCCGTCGGCACGGTAAGCGACCGGCGAAACGATGACCAGACCGGCCCGCGTGAGCGCGTCGACGAGGTCGTGATCGGTCGCCGACGGCGAGTCCTGTACGTAGAGGTAGAACGTCTCGTCGGGGCACGTCGAGATGGCGTACTCCCGGACGGTGTCGGCCTGTTCCAGCGCCGCCCGATAGGGCTCCGGCGGAAACCCGTCGACGTGAAACAGCAGAGTCTGGGGATCGGCTCCGATGTCGTTGCCCCGAAGGAGATAGCTCGCCTCGTAGCCGTCGTGGTCGACGACGAACTGGTGCATCGGGTGTCGGACCTCTTGGGCCATCCACAGCGAGAGCGTGACGTACTTCATACCTGACCGTTCCAGGAGGTATTTAAAATAACCTCGGGCATGAGGGGACAGGCCGAGGGCGGCAGCCGGCGAACGGGCGACCACGGAGATGGCCCAGACAGTCCACCGAGCCGACGACGTTCATCCGCTTATCGAGCCGATTGCCGACCACGTCCTCTCCACCGAACGCCACGAGAACGCCCCAGCCGTTGTCATCCGCGCGGACGAGGTGCAGGCCGTCCTCTCGACGCTGCGAACCGAGGCCGGTCTGGACCACTGTGCCTGTGTGACGGCCCAGGAGTACGCCGACCGGTTCGAGACGATCTATCATCTGCGGCGCTACGACGACCCGACACAGGAACTTTCGGTCGTTGTGCCAACACCCAGGGAGTCGCCGAGTAGCGAGTCCGCCGCGTCCGTGTACCCGACGGCGGCGTGGCACGAGCGGGAAGCCTACGACCTCGTCGGCATCGAGTACGAAGACCACCCCGACCTCCGGCGCATTCTCCTGCCCGAAACCTGGCAGGGCCACCCGCTGAGCCGGGACTACAATCAGGACCAGCCACAGATCGTTTCCTTCCGCGAACACGAGCGCCTGCTCGAAGACCGCCGCGAAGGGCCGGAGACGATGCATATCAATATGGGGCCACACCACCCCTCGACGCACGGCGTCCTCCACCTGAACGCCCAACTCGACGGCGAGCAGGTCGCTGCCGTCGACCCCGACATCGGCTACATCCACCGCTGTGAGGAACAGATGTGTCAGCAGGGCACCTACCGCCACCAGATTATGCCCTATCCGGACCGGTGGGACTGGGGCGGAGCTGGCCTGTTGAACGAGTGGGCGTACGCCCGTGCGGCCGAGGACCTCGCCGACATCGAGGTGCCGGCGTACGCCCAGGTCATCCGGACAATGGGCGGCGAACTCTCACGTATCCTCTCGCACATGCTTGCGGTCGCGACCTACGCGCTTGACGTGGTCGGGGAATTCACCGCTACCTTCCAGTGGGGCGTCCGGGACCGCGAACTCGTTCAGGACATTCTCGAAGACCTGACCGGCCAGCGGCTGATGTTCAACTACCTGCGGCTGGGCGGCGTCGCCTGGGATCTGCCCGAACCTCGGGAGGCGTTTTTCGAGAAGATCCGTGCGTTCCTCGACGACCTGCCGCACAAGCTCACGGAGTACCACGATATGCTCACCAGCAACGAGATTCTCCAGCTTCGGACGGTCGACACGGGTCACCTCTCGGCTGAGACCGCGAAAGCCTACGGCTGTACCGGGCCGGTCGCCCGAGCGTCCGGCGTCGACTACGACCTCCGTCGGGACGACCCATACGGCTACTACGACGAACTCGACTGGTCGGTCGTCACCGAGCAGGGCGGCGACAACTTCTCGCGCCTGCTCGTGCGCCTGCGCGAAGTGGAGGAGTCCGCGAAGATCATCGGCCAGTGCGTCGACCTGCTGGAGGACTGGCCCGAGGACGACCGCGAGATACAGGCGAACGTGCCCCGCACGCTTCGGCCCGACGCTGACACCGAAATCTACCGCGCCGTCGAGGCCGCGAAGGGCGAACTCGGCATCTACATCCGTTCTGACGGGACTGAGACACCAGCGCGGTTCAAGATCCGCGGTCCCTCTTTCTCCCACGTGCAGGCGCTGTCCGAGATGGCTCGCGGTGAATACGTCCCAGACCTCGTGGCGACGATTGGCAGTCTCGACACCATCATGGGCGAGGTCGACCGGTAGGTAGGCATCCATCTGCGACGACAGCCAGTGAGTTTTGTATGCCGGGCACGTACACCGGGTGATGACTGACCAAGCGACATTCGCGGGCGGTTGCTTCTGGTGTACGGAATCGGTGTTCAAACAGATCGACGGGGTGGTCGACGTGGTCTCGGGCTACGCTGGCGGACACGTCGCCGACCCCAGCTACGAGGCGGTCTGTCGCGGGGAAACGGGCCATGCAGAGTGCATACAGCTCACCTACGACCCCGAGGAGGTGAGCTACGAGGACCTGCTCGCGGTCCACTTCACGACGCATACCCCGACGACGAAAGACCGGGAAGGTAACGACGTGGGCACGCAGTATCGTTCGGCCGTGTTCTACCACGACGAGACCCAGCGCGAGACCGTGGAAGCTTTCATCGAGGAAGTCCAGCCGGGCTACGATAGCGACATCGTCACCGAGGTCGAACCGCTGGAGACGTTCTATCCCGCCGAGGAGTATCACCAGGATTACTTCGAGAAGAACCCGGACCAGAGTTACTGCCAGTTGACTATCCCGCCGAAAATCGAGAAGCTCAAACAGAAACACGCGGAATTGCTGACATGAGCTTCGAGTACACGACGGACGTCGAGGTCCGGTACACGGACATCGACACGTACGGCCACGTCAACAACGCGACGTATGCGACCTACTTCGAGGAGGCTCGCATCGACTACCTGCACGACGTGGTCGACTGTGGCGAGGCGCTGCTCTCGGGCAGCGAGTCGGGCACTGGCATGGTCATCGCGAACCTCGAAGTCGATTACATCCAGCCCGTCCAGATCAGTGACGCAGTCGCCGTTGCCGTCCGGGTTCCACGTCTTGGCGAGAAGAGCTTCCCCTTCGAGTACGAGGTCCGGACCGAAGATGGTGTGGCTGCGACCGGAGAAACAACCGTCGTCACATACGACCGCGACACAGAATCCTCGCGCTCGATCCCCGAAGACTGGCGAGAGGCGATCACCCAGTTCGAGGGGCTGTAGCCACCCGTTTTGCCCCGATCACTAACAGCCATTGGGCCGACCGGTGGTTTTATTTTTTATCGAGATGTTGTACTGAAAACATATGGAATATAGTACCGACCTCGGACGGCGCGTCCTCCTTGCTATCGCGGGCGTAGCACTCTTCCTCGTGGTCGGACTCGTCCTGTCCCAGTTCCTCCCGACGCTCGTGTTCACCGTTTTTCTGTACTACGCCAGCCGACCGATTTATCGACGGCTCGGGTGGCTCCCGCTACCCGAATCGTTCCTGGGTCGGGCCGTCCCCTACCAGAAACAGCTCCACGCGGCGGCCACGATTTTCTTCTTCCTGTTACCGTTCGTGCTTCTGGTCGGCTACACGATCGTCCTCATTGTCCCCGAGTTACAGTCGTTCTTCGGCGAAGGTGGTCTAGGTGCGGCGTACCTCTCGCAGTTTCAAGATCTGCAGGGTGGGTCGCTACCGGGGCCGCTCGCCGACCTCGGCTTCTCAGATGTGCTGGCGATGGGGCCGGATGAGGTGATCGACCTGTTGCGAAACGCGACAGTCCAGTCGTGGCTGGGGCGTGTCTCCGATACGCTCATCGGCTCTGTGAGTATGCTTACGGCGCTACTGCTGCGCGTGTTCATCATGTTTGCCGGAACGTACTACCTGCTCACCGACGGACCGCGACTTGTCGGCTGGTTCCTTGACACCTTCGACGGGTCAGGTGTCCTTCGCAACTACGCGGCGGCGGTCGACGAGGAACTGTCCTCGATTCTCTTCGGGAACATCTTGAACGCACTGGTGACGGGCGTTATCGGGATCTTCGTGTTCTCGCTGTACAATCTGGTCGCGCCAGGCTCAGTGCAGGTTCCGTTTGCACCACTCGTCGGCGCGCTCACCGGCATCGGCAGCCTCATTCCAGTGGTCGGGATGAAAATCGTCTATCTGCCCGTGGCCGCACTGCTTGCGGTCTCCGCGGTCGTCACAGGACAGACGGCAGCCCTGGCCTGGGTTGTCCTCTTCCTTGTGGTCACGCTAGTCGTCGTCGACACCATCCCGGATTTCCTGATTCGGCCGTACGTCAGCGGTGATCTGACTCACGTCGGTCTGTTGATGTTCGCGTACATCCTCGGCCCCATCGCGTTTGGCTTCTACGGCATCTTCTTGGGGCCGATCCTGCTGGTGCTTGCCGCTCAGTTCTTCCGGATTATCGTCCCCTACATCATCACAGGTTCTGTCGAAACGACACAGACCTCGCTCTCCGACTACGACTCTACGGAGTCTTAGCCGCTTGCAAGCCTCGCTCTGGCGGTCCCCAAGTCGAGACAGCGACTGTCTACCGACGAGTCGACTCTGTCGAGCCACCGCAACTCCATCACCGAGAGCCGGTAGTGACACGCCGACGGTTCGAGCCGCTGCCAATAGATGTACCGGACATCGGGCACCGACTCGCTCTCCCCGTAGGCCTCCGGGAGACCGGTGGTTTCGAGGTCTGACATCGGCACCGGTCCCGGCGTTTCAACGGGTGTGAAGACGAGACCGACGCTACCGAGGACGGCGACGTTGACGACGAGAACCAGCGCGAGAACCGCGGTGAGCGCCTGCCTCCGTCGTCGGTCACGCAGTGTCGCAGCGGCTATCCCAACGCCGATTGCGACGAACGCGAGCCCCGGAATGAGGTCGGTGTAGCCGCCGGTTTCGAAGTCGACGAAGAATATCAGGAATGCGAACCACGCCGCGCCGACCGGAATCCACCAGTCGGTGCACCCGACCACGCTGTCGTCGCCCCTGAGCCAGCACCGGGCGGTGTGCGCGAGTCCGAGGCCGCCCAGTACCACGAACGGCGACGCCCACTTGAAATGGACGACGCCGGCGACGAGTCGGGCGAGTATCGACGCCTGCTCCTCGGTCTGTAGCGGCACGAGCAGCACCTGGACGACCATCTCCGAGACCGAGTGCCAGACGAGAAACACCGGCGCAAGCATGACCACAGTGAAACCGAGGCCGCCGGCGACGACACGTTCGAGCGCCCGCACGTCTCGCTGCTGGATGGCCAGTCCAACCACGATGAGCGGGAAGATGGCCGCGGCCTGCCAGTACCCGACGCTGGCCGCCGCGGCCACACCGCTCAACGCCGGGTATTCGCGCGTGTACAGGTATATCGCCAGGAGTCCACAGAGGACAAAGAGGTACTTTGCTTTGAACCCATAGGCGGGCCGGACGGCGAACCCCGGCAGCAGGAACATCGAGAGGCCGGCCAGCGATGCAGCGACATCGTCGCCGGTGATGTCGTGGACGAGTATCACGACGAGCCCGACGATTCCACACACCGCCACGCTCATCAGCGCCACGCTGAGGAGGTGGAGCCGGTACATGTCGCCGCCGGCCAGCATCGCCAGAGCACCGGTCGTCTCGTAGGACAGCGGGAGCTTCGGCTCCCAGGCGTCGACGTACAATCGACCGCCCCGCGTCAGATACCAGCCGAGATGCTGGAAGATGCCAGCGTCGGGAGCCATCGGGGGACGGGCAGAACCGAGTGTGATTGTCAGTACGAAATACAGTTCCGCACCGACGGCAAACAGCACCGGAAACGCGAGCCGACGGTCGTGAGAATTGAACGCAAGTGAGCGAAGCAGATCCCTGAGCTCGTCTTTATGTTGTCTGCTCACACGACACACTTGCGTTTAGATAATGAAAAGTAGAGAGTAGCTTAACGGGCACACAGTCGGCGAACATAGTCGCCGTTCGCCTTACATATACTGTCACGGTGATTAGGAACATATTTTCGAGTCGATACTCGGCTTACCGCTTCTTTCAGCTGCATCGTGTGTGAAGGGAGCGTGCGACCAGCTACCGCCATTTTCGAGCCTTATCAGTCACATTTTGAGATGCGGAAACGGCAGTACAGTAGCGATAACAGACGTATGATGCCAAAATAAAAACGTGTGATTCTGTAGGTTAATGAGGTCTTATTCGACGATCAATCGACCGAAGTGCGGTTTCGGTCACGAAACACCGAAGTAGCGGGTCAAGTCAGACAGATACGAAATAGTAGCGCAGCCGTCTCAGGCAGCGTTCGAACACCGCAGCACCTCACGCCCATCTGCGCCAGCCGACGCCGGGCAGAGCGCTTGGCGTCCGCCGATACAGCAACGTCTGAGACGAGATGAGAGATTTTGTATAGCGTTCAAAGGTTTATCAGATCTATCCGGCGAACGCGTCGACCTTTTACCAGTCCATCGAGTAGAGAACGCTAATGGTCCAGAACGTGGCTTCAGTGATGGCGGAGCTGGAACCCGAGGACTTCCATCTGCTCTCCGGCGTCGAGCAGGGGATGCGGTTCTCGGAGTACGTCGCCCGCGAGAAGTTGACCGAGTTCTCCCGGCTGACGGCGGAAGACGTCGACTACCGGCTCGACCGGTGTGCGGACCGCGGCCTGGTCGAACGGAAGACCATCCAGTACGAGGGGTTCAAGCTCACTTTCGAGGGGTATGACACGCTCGCGCTCCACACCTTCGCCGAGCGCGACACCATCGAGGGTGTCGGCTCACCGCTGGGCGTGGGCAAGGAAAGCGACGTGTACGAGGCCCAGTCGTACAAGCCGGTGGCCCTGAAGTACCACCGCGAAGGGTACACCAATTTCCGCGAAGTGATGAAAGAGCGGGAGTACACCGCCGACCGCGACCACGTCTCCTGGCTCTACACCGCTCGGAAGGCCGCCGAGCGAGAGTACGATGCCCTCGAAACGCTGTATCCGGACGTGGCGGTCCCACAGCCAATCGACACGAACCGCCATGCGATTGTCATGGAAAAGATAGACGGTGTCGAACTCTCCCGAACGAAACTCGAAACAGAACAGGTACTACCGATTCTGGATCTCGTCCTCGAAGAGATGCAGACGGCCTACCGCGAGGGGTACGTCCACGCGGACATGAGCGAGTACAACGTCTTCGTCACGAATGAGGGCGTTGTCGTCTTCGATTGGCCCCAGGCCGTCCCGACCGACCACGAAAACGCCCGGGAACTGCTAACTCGCGATGTCGAGAACATTGTGAGCTACTTCGAACGAAAATATCCACAGGAAATCAGTGACGTGGACAGGGACGCAGTCGCTGAACGGCTGGCGGCCGACGCGTTCGATTCTATTACCGAGTTTACTGAATAGCGGTGTTTTAGCCGCTGCTCACCCTGATTTAGCTGTTCATCGACGAGCAGAAGATGAATGGCGATTGCACCGATAAATCGCATACTGCGATATCAAATCGGGTAACCCAACTGATCGCAGAGTTTCGGAGTATACTCCATTGCGTGCGAGACCTACTCGATATGGACAGCGTCCGATTCAACGGCGGCCGCTCCATTCCCGACCATCGT